>JAAZNW010000049.1 GCA_012798065.1 Chloroflexota bacterium
AGATAATAAAATTCTTTTGGGATACAATGTATGCGCATCGAGGCTTCTCTCCTTTTGTTTGGTTTGTCACCCTTAAGGATGACCTCGATGCTCTTTTTTGTCTAGCCTTTTTGTCTCATATGTATCTGAACTTATTCAGAAAATCGTTCAAGCCCATCACAAAGGCTTTCGATTTTGTTTGAGCACGATCAGTTGTGCAAAAAGGATCGCGCCTAGGATGACCACGCATCCAATCACCTGAACCAGGTTTAGTTGTTCGTTCAAGAAAAGCACACCCGTGATGGCGGCGAACACCGCTTCCAGGCTCAATAAGAGCGCGGCATCCGCTGAAGGGGCTTTCTTTTGCCCGATGGCCTGCAAGGTGAAACCCAGCACGACCGAGAACAAAGATGAGTATAGCAATGGCAGCCAGCTGGCGCGCAGTGCGGGCATGCTCACCGGTTCAATGAACATGCTCATTACCAGGTGGATCAAACCGCAAACCAAAAACTGACCCACAGAAAAGACAAGCACGTCGATTTTTTTCACTGCCAGCCCCACCACGATCACGTGCAGCGCCCATACCACCGAGCCAGCCAGCAGGATGAGGCTGCCCGTGGAGGGGATCAGCACAGTCCCGCCAGTGCTTAACAGGTAGGTACCAGCGAGCGCTACCAGCGCAGCAACCCAGGTGACCACTGGCGTGCGTTGACGCCAGAACAACGCCAGCAGGACAGGAACGAGCACCACATAGGTCCCGGTGATGAAGCCGGCAGTGCTGGCAGAAGTGGTGCCAATGCCAATCTGTTGCAGCGAGCTGGCAGAAAACAGCACCCCTCCAGCAAGCAATACCCAACCCCAACCACCTTTGAAGGCGCGAAAACGCCGCCAAACAAATAACAGCAGCACCAACCCGCCGAGCAAGAATCGAATACCATTAAACGCGTTAAAGCCCAGGTGAAATGAAGCCATACGCTGGGCGACAAAACCAGCACCCCAGATGATGGCGGCCAGCAGTAGATAGGTATCTGATACCAGCCTTTCGCGCAAATTGATTTTTTCAGTGTCTTGGTTCATCGATTTGTTGATTGTACCCAAAAAATGAAAAAGCCACCCGGGATTTTGCGCCCGGGTGGCAGGGCAGGTTCTTTAGCGGTTGTGCTTGAATTGCCGGCTGGCGCGCTGCATGCGCCATTGACGGGCGACCCTGGCGAGATCGGTCGATAATTTGGCTTTCACCCATTCGCTGGCAAACTTTTCCTGCGGGAGCGCCAACAGCTTTGTGTGCATTTCGTCCAGAAGTTCCTCTGTAACGCCATTTTCTTCCACGTTTTCCATCCATAAAGCTTTTTCAGTCTCGTCGAACGGAATTTGTTGAAGTAGATGAATGATCTGATGTTTCTCAGCCTGTGTTTTTTCAGCCATATTTCCTCCTTCAGCGGGCATCTTCACCGGGCTATTCTATTGTACACGATTCAACCCTCTCTTCAGCGCTGCAACTTTCTAACCGGTGAAGCGTAAACAACATGAAGGATATCACAGGAGATGAATATGGATAACAACACAAAAAAGCTTTACCGCTCGAGGGTTGACCGCAAGATTGGCGGGGTCTGCGGCGGGCTGGGCGAATATTTTGGTATTGACCCCACGCTTGTGCGGCTGTTGTTTGTGCTGGGTTTACTCTTTGTGGGCGGCACGCTGCTGGCGTACCTCATCCTGTTGATCGTGATCCCTGAAGAGCCTTTATAAACTGTTAGCCCAGCCAGAAGAAAAGAACCAGGCTGTTACCGATCCAGGCTTCGTTCGCTGGCTCAGTCTGCGGCGTTATTCGTGGCGCAGGGCTTCTACCGGCTCCAGGTTGGCCGCGCGGTTTGCCGGATAAAGACCGAAGAATAATCCCACCGCGGTGGAGAAAAGCGTCGCCAGCAGGATGGCATCCAGGCTGACCTGGGGGGTGAAAGGGGTGTTGTTGGCCACCGCGATACGCCCGACCACATAAGAAATCAGCCACCCGAGCCCGATGCCGATAATGCCGCCAAAAAGGCTCAACAACGAGGATTCAGTGAGGAACTGGATCAGGATATCCTTTTTACGCGCGCCGAGGGCTTTGCGCAGCCCAATTTCGCGGGTGCGTTCTGTTACCGAAACCAGCATTATATTCATAATGCCGATGCCGCCGACTAGCAGCGAGATGCCGGCAATACCACCCAAGAAGATAGTGAGCACACCGGTGATGGTCTTGGCCAGGTCTACAAAATCATCTTGCGAAAAAATGGTGAAGTCATCCTGCCCAATACGCGTACGGTGGCGGCTGCGCAGGATTTGAGCGATCTCTTCAGTTGCCTGCGTGGTCAGTTCGGGCGAGATAACCTGCACGAGGATCATATCCAGGCGGTTATCAGGGTGGCGGATGAGGCGCGCCTGCGCGGTGCTGAGAGGGATGATGAGCAGGTCATCTTGTGAGCCGAAAGATGAGCCGCCTTTCGTCTCTAATAAACCTATCACGCGGAAGGGCTGCCCTTCGATGCGCAGGGTTTCGCCGACCAACCCTTCACGCCGCCCGAAGAGTTTTTCAGCGGTGTCTGGACCGATGAGCGCCACAGAAGACCTGCCCAGCAGCTGTTCTTCAGAAATAAAAACGCCTTCTGTTAACCCGTAATTTCTTATCTGTTGATAGGCAGGGGTCACCCCGTAAACGGTCGTTCGGGTGGATTCACCAGCCGTGCTGACCACGAGTGACCCATTTACCACAGGCGCCACACCCGCTACGGATGGCGCCTGGAACTGGTCAAGGAAGGCTTCTGCGTCTTCACTGGTGAGGGGCTCGATGCGGGTGAGCTCTACAGTAGGATTACCGCGAATCACGAATAGCAGGTTGCTGCCGATGCCGCTGATGGAACCGGTGATGGTTTCCTGCGCGCCAGCGCCAACTGCCATCATAGCGATGACCGCGCCGACGCCAATGACAATTCCCAGTATGGTCAGAAATGAGCGCAGCTTGTTGGAATACAGGCTTTCAAGCGCCTCCACGATCGCCTGCCAGAGGTTCATGGCGTATCTCCCTCTACCAGGCCATCTTTTAAGCGGATGACACGCTGAGTGTTGGAAGCCACGCCCTGATCGTGCGTGACGATGATCAACGTTGTGCCTGAATTCTGGTTCAATTTCAACAGCAATTCCATGATCTCCTGACCGGAACGAGAATCAAGGTTGCCGGTAGGCTCGTCAGCCATCAAGATGGCGGGGTTGTTCACCAGCGCCCTGGCGATGGCCACGCGTTGCTGCTGCCCGCCGGAGAGTTCGGGCGGGCGGTGGTGCATACGGTCAGCCAAGCCAACCGATTCAAGCGCGGCGATCGCCCGCTCGCGCTTCTCTTTTGTCACCCCCGCGTAACGCATGGGCAGCTCTACATTTTCGATCGCGCTTTGCCGGGGCAGCAGGTTAAAGCTCTGAAAGACAAACCCTACTTTGCGGTTGCGGATGTTTGCCAGATGGTCGTCATCCAGTTGGGCAACCTCTTCTCCATCCAGCGTGTAAGTGCCGCTGCTGGGTCGGTCAAGGCAGCCCAGCAGGTTCATCAACGTGGACTTGCCTGAGCCCGAGGGACCCATAATGGCGACGATCTCGCCGCGGTCGATGGTGATACTGACCCCCGCGAGGGCGTGCACGGACACTTCGCCAAGCTGGTAAATTTTGGTCAGTTCATGCGTTTGAATGACGGGTTCCATAAAGGTGCCTTAGAAAGGCGGTCTTCCGCTGAAATGCACATCCATAAAGGAGGAAGGCGGGTTGAGAATGACCTTATCCCCTTCTTTAAGGTCCCCTGAGAGGATTTCGCTCATCGAATCTGAAGAGGCGCCAATGGTGATGCTCACTTCAGTGGGGATGTTGTTCTTCAGGATGTAGACCACTGGATGGTTATTTACCAGGCGGATTGCGCGGTTGGGGACGGTCAACACATCTTCCAGCTGGCTGACGATGATGTTCACCCCAGCGGTCATCCCGGGCAGCACCTGCTCATCAGGGTTGAGTATCTCGACCGTGACCTTAAAATTGACCAGCCCGGATTCAATCGTGCCTACCCGGGCCACACGGTTCACCTTGCCCTGGTAAGCCTGGTTGTTAATGGCGTCGAAGGTCAGCTCAACAGGCTGACCGACCACGACACGGTTGATGTCCACCTCGGGAACCTGCACGTCCACCAGCAGATGAGAGAGGTCATCCAGTCTGAAAGCCACCCCTCCGCTGGTAACCAGGTCACCGGGCATGATATTGACCTCGGTGACCGTGCCGCCAAAGGGGGCGGAAATATGCGCCAGCGCCATGGTGGCCTTAATCGCCGCGATACGAGCCTTGGCCGCGGCGATATCGTTGGGGTCCGCCCCGTCCTTCAGGCGTTCCCATTCGCGTTGGGCGTCTTCATATTCCGCCAGCGCTACCGCAACCTTGCCCTCTGATATGGCGATTTCTTTTTCATTGGGGTTCTGCACCAGGTAATCGAGGTCTTTGATGGCTTTATCCAGGCTTTCACGCGCGTTGGCCAGCGTGCTGAGCGCGTTGGCCTTCAGCGGGTCGTCATCATCGCGTTCATCCACTTTGTCGTAGTTTTCCTCAGCGGTGTTCACCCGGTCGCGAGCCAGGGTCACTGCAGCCTGGGCTGCGTCGATCTTATTCTGGTTGGTGGTACGGGCAGTATCTCCATGCCAGCTTGACCATACGGCGCGTTCGTAAGCGTCTTTGGCGTTGGCCAGGCTTAATTGCGCCCGCGCCTGGCTCAGGTTGGAATCCAGCAGGTTATCGAGTGCGCGTTGGGCTTCCACCAGGTCTGCCTGGGCCAAAATGATATTTTGCGGCAGTGAGGATTCGATAAGTTCTGCCAGGATGGTCTCGCCAGCAACTTTTTCACCTGTCTTCACGTGAATGGTACCAACCCGGCCGCTGGTTTGCCAGACGAGCACCGCGCTCTGGTTGGCGCGAACTGTGCCGGTGGCTCCGATAATGGCAACCAGTTCACCCCTGGTCACTTCAACTGTCTGGAGTTCGGCGACGGCAGCTTTGCGGGCGCTGAGGGTATTGAGCACCAGGTAGGCAATCACACCGGCAGCCGCGAGACCGAGGAGGATGAACAGGATGGTTTTTTTTGTCAAACTTTTTTTCATAGGAACTTAATGCCTTCTCTTAATGATAATGCGCTCAGCGTGAACAGGTATAATTTGCGCATGACCTGGCGTAAATATACCGGGATTGCGGTCCCGCTATTGATGATGATGGTGTTGTTATGCGGCTCGGTTGTTTCTTTAGCGGATCCGCTGGACCAGGCGCGGCTGTTCACTGCCTATATCGAATATGATTATATCGCCTGGTTGGCAAATGCGTCAGGGCAAAAGGCCTCTCAAGCGCTGTTAAACCCCGTTCAAAGACTGCCGCAGGAACAGCAAACCCGGTTGGTGAAGCGCTACTTTACGCTTGTGCAGGCGTTGGAAGTTGTGCAGGCGAGGGTGGAACTGGTATACGCAGACCCTGCCATCAGTGATGCCGCGGCAGCCGCCGCTGAACTGATCAGGCAGCAGCACGCGCTGCAACAGTCGCTGGATGGTCTATCCCCATTGGTGGAAGCCATCTTGCAATTCCAAGTTGCCAGCGTGATGGCAGACGAGGGGATTGGTTTTCTGGCGCAGCCGCTCCCCCCGGTGCTTTTTCATTCTTCGCCGCTTCCAAAAGCCCTGATCGTATCTCCGCGCGATTCGATTCGCCAGGAAGTCAACATCTCCCTGCTGGCTGACCTGGGATTGGAAGACATCACCAGGCTTGAAGAAAATGTGTCGTCTTATATGAATGCTTCGGCGCTGGTGGTGGATGTAGGCGGGATTGGCGTATACCCCACCATGGTGCAGCGTTCTTCGAATATCGAATGGACGCTTGACACCATCGCCCACGAGTGGACGCATAATTACCTGACCCTGCATCCCCTGGGTTGGAACTATGACACCACGGCTGAGCTGCGCACCATGAACGAGACCGCTGCTTCGATTGTTGGGAAGGAGATCAGCCGCGAAGTGATGCGGCGCTACTATGCTGATGATGACACGGGCGAAAACAAAACGCCGAAAGCGTGGTTAAAAAGAACTGCCGTGAACGAGTTTGATTTTCGTCAGGAGATGCACAAAACCCGCGTAAGGGTGGATGAATTACTGGCGCAGGGCAAGGTGGAAGAAGCCGAAGAATATATGGAGCAACGCCGCGTGGTCTTCGTGGAGCACGGCTATATGATCCGCAAACTGAACCAGGCTTACTTTGCCTTTCATGGCGCTTATGCGGATATGCCTGGCGGGGCAGTCGGAGAAGACCCGGTAGGTCCGGCAGTGCGCGCGTTGAGAGAGCAGGCGGGTTCACTGGCGCTCTTTTTGCGCCGCATCGCCTGGATGAACTCTTTTACTGACCTGCAGAAAGCGCTCGCGCACTGAGCGCTACGTGCCTCGCAGGGAAAGACTGAAAGGCGTGATCATTCTTCCCCCAGTTCTGGTAAATCGCGCTCGATCTCCTCGGGGGTTTGCCCTTTTTCCAACCGGCTGACCACCTCATCGAACTCACCCGGAAGGTCATCTGCCCCTACCTCGTTTTTCATCTCCCGCATCATGCGCCCCAGCGCTTTGGGATCATGGTCAATCATATCCAGGTCGCTGTCGTTGGCCAACGACTCCAGGCGTCCTGCATCTCCGCGCGCGACGCGCACCTTACGGATCACACGTTGCAGGTCAGTGGAACCGCAACTGGGGCAGGCGGTCTGATGGTGGTCATATTCCGCGTAGGTGAGGAACACTTCAAAACGCTGCTTGCAACTGGAACAACGAAAATCATAGATCGGCATAGCTACCTCAGTTGATTACTGACATTATCCATTATAATCACAGCATATCAGAACTGTGTAAAAATTCCCCTGAGAGGTTCAGCATGTCTTCTGAAGAGGTGTCTTTTGACCTAATCCACCCGCAGCCCTTGTTCATCGTTATATCCGGCACTTCAGGGGTCGGTAAAGACAGCGTGATCAGAGGGCTGAAGCAGCGCGACTTACCGCTGCATGTGGTGATCACTGCCACCACACGCGCGCCACGCGCAGGAGAGGTGGATGGGAAGGACTATTTTTTCTTCACCCCAGATGAATTTAAAACCCGGCAAGCCGAAGGCTGGTTCGCCGAGCACGCCGTGGTATATTCTGATCTTAAGGGGATTCCGCGCCATCAAATAGAAGAAGCGTTGGCGAGCGGCAAGGATGTGGTGGCACGCGTGGACGTGCAAGGCGCCAGAACCTTGCGCAAGCAGTATCCGCAGGCCGTGCTGATTTTTATCGTTCCTGGGTCTTTTGATGAATGGTACCAACGGCTAACGCGGCGCGGCACTGAGTCAGCAGATGACCTGCGGCTGCGCGTGGCGAAAGCCCGTGAAGAAGTAAAACAGATCGGGTTGTTCGATTATGTGGTGGTGAACCCGGATGGACAGATCGAAAAGGCGGTGGATGACGTGGTTTCCATTATTAAAACCGAACATATGGCGGTGAAACACCGCCGTATCCTCTGATGGAACGCTTCGCGGGCTCTCAGGAAGAACAGCAGCCTCAGCCACCGCCGGTGGGGACGCCTGTTACAGTAAGGCTGCCGGTTAGAAAACCATGGGTGACCTATGGGCTCATTGGCATCACGATTGCGGTGTTCCTGTTACAGTTGCTCTCTCAATCCACAAGCCACGACGGCGTTGATTGGCCTTTCCTGCTCGGCGGGAAGATCAATGCCTATATCCTGCGCGGCGAGCTGTGGCGGCTGGTGACCCCCGCGCTGCTGCACGGCAGCCTGCTGCACATCGCTTTTAATATGTACGCCTTGTTCTCGCTGGGCAGTTCATTGGAGCGTTACTACGGCCATGGCAGGTTCCTGGTGCTCTATATCATCGGGTCTTTTTGCGGCAATTCGCTCTCTTTCCTGCTCTCGCCAAACCCTTCGCTGGGCGCTTCAACGGCGGTGTTCGGGCTGGTGGCTGCCGAAGGCGTTTTTATTTACCGCAACAGGAGGTTGTTCGGTTCGCGGGCGCGCGCCATGCTTTCAAACCTGGTGCTGATCGTGGTTGTGAATCTGCTCATCGGATTGCAACCAGGGATTGATAACTGGGGGCACCTGGGCGGGCTGGCTGGAGGGGCGTTGTTTGCCTGGATGGCTGGGCCGCTGCTGCTGGTACAGCAAACGTCCACCGGTTACGAACTCCAAGATTCCAGGTTGAGCGGCGGCTTACTGTGGGGGATCCTGCTTTCCGCGGGCCTGTTTAGCGCTATGGTGATTGGCAGGTTCATTACCGGAGACTGAGAAGCGGGAACATTTTCATCAAAAAGCGGGGAGTTGGACTCCCCGCTTTTTTGGTTGATACGCTGGTCTTATGGTTCGCTGACCTCAAACCAGGGAACGTTCATGATGGTCCAAGACTTGGGTGCCTGGATTGAAAAACCCACCTTGCCCTTCTTGAGGTTTTTATTGGTCACGGTTTGAGAAAAGACATCATTGATGTAAACTGAGAGCTCTTTGCCCTTGCATTCAAGGGTGTATTTATTGGTGTCTTTGCCGTAGTGGAACTTTTCAGCGCCGCCATCCGATAAGAAGTTCCATTTCACCAGGGGTTTATCAAAATAATACAGCCTCCATCTCCCTGTGTTGCTCACAATGAGTTCATACCAGCCAAGTTCCTCATCATACCGGCAGACCAATGCTGCTTGGCTGGCAGGGAAACCCAGGTTTTCGACCTCAACAGAGATTTTCACATCCTCATAAACCTGGGGTCGATAAATCATATAGTAGTTGAGATAGTACCGCTCGATATTGAATTCAATAGTACCGTCTTCAAGCTCGACTTTGATTTTCTTTTCAAGTTCTTCGTTTTCTTTAAAAATTTTATTTACTTTTACAGTGATGTCGTAAATGAAGTGGTCGTACTGGTCCAACCCATTATCAAATTCATCCAGGAAGTACCGTTCTCCTTGCGCGCTGTCTTCTGCTATGAACGGCGTTGGTTCGTATCCAAATGGCGGCGTTGGTCTAGTTGCCGCATCTGGTGGCTCCGTTGGCGGGGCGGCGGGAGGTTCAGTTGCCACTATCGGCGGGGCCATTTCCTCGGATGTAGCAGTGATTATAATGACCTGAGGAGATTCGGGTGTGGCAGTGATGATGATGACCTGAGGGGGTTCGGTTGTGGCTGCTCCTTTGGAATTGCCACAGGCGGAGACGAGCAAGGTCAAAGCCAGGGCAATCATCATCAATGAGATGAACGCTTTTTTATTCATCGCTTTCTCCTTGTTGTCTTACTTATCTAATTTTGGATGGTACTTATATAGTACACGAGATTTCTTTTATTTCAAGCCCCATCCGCACCATGCATTGGCATGTCAGGTCTTCTGAGGTGCTGGACAATTACGGTTGACTGATATCGAAATACTCAAAGTCCACGTTCACCGGGAATTGGTTAAAAGAGGATACGCCCAGCCCTACGCGCCCTTCTCTCAGGTCTTTGTGCTCTACGGTTTTGAGGAGCACATCGTTTACATACAACGAGAGTTGAGTACCAATGCACTCTGCGGTGATCTTGTTGATCTGTCTGCCCATTTTAATGTCGTTGGAACCGCCGTTCCATAACTTCACGTGACCTTTAACGAGCGTGTTGTCGTAGTAATTGATACGGAAGAGCCCATTGCTGCTGATATTGAACTCGTACCAGCCTAATTCTTCATCGTAGCGGCACACCAGGGTGATGTGGTTGTCGTTATATGCCAGGTTTTCAGCGCTTACTTCCAGGCGCACATCCGTGTAAGTGTACGGGTCATAGGTGAGGTAAGGCGCAAGGTACATCGCGTTGAGGCGCACCTTTAATTTTCCATCTTCGGTGTAAATCTTATCTTTACCGAAACGCCCTGTCCATAATATCTGTTCAAAATCGTCAAGACCTCCATCGAATTCTTCACGGAAGTACTTGGGCGGTTCTTCACCCCGGGGTGTTTCCGCATCGGGCGCGGCAAGGGGTTCGGTAGGCTCAGGTGTGGCAGAAACCTCCGCTGCTGTAGGAGTTACCACGATCACATAAGGGGTTTGTGTTGGTTGAGGAGTGCTTTCGATTGCTGCAGCTGGTGCGCAGGCGCTGCCGCCCACGCTCACCAGGGCGGTGATCGCGGCGATGAAAACCCATTTTTTTATTTTCATTTTATCCTTCTTGTGTTCAAGAGGCAACTTTATGAGGTTGAACGTCGGCTGACTGTTCTTTGAAGAAATGAGTCATCACTAAAGAAGAAAGCCCTAAAATCCACCGTCTCCGTAGAAGCTGGGGTCGGTCGGGATTTTCCCTGATGGATCCCACACGTACACATAGTCGCCATCGTTCGCCCAGTTGAACATCCAGTGCGCGTCTGCCACGCTGAGATTGACGCATCCATGCGAGTTCTGGTAGCCGAGGAACGGCTGCCAGTAAGCACCGTGGATCGCGCGGGCTTTGTCATAATACATGATGTAAGGTACTTCTTCCAGGTAGTAGTAATCGGAGCGGTCGACTTCGAAAGAACCGCTCATGGGGTCGGATTCCAGTTTTTTGTAAATCTGGAACACCCCAGGCTGGGTGAAGAAAGGGTTGACTCCTGAGGCGATGAGGGTGGCAAAAACCATCTGACCATTTTCATATGCGGTCAGCGTGTTTTCATACAGGTTGATCTCAATCCACTTGTCAACTGGCACGCCTGCGGGGCGCTGATAGTTGGGAATGACGCGCGATATAACCCGGTGTTCCACCCACTCGTTATAGCCGATCATCACCCATTCGGTCTCGTTGACCACTGCAGAGTCATAAACCATAACGGGGTCCAGCCGCCAGTAGTTCACACCGGTTTCGGGGTATTCGTAACCAGGACCAGCGCGGCTGGTTGTTTCATTGATGATCCAGCCAAAGGAAAAATCCGGACTTTCTTTAAGAATGTATCCCTGGAAGTTGGTCGCCGCGACTTTCTTGGCGAGCTCCACGCTCACCCATTCGGTAGTGGCGATCTGAAAGAAACGACCACGCGAGGTCTCAGCGCTGTTCATTAACGCCACGTATTTGGTACGGCTTTTTGGCAGGACGTTGCTGGGCTTACCACTTTCGACGTCAGCGAGCGTGGCGTACAGGGGAATTTCCTGGTCATCGACCAGTTTGGCGTAAGAGAAGGGTGTGGCGCCGAGTTCATACGGCGTCCGCGAGGCGAACAGCTGCCGTCCCTGCGGGGGGATTCCCCTGGCGGCCAGTTCTTCAAGGCGCGCGGCCGGGCCGGCTTTCAGGCAGCCGTTCATCAGTTCTTCGCTTGTCTCGGGCAGGCACAGGGCGCTATCAGCTTCACTTTTACCGGGGGAAGTGAGCGCGGAAACCCCCTGTACCCGCGCAAACAAAGCAGCGAAAACGGCGGTGAGGATCAACACGGCAAGGCTCAGTCTTGGTTTCAATGCACAATTCCTCGAATCATCATATTCAGATATATTTTATCTTAAAAAGATCTGTTCAACCTATCACGGTTTTTCCCCCACCCATGGCAAAGCTTGGCGGTCTTACTCCGGCTCATCTTCGGTGTTTCGTGAAGTGAACTGCTTAAGGCAGGAAAAAGTCTGTTCACCCAGCAGATATTTCAGCTCCGGCTCGAAGGTATCGAGTAACGGGATGGGTTTGGGCGCGCGTCTCAGGCAACTTCCCTGCTCGTTCACCATATCTTCTGCGGCGTCTAACGTGATCCTGCCTTCTTCATCCAGGTCGAGGGGGTGCAGCACACAATAAAATGGTTTAAAACGCCAGGGATGCAGGTTATTTGCCAGCGCCGCCACCTGCAGCGCGCATTTGCCATCCGCGAGGCAGAAAACGCAGGCGGTTCCCTGGTAATGCTCAGCCCGGTTTTCTACCGCTGTATGGATGACCCGACTGCTTGGGCTGCGCTTATCTCTGTCTTCCACCGCGGCAAACCACTCGCCGGGTACGCGGCAGTCCGGCGGCATATGCGGCAGGATGATGGCAGCGTTGCGCATAATATCATCGACCTCGCGCAGGTCTACCCACACGCCAAAGACGCAGCAGGCGCCTTTGCAATCTGCAAGGCTGCAGCGCTGAATGGCTTCCGATTGAAGCAACCGCGGGTTAACGCGGCTGAGCGCTTTTTTCGTGGTAGCGTCCATGAGCAGATTGTACCACCTCCAAAATGCGCGAAATTCTCATCAAAAAAAGGCGCTGTTAATGAAATAAGGTAAAATGGATGGGGGTTTTCCCCCAACAGTCTATACAAAAACAAGGAGTAAGAATGGCTGCCTGGAAGGTGCTGTTGACGGATGGATTGGAAGAGAACGGAAAAGAGATCTTGCGGTCTGCGGCAGAGGTAACAGACCAATCAGGGATCAGCGCGGAGGACCTCTTAAAGGTCGTGGGGCAGTATGACGCCCTGATCGTTCGCGGTCGCACCAAGGTGACGGAGTCGGTGTTGGCTGCCGCGCCCCATTTAAAAGTGGTGGGCAGGGCAGGCGTTGGGGTGGATAACATCGACCTGGCTGCCGCGAAAGCGTACCAGGTGACCGTAGTGAATTCTCCGTTGGCCACTACCGTGGCAGTTGCCGAGCTGACCCTGAGCTTGATGTTGAGCCTTGTCCGTGAACTTCCACGCGCTGATGCTTCAATGAAAGCGGGTAAATGGTTGAAAAAAGAATTCGAAGGGCGCGAGCTATTTGGCAAAACCCTCGGTGTGATTGGTTTCGGGCGCATTGGCTCAGCCGTGGCAACGCGCGCCAAAGCCTTCGAAATGAAAATCCTGGCTTATGACCCGCTGGTTTCAGCCGAAGAAATCAAGAAGCGCGGTGGTGAACCGGTGAGCCTGGATGAATTGCTCGCGGCTGCTGATATGATCACCATGCACATGCCTCTCACAGCTGATTCACGCAATTTGCTGAACGCTGAAGCCCTTGCCAAAACCAAAGCGGGTGTTTACATTGTGTGCGCCGCGCGCGGTGGGGTTATTGATGAAGAAGCGCTGCTGGCTGCTTTAAACTCAGGTCACGCTGCGGGCGCTGCGCTGGATGTGTTCGCGAACGAACCCCCTGGGGCGACCGAGCTGGTGGCGCACCCGCACGTGATCGATTCACCCCATATTGGCGCACAAACCGTTGAGGCCCAGGCGCGCGCGGCTAACGATATCGCGGAAGAAATCCTCAACGCGCTCGCTGGCAAACCCCTGCGCTGGAAAGTCGCCTGAACATGACAGGAGAGATGATGCAAAAAAAGTTAGATCAGTTTAAGCGCATGATCATGGAAGTCACCGACCTGGGACACGCGGAAGCCGTGTTGGGGTGGGACCAGCAGGTGTATATGCCGCGCGGTGGCGGAGAAGACCGCGGAGATATCCTGGAAACGATCGCCAGCCTGGCGCATCAGAAGTTCACTTGCAAAGAAATGGGAGAACTGCTGGCAGAACTGAAACCCTACGCACAAACATTGGATGCGGATTCAGATGACGCCTGCCTGATTCAGCGCGTGGCACACCGTTATGACAAAGAAACCAGAGTACCGACGGAATGGGTGGTGGATTTCACCCGCGTGACCACGCTGGCGCAAATGGCATGGGAAGAGGCGCGAGCAAAGAGCGACTTTGCCATCTTCCAACCCCATCTTGAAAAAGTGGTTGACCTGCGCCGCGCATACGCTTCTTTTTTCCAGCCTTACGACCACGTTTATGACCCGCTGCTGGACGGGTTTGAGCCCGGGTTGAAGACAGCGGAGGTGCAACAGATCTTTGACGCGCTGCGACCGCAGCAGGTGGCGTTGCTAAAAGAAATCGCCGCCAAACCCGAGATCGATGATGCGTTCATGCACGTCCCTTACGACGAACAGGGTCAGTGGGATTTTGGCGTGGAGGTAATCACCCGCTTTGGTTACGATTGGAACCGCGGGCGGCAGGATAAATCGGTTCATCCATTCACCACCAGTTTTGGGATTAACGATGTGCGCATCACCACACGGTTTGACCCGTCGCGCGCCGCGTCAGCGCTCTTCAGCACCATGCACGAGGCTGGTCACGCCATGTACGAACAGGGGTTCTCCGCCAGTTTGCGGCGATTACCGCTGGCAGACGGCGCTTCCATGGCCGTGCATGAATCGCAGTCGCGCATGTGGGAAAACCTGGTGGGGCGCTCGAAAGCCTTTTGGAAGTTCTTCTATCCCAGGTTGGTGCAAAAATTCCCGCAGCAGCTTAAGGGCGTCAGCCTGGAACAGTATTACCGTGGCATCAACAAAGTTGAGCCTTCCCTTATCCGCGTCGAAGCGGATGAAGCCACATACAACCTGCACATCATGCTGCGGCTTGAACTTGAAATCGGCCTGATGGACGGCAGCGTGCGGGTGGCGGATCTGCCGGGGTTGTGGAATAAAAAGATGCAAGAATACCTGGGTGTTACACCGCCCAATGATCGCCTAGGCGTGCTGCAGGATGTGCACTGGTCAGGCGGGATGATCGGGTACTTCCCCACCTATGCCTTGGGTAACCTGGTATCCGCGCAATTGTGGGAAAAAATCATGGAAAACATCCCAGATCTTGAAGACCAGATCAGCCGGGGCAAGTTTGATGACCTGCTCGCCTGGCTGCGCACCCATATCCACAGGCATGGTGCCAAGTATGAGCCGCAACAGTTGATCAAAAAGGTCACTGGCACAGGCATCCGCCCAGACCCATATATGCGCTACCTGCGCGCGAAATATGCAGAAATTTACAACCTGTAACCGGTAAAGAAGATGGATGCGCGGGACGGCCAGCTGCCGTCCCGTTTGTATTTAAAGTTTTGCCAACCAGTCGGCAGTATGAAACCAATAACGGCCTGAATGGAAGGGGTTGACCAGGTCAGGCGAATTGATAGCCAAGGAAAATAAGTGGAGAATGACAGCAGTGCTTAAGGAAGTACCGCCATCAGAGTGATGATGGAACCAGCCCACCGCTAAAGGCGCTTCAGCCGCGCGGGCTGCGCCAGGCTACTGCCGGGCAACAAACGGGATCAAGGCGAACCCGGGCTGCTTACAGATTACTCGATATAAACCTCGACATGCTCGCCGTCTTCATCATCTAACACATCGACGATCTTTCCGGTTTCGCCGGAGGCCAAAGCCTCAACCAGGCGCGCGGCGTCGAGACCCTCCACTTCGGGAGAAAAGCGCATACCCATGCGCAAGCCGGCATTGACCATGCCCAAAGGCAGGCGAATGTTCACCCGGGTGCGCCCGGTGTCAGTATCGGTCACACGCACCCTGAAAAATTTTCCGCCGCCCTTGCAAGGAAAATTCACCGCAGCGCGTTCGTCAACTTCAGCTTTCTTGCTGGCGGCGTCCAGGGCTTTGAGCAGCTCAACGCCCGCTTCAGCGGTGATCTTTCCCTCCTGCACCATTTTTAATACTTTCAGTCTTTCTTCGCCAGTTGCCATTACCTGCCCCCTTCTGCCGCGTTGTGCTGAGGGATGAACTTCTCGCCGCGCAATATGGCCCGTGCTTCCTCCCAAGAGATCTCGCCGCGGTCAAGCTTTTCCAGGATATCCCGCCTACCCTCTGGTGATAGTTGAGCGGGCCCTTCATCTTTGCCTGGTTCGTAACCGAGCGCGCGCACGATTTCAGTGAGGCGACTGCGCAGGGTGGGGTAAGAGAGGTTTAATTCGTCTTCCATGCGGTTAAGGCGCCCCTCGCACTTAACGAAGGTAAGCAAAAATTGCATCTGCTCAGGTGTGAGGTTGCCAAAAGGGGTGTGTTCAGCAGCGAAGTGACCCTCAATGGTGGTGTCGCAATTGACACAATACAGGCGGGTGATCATCAGTTCAGATTCACATACGGGGCATTGATCCAATGTTTTATTGATCATGGTATTTTCCTTCGATTGGTTTGATAGAAAGAAACGCGCACTGCGGGGGGGGTTCTCGCCAGTTGTTCACGACTTTGTTTTCTAAAATACCAATCAAACCTTAATAATATTAAGTATATTCTACCATGATAATCAATAATGTCAATATATGAATAAGAATAATTAATATTGGACGATAACCAAGCAGGCGCTTTTGTTCTGCTTATGACTGGGAGAGGCGTTCGCCTTTGAGGAACCAACCTCCCATACGGTTATCCGCGTCTTTAGGGGCGCGGTCGTAGTAGAGATCAAAAATTTGCCCTGAATCCACCATCACGCAGAAGTAAAACCGCCCCACACCCCAAGAACCAGAGCGCGAAGCGCTGGCCAGGTGAGCCGGCGCCATATTGCGCGACATGCGCCCGCGGCGCGCGTAATCCACCCGCTCTTCCACGACCGAGGTGATGGTAAACACCTGACCACGCCAGCGAAAGCGCTGAGGGCAGGGCGGTTTTTTATCAAAAGTGGGCGGCGAATCGAATTCGACCTGGATGGGCTCATCGATGAATTGGGCCGGGCGGGTTTTCATTCTTCACCTTTCACCTGGCGCTGATCCATGGAAAAACCAATCGCAGAATGTGTTTGATTAAGTGGGCGATTTGTCATCCTCCCAGTCATGCGGTTCAATGTGCACATAGGCGCGGTCGACCTCAGGAAAGGACTCGAGCCTTTTCGTGACTTCATCGGATATTTCGTGGGCGTGATTTACGGTGCTGTTGCCGTCCACATTGATATGCAAATCGAGCATCAACCGCGGACCCACATAATCGGTGACGATGTGGTGCACCTTGATCACACCAGGCACGGATTCAGCGGCGGTGACAAACTGGTTGATTTTCTCTTGCGACGCGCCCTTACCGGTGAGAAAACCCAGGTTCTCCCGCCCGGCGAGGAAGGCGTTCCGCAGGATCCAAACAGCCACCAGGAACCCCGCCACCGGGTCTGCCAGGGGGTGAATATAATTGGAACCCAGAACCCCCACAAAGGCTGCCAGGGAAGACAGGACATCGCTGAGATTGTCGCGCGCGCTGGTGGCGAGCGCGGGGCTGTGAAGCCTCTTGCTGATGCGCGTGATCGATGCGTACATCGCGGCTTTGACCAGCGCGCTTGCCAGCAATACCCATGTGGGCAAATCCAGGCGGATGGCGCTCAGGCCTGGCTCCGTGTAACGGATATAAGCGGTACGCGCTGCTTCGATGCCTGCCAAAGCCATCGCGGCGGCAACCATTAAGGCGACCAGGGGTTCAAACCGTGAATGTCCCTGGGGATGACTAAGATCAGGCGGGCGTGTGGCAACCCACAGACCCAGCACCATCAATAACGAGTAGACCACGTCCGAAACCGAGTTGGCGGCATCTGAATAAACCGCGGATGAACCTGATAGCCAGGCTGCCACCCCCTTTCCCACGGCCAGCAGCAAATTACCGCCAAGTGTGATGCTCATGGCGATACGGTAATAACGATTTTGATCAGGCTGTGGGACTGTCTCTCTCACCCAGCGCATTCAACGCTTCTCCTGATAATCAACATCTTGAAGGTGCAATGCTTTCATCGGCAGTGGGGTTTCCACCTTTATCGTTAATTCTTGCTCATCTCCAGGCTGTCAGCCCTGCCGGGTTGTTCGCATTGAGTAAAATCACAACCCCTGGTTTTTCAGGCTGGCTTTGAGGCCTTAGTTGCAGCCGCCGTGGCCTTCACCACAGCGCGTTTCTTCAAATTGCAGGGTGGTGTGGTGAATGTCGTATTCAGCGGCAAGCAGACTTTTGATCTTCTCCAACACCAATGGTTGCTGAGAGAAAAACTCCGCCGAAAGCACAATATGGGCGCTCAAAGCCACCTGGTTCGAACCCAGGTTCCACACATGCAGGTCGTGAACAGTATCGACCTCGCTGACGGAGGCGATGGATTGGTGTAATTGCTGCAAAGAAAGCCCTTCGGGCACACCCTCAATCAATATATGCAGGGATTTGCGCAGCAGGCGATAGGCGCTGACCAGGATGATGGCGCCGATGAGGACGGACATAAACGGGTCGATCCAGCGCTCGCCCGTCAGCCGGATGAGCAGCGCCGCGATGATGACACCGATAGAAGAAATGAGGTCACCCAGCACGTGCAGGTAAGCACTATGCACATTCAGGTTGCGTTTTTCGCGCTTTTCCGCGTGTCCTTCATGGTCGTGGCCGTGCTCGTGCGTATGATCGTGCCCACCAAGGATGACAGCGACGATGATGTTCACAACCAGGCCAATAACCGCGATGACCATCATCTCCGTGCTCTTGATCTCCAGCGGAGCCTGCCAGCGTTTGACTGCTTCCACCCAGATGCCTACGGCGATGACAAGCAAGGAAGCGCCATTAATGAGGGCGGCGATCACTTCAGCGCGGTGCCAGCCGTAAGTGTGCCGCTCATCCGGGGGGCGCGCCACCAGGCGCAGCGCGAAGTAGCTCAATACCAGCGCGAAAATATCTGAAAACACATGCGCGGCGTCTGAAAGCAACGCCAGCGAGCCAGACAATAAACCGCCGATAATTTCAGCGACCAGGATAAGGCCGGTGAGGATGATTGAAATGATAAAACGTTGTTGGGTTTTACTTTCTGTTTTCGTGTTCATTGTGAACTCCGAACGCGTACCTCAGCAAGCAATTTTGATCTCGCCTACCGAGTTGAGTATTTGCGTGGGGCGGTAAGGGAAGCGCTCCACATCCTCACGGGTGGAAACGCCGCTCAACACCAGGATAGTCTCCAGCCCGCTCATCACGCCCGCGACAATATCTGTGTCCATGCGATCGCCAATCATGACGGTATCTTCAGAATGCACGCCGAGGTAACGCAGGGCGCTGCGCATCATCAGTGGATTAGGTTTGCCGACAAAAAAAGGCTCTCTGCCGGTGGCTTTTTGAATGAGCGCAGCCAGCGCGCCGGTGGCAGGCACAATACCGGCTTCCAGCGGGCCGGTTGAATCAGGATTGGTGGCGATAAACATGGCCCCATCATTGATCAGACGAACCGCCTTGGTGATCAATTCAAAATTGTAATTGGTCACTTCACCCAGCACCACGTAATCAGGGCTGAGGTCGGTTTGCACATACCCGACGTCATGCAGCGCTTGCGTGAGCCCGCTTTCACCAATGACGAAGGCCTTGCCGTTGGGTTTCTGGCTTTGCAAGAAGCGCGCGGTGGCGATCGCCGAGGTGAAAATCCGCTCAGCCGGCACGTTGAGACCGATCGTATTGAGGCGGTGCTCGAGGTCGCGTTGCGTATAGAGCGGGTTATTGGTGAGGATCAAGAATTTCACTTTGCAGGCGAGCAGGCGGTCGATAAATTCCACGGCGCCGGGGAGCGGGGTCTTCCCGGTTACCAGCACGCCATCCATATCGATAAGGTAGTTCTTCTTCACGCGCATTCCTCTTTTCATTGACGGGTACATTTTAACACGGATGACCGGGTTGTTGTATTTTGCAAAGAAAGCCTGGTGTGTAAATCGGTTATAATCAACGCGTTGGTTCCAACAAGAAGAGGTAAACCAGTGCCACGGCGGCGCGCGATTGAAGATTACTCAGCCAGCGAACTCAGGCAGCTTCTCATGGAGAAGAGCCGCGTGGAACGTGAAGCCAGGCTGGAAGCGTTCAGGAAAGCCGGCAGGCTGATCGAGGCTCCTCTGCCTGCTGAGGGAGAAACACCTGAGCCGGCAATCGAGGCTGAGGAGTATACCGCCTCCCGCGCCCGCCGCACCGCCAGGCGGCGGCGCACTGGTCTTGATCGCTTCCTCTTCGCGGTGGAGATCATCGCCATCATTGGCTTGCTCTTTATCATTTTCAATGGGGTGAAGCTCATGCGCGAGCTGAACCAGCAGGTGGCATCGGTCATTGAGCAACCCACGCTGACCCCCACGCCGCTGATCACCGCGGTGGTGTTGCCAGGAGGGCATGTGCCTCCAGTATCCGGGCAGGAGAACCGCTTTAACGAAGCAGAAATCCCTGAACACCTGCGCCCGCTGATGCAGAGTTACGCCAACCTACCCGTGCCCACGCAAAGCCCTCAACAGGCGCGTCAGATACAGATCCCCGCGATTGGTGTTAGCGCACCGGTGGTGTTGGGAGATGGCTGGGAGCAGTTGAAGAAGGGCGTGGGACAGCATATTGGCACGGCCAACCCCGGAGATAAGGGCAACCTGGTGCTTTCGGCGCATAACGATATCTTCAGCGAGATCTTCCGCGACCTGGACAAGTTGAAGAAAGGTGACGAGGTAACCATTATCACACAGGATAGGTCCTTCACCTACGTCATCACCAGCAGCCAGATTGTGGAACCTACTCGAGTTGATCTGCTGGCGCAGACCAGCGACAGCATGATCACATTGATCTCCTGCTATCCGTACCTTGTGGATAACAAGCGAATCGTGGTGCAGGGGATTTTGCAGTGATTATAATTACGTAACAGGAGAATAAAATGGCAAAAAAGGTTAAAAAACGCTCAACAAACGCACCTGCCGCGGTGGTGGCAAAAACGGAAACAGCAACCCCTAAGGCTGCAGCATCGCGAACGCCAACCGCAGAATTCGACCCCGATTACTCTTTTGTCAAGAAAGACCTCAAGCGCATTGGCATTCTGGCCGGGTCCTTTTTTGTGGTTTTGGTGGTGCTGTCTTTCTTTCTGCGTTAAGAGAACTACCCGGAAGGGCAACTTCCGGATCCAATAAACCAACTTAATAAGGAGAAGCGTATGACCCGTATGTTCGTACCAGGACCAGTTGATGTGGCGCCGGAGGTGCTGGAAGCCCAAACCAAACCGATGCTTCCACACCGCAGCAAAGATTTTGAAGCAATTTTTCGTGGGACAGAAGAAAAAGCCAGGCAGTTATTCTATACCCAGTTCCGCGTATACCAGGCGGCATCATCGGGTTCAGGTATGCAAGAAGCGGGTATCCGTAATTTTGTGCAAAATGACGTGCTCTCTTGTATTAACGGTGCATTCGCGCAGCGCTGGTACGATGTGGCCTTAGCCAACGGGAAAACCGCCGATAAACTGGAAGTTGAATATGGCGAGGCCATCACTCCTGAACTGCTGCGTGACGCCTTAAAAAAGAAGCATTACGAAGCCGTCACCATTGTGCATAATGAAACTTCCACGGGGGTTGAGAACCCACTGGCAGACCTGTGCGCGGTGGTGAAAGAGATCAGCCCCGATACGCTCATTTTGGTGGACGCGGTCTCTTCGCTGGGCGGTGTGAAAATTGAGATGGACAAACTGGGCGTGGATTTTTTGCTGACCAGTTCGCAGAAATGCCTGGCTCTCCCGCCCGGGCTGGCGCTGGCAGCCGCCACAGACCGCGCGCTGGCAAAAGCAGAAAATGTGAGCAACCGTGGCTGGTATTTTGACCTGCTGTTGATGGAAAAACACCGCGTCAAAGACTCCACCCCCATGACCCCGGCGATGGCGCTTATCTTTGCCCTGGACCGCCAGCTCGACCGTATCCTGGCGGAGGGGCTTGACGCCCGCTTCGCCCGCCACGCGGCCATGGCCAGGAGGGTGCAGGAATGGGCGAGTGGGCATGGCATGGAGCCGCTGGCAAAACCACAGTACCGCTCCAAGACCGTGGTGACCATCAAAAATAGCCTGAATTGGGATATCAGCGCGCTCAACAAGTTCCTGCAAACCAGGGGCATGCGCATTGCCAACGGGTACGGCAAGATCAAAGACCTGACCTACCGCGTGGCCACCATGGGCGAAACCAGCATGGCGGATATCGAGGTTTTGCTCGCGGCGATGGAAGACTATATGAAGCAGGGCTAACCCTCAACAAAAAACCTAAAAGGCCGGGCGACCGGCCTTTTTTTACGCGCGCCTGGGCGGCCTGGAAAGCCTGGTGCGAAAAGCACGGAAAAAATGATTGACCATTGTCAACGGGCGTGATAAAATCTTTGCGTTTGAGGTTGGGCGCGTAGCTCAATGGCAGAGCAGCGGCCTTTTAAGCCGTTGGTTGAGGGTTCGATCCCCTCCGCGCTCACTAACCATATATAAAAAAATCTTCTTGGATTGTCATCATTTCTGATAGTTGCAAGTTGGCATATGCATAGTAAATCTGTATACGGTTCTGCTATTATAGTACCGAGAGACTAACAATTTAATTAATTAAATATCCACTTATAATGAATGTGTGTAGATTCGGCTCTAAGCCATAATCAATACAATCAAGAAAGGGGAGTCTATGAAAAAATCGATACTTTTACTCTCAGTATTTGTTATCCTGGTCGGGTGTTCACCTTCACCAGAAGCAATTGGACAAGCCCTTTCAATGACACAAACCGCACTTCCTACTCAAACACCATATCCGACATACACACCACAACCGACTATCGTGAAGATCGTAATTCAGACACCAAAGCCTGATTATTTATCATCAGATTGTAAACCAATAACGAATATGATTTATGGGGACCTGTATAAAGAGATCAATATACTTAAATCTTATGTGGAAACCCTACCAGATGTGAAAGTTACAACTTATGAATTACCTGAACAGTTATATTCAAACACGAAGTCACATTTAGTTTTTATAGATTATATTAGCAAAGAAGATGGGAAAACTTATGCAAAGCGATATATCATTCATGAGAATGAATTTGGATGGAAAAATTCAATATTTTCGCTCGATGGGCAATGCTGGATTGACCCACCTAATTGATCACATAAACTAACTGAATTGGCAATGATAAGTAGTCAACCGCTGATATCTATTAATTCAACGATGAACCCCGCAATGGAAATATGTTATTTATTACAATATTCGATAATCGAACCTTGATGAAAAGTACCCACAAATACTATCTTTTAATAAAAATAGAGCGGGCTACAAGCCCGCTCCTGGTGGCGAATTTCCCGCTTAATCCTTTTTGCTCTGCTGCCGGTATTGGGCGAAACCCTGGAACACCTGGAACAGCCCCAGCAGGATCAGGCCCAATGAAATAAAGCTGGTATTACCCCCGGCTGCTTCGGGGTTGCTGGGGAAAAGAAAATACAGCACAGCGCCGCCCACAGCGAACAACGCGCCGGTGATCATCATCTTGCGCGCGCTTTCTTTGGTCACCTGCGGTTTGGCGCGCAGCCTGGCGCCTGACTTGATGTACCCCTGCATGCCCTCTTCCGTCTCCGCGCGATACCAACTCTCTTCATTCACGGTTTCCACTCCGCGCACGGTGAACAGGGTCTTTTTGGCGATGGTCGCGAGCACCGGTGAAGAGCTATCAGGCTGCTGATACAGCTCCAGGTCATTACCGACGGCTTCCACTTGCTGAATGGCGAAGATGTGCGTGTCGCCCGAGATGAAGCCGGTAACACCGTTATCGAGGGTGATGGTGACCCAAACCTCTTTCTTTTTGCGGATCACCTTGCCTATTTCAAATTCTTCGCCCTTGTGGATAGATGTCAAAGAAATGGATTCGCTGTTGGGTTCTTGCCAGACGCGCGCGCTTTCATCGCCTAAGCTTGCTCTCATATTTATTCTCCTTGAAAAACTCCGGGTGTGTATTCTGCTGTTTGAAAATGGTAATAGGCAGCGCACTCCGCCGCCCAGTCATCATCGTGAAGGTTGATTTCCAGCACAATCGCTGATGGATCGCTTTTATCTTCCGGCACAGGCGTGTAAATTTTCGCCCGCGGGCGCGCATCCAAAGAGACGCCAGCCGATTCCAGCTCCTCGATCAATTTACGCGTGCGGTATCGCTGGTGCAGCCAAACGGCGAGGATGATCGCGCCGCCTAAACCAACGATGTATGGCCAATAGGCTTTTACCCCGCCAAGCGCTGAATCAGCGGGGATGAACCGGGTCATCAACAACATA
This sequence comes from Chloroflexota bacterium, assembly GCA_012798065.1. Taxonomy (GTDB): domain Bacteria; phylum Chloroflexota; class Anaerolineae; order Anaerolineales; family Anaerolineaceae; genus UBA6107. The sequence continues at coordinate 23,772 of JAAZNW010000049.1, forward strand.
CCGGCGCAGGCGACCACGCCGCCAACGGTGTAAAGGCGGCTGTAAATTCGCGCCAGCCGGCCTGCGCTGGTATCATCTTTTTCCATTTCTTCTACACTGGTGGCGAAGTCGGCGCGGTAGCAAGTTTGACAGACCCGTATTTTCAGGCGGTATGGTCGATCCTCCTTGTAGGTCTGTCGATATAATCCCGGGCGTTTGCGCCCGATGCGCAACCTCAGGCTGTGAGTTTCGTAATCTTCAGCGGGAACAGCGCCGCAGCGGGAACAGCGCTTCGGGAACGCCAGCACCAGGCTGCTGTTAAGCGCCTGTTGCACACGTTCAAGCGGAACCATTATCTTAAGCGGCATCGTTGGTCTTTATGGGCGCGCAGGTTTCCATCACCACACAATTGTACCTGAAAAGTCGTTTGGCAGCCCCATTTCACCGCCTGAAGAATGTTGTTTCAAGAACCTCTAACCTGGGCACGATATATTCCAGCAAGGCGCGGGTATCTGCTTCTGGCGATTTCTTCTTACCCTGGCGATGACCACCTTGCCTGGCTGGCAGGCGAGCGGTCTTCCCAATCCGGCGAGGTGGCTGGTCATCCTTCAATAACCGGTCACCTGGTTAACACTTCTAAAACAATTACACTGGAGCCCGCGGTGCAAAAGGTTTTGCGGTCTGCGGGTTTGATAATGAAGACACTTGGCTTGGCGGTTGATAATACCAATTTGCCTTTGCCGCCTACCAGGGGGATTGTCTGCAATTGCCCATTGACCTCAAGTTCCACACTTGGCAGGTCAAGCGTGGTGCTTACATCAATGACGACCGCGGGGTCGCCTTGATGGGCTTCGACCGTAAAGCAAGCGCTGCCGTTGTGCGACAGCACCAGGCGGCGCGAATACTCTGCCATTGATTGTTCAACGAAGGCGAGGGTTTCTCCCTTCTCCGCGTTGTAAGGGAATGATGTTTCCCCGTATGTGAGCAGATGGCCTTCTTTATCCTTCAACACGTATGGCATTCATGACCTCTCATTAAACCCAGGCGAATATGCGGTAATAACCTGAACCCGCGTTCCCCGCGGAGCAGGCGATCGCACCGGCTGAAGCGTGGTTAAAGTTCTTGATATATACATTGGTGGCGTCCCAATAGACGATGTCGATCACGTTCGTCCCGTTCGAGGCTGATATAGGCCCACACCGGTAAGTTGAATTGTCATTCGTGGCGCTATAAAAAGCGATGCACTCGCGGGGGAACTGACCCAGGCCGTGCGCTTTGGCGTATGTATTATTGTATGAACAAGCGAACCAGCCGCTATCATAGGCAGGGAGCCTTGTATCCCCGCCGTTTGAATAAGAGCGAATGGAGAGCGGGGCGATCGCTGTGCCATTCCAGTAACACTCGCCGATCAACTTCTGGTCCGCACCGGGCACGGGCGAGGTATTAACTGTCAGTGTGAAGGAGGTAACCCCCGGGGTGCGGTTGGCGAATATATACCAGACTGCTGCTCCCCCCGAGAATTGGGCGGCGGGAAGATCAATATTGGCGGTCTGAACCAACATACAGCCAGAAATCATCACGGACGCGGGCTTTTGTGAATCAAAAGGCACGCGCAGGCGGGCAACCGCCAGGTATTCAATGTTCATATTCAATACGAAAGACTGCAGGAAGGTGGCGAGGTTTACGCTATCCGCGCTCACATTGCCGAGATACACAGCGTCTTTGCGCAGATTGTTGTAGTGGGCTGCAGCGGTGGGTTGCCCGCTGGCCACATCTGAACTGTTAGGATAAGGCATTGGCTTACCTCCATTTGAAAAATTTCAGACCCAGTAGGAAGTCTCCCAAGTAAGAGGACCATCCCAAACAGATGCGGCGATCTTCTCGGGGTCTGCGGGGGGGAAATAAAAACCTACGTTATTGAGCTGAACGCGGATGATGGAATGCTTGGGCAGGTGGCGTTCATCCGCGCTGAAGCCAAGCGCGCCGAGGTTGGTGAACGTTCCGACTGGCGTGGTGCATTGGATACCTGAAGGCTTGCTGAGAAAGTCCAGCAGCTTGGCGTAGTCTTGCAGGCGGGTGGGCGTGTGCTCGGCTCCGTTTGGTTCGAGGAGATCATCAGCGCAGATGATATCAAAGTTGATCCACAAGCGCGTGCCGGTAACAATGTCAGTATACGTGGTTGACTCGCTCTCCACCTGGCGGATGAACTGTGCACCGCATTCCCTTACCGTTCCGTCTTTGGGTGATACGAACCCGTATGGAGCGCCGGAGTCGATCTCCGCGTGGGATAGGATGACGTGACAATTTTGGCCCAGGGTGTAGGTGCTCATCTACCCGCCTTGTCCCACCGGTCAAGCGGATAGCCCAGCGGAAAACCGAACTCCTGCATCACTTTTAATCCGTTTAGCGCTCGTTCAAAGGTTGCCCGCCACAGGTGGCTGATGCTCATCAGCCGGGCTGATTCGCGCGGGTCGCTGCCGTATCGCCCTAAAAGGCTGCCGGCGCGCAGCAGGCAAACCTGGGCTGCTGCGCCATCCACCAGCACACCATCCAGGGCAGGCGGCAGGCTGGTGCTGGGGGAGCCGTCCAAACCCTCGATCGTGTAACCCGCGGCGTAGTGGATGGTTAACCCCTCACCCGCGGCGGGGATGTATTGCCCGAGGAAGTGCAGTGTTGGCGTGCCGTTGAGAAGCAGGTAGGTAAAACGAGTCTCTGGTTGCAACTCGCGGGTGGTTTCGCCCTCCCCGTGCGCGCTCACGCTGAGGATGTAGCGGCAATCGCTGATAGAGAGGATGGGTTGCTGCCTGCCGCTGGAAGTGACCGTGAAGGGGCTGCTGACCAGGCGCGGGAGTCGTTGTTCCAGTTCTTCCAGCGTCTGGCGCGTTGCCGCGGCGAGCAGGTCATCGCTGAAGCGCTGTTCGCTGTTATCTTCCAACAGCGCCCGCAGGCGGGTTTTAATGTCGTCGAACTTTGTCATGGATTTTTTCCTCAAGGTGCTTCAGGTCGGGCGGCAGCACGATCATTTCTGACTTGCCCTCGCGGGTGCCGGCTGGAGGGCGGGAACTGATGGCGGAAGCGCGGCTTTTTGTTGGTTTCACGGGCGGCAAACCTGGAGGGTGCGCGGGCTTCATCCCCAGCGCTTCACGGGCGCTGTTGGCTTCCTCCAGAGTGAACCACAGTTTGCGCCCGTCAGCGCTGATGATCACCATGCCGCCATCAGGCAGGCTGCGCCAGGAGAGCGGGCGACTGCCCTGCCCGGGTCTGTGATAAGGCGCTGCCAGGTGCTGCGCCAGTTTGAGCTCAGGGCTGTCGGCTGGCATTACCGCTGTCCTCGATAGCCACACCGGTTGAGTAGACGGCCAGCGCCGCCACCAGCGCCTGCAGTGCCTGCCACACGTCGATCTGCTGCGTAAGGTAGGCTGCCAGCGTGGCGATGATTGCTGCCATTAGCGCCCAAAACTTGCGTGAGCGCAGCATCATTTTCAGTTGTTCAAGGAAAGTCATTTTATTCTCCCGTTTTCGTTCGCGCAGGGGCGTACTGCGCTTTTACTGATGATTGGCTGATGCCAACAGCACACCCCTGCGATTAAAAGCATCAGGCCACGTTGGCTTTATACAATGGGCGATAATCTGCCACAAACACGCTCACCCAGTGACGCACTTTCATGCGGATCTCATCGTTGGTAAAGAGAGCCCCGTTGGCTCCGCTGTCGGCGATGATGATTTCAGGCAGCACCCCGAAGCGCTCACCCAGGATGATGCCTGGCGCCAGGCGCGGGTCGGCGAGAGCCGCCCAGTCGTTGGCATCGCTGAACTCAGGGCAGGTGATCACATCTCCCATCTGCCCCTTTTGCATGTTCTCTGCAAAAATATTGCTTTCATGCGCGAAAGAAGGGTAGAGGATGTTCATGCCGGTCAGGCGCAGGTCGCGCGGTACCAGTAAATAACGGGCGTCGAGCGCCAGCTTTGGCGCGCTGCCGCCGCTGGCCACTGCCATCGGCTGGTTGTAGATGGCTTTTCCCGCCGCCTCCCACGCAGCGGAAGACAGGGCGCTGGTACCCAGGTTGGCGTGATGCGCGCTTTCGAACACGTTGTAAGTGTCTGACATCACCGGGCCAACCCCGTTGTTGCTGGTGAAGATGGCGCCGACGAGGGCGGAGATGCGGCGCAGCGCGGCTGAAGCCAGCTTGCGTGGATACTGGCGTAATTTGTGCGTCTCATCGCGCTCGAACATCTCCAGCGTCAAACCCACATAACCGCCGTATTTGCCCCATGAGCCGGTTTCAGCGCTGTCTTTTACCGCCAGCTCAGTGTACGCCGCTCCTTCTGAAACAGAGGGCAGCACGGTGACCTCTCCTACCAGCACGCCGGTTATCTCCTGCAGGTTGTTAAAATGTTCCACCTGCACCAAGGGTTCCCACCAGCGGTAACCGGAGCGTCCCAGCTCCTGCCATTGATCGAGGATCAGTTTGTTCATGGCATTTTTGAGCAGCCCGGGCAGATTCGACGTTGCGGCGAATTGGGCGTGTTCACGGTGATAACCGCCAGTGAAACCCATATCGCCAGTCATCAGCGTGTAGAGCTCGCGGATGCCGCTCAACCGCGCCGGTTGCAGTCCCTCCAGCTCACGCGGGCGCGCAGCCCCTAAAAGGTCATGCAGCGCCGCGTTCACCTGGTCTTCAGGGTTGGCGATAACGCTCACCTGCCCCGCGCCCTGGATAACGCTGCCTGCGGTGAGGTCGCTGATAAGCGCGCGTGTATCACTGATGGCCTGTTGCAGCGCGGCGGCTTCAAAAATGCTGCCGCTGAAGCGCGACCGCAGGCTGTTTTCAGCGGCAGCCGGCAGGCGGGCCGCGGAAAGCGAAATTTCCAGCAGGCTGGCGCATTGTTGCCGCTGTGTTTCCTGGTGAGGGCTCGCGCTGGGCGCGTCCACACCGGTTGCCGGATTATGATTTGACTCTTCCATGTGCTTCTCCTTGGTTTGGAATAGTTGCTGTTCCCGGTTCAAGCCGGGTTGATCGTTTACGGGTAAAAACTCACCGCCGCGTGCCGGGTGCATCACCAGGTCCACTGAGAGCACCTTTTCAATGCGTATCACCTGCCTGCCGGCAGCGCTGAACAGCAGGTCAGCGGGGAACCCCACGCGCGGAGAGGGTTGCTCGCCCGCGTACATGGCGGCTGCCGTTTCTTTCAGCAACGCGGCGCCAGGCCCAACCGGGCGCAGGTTGAGCAGCACCCCAGAGCGCGTGTCGCACCAACGCGGGTCACGGCATACACCGGCCAGGTCGCGCAGCGAGCGCTCTTTCCAATCGTGGTCGATAAAACATTCCGCGCCTTCCCACAGGGGCAGCGAATCACGCAGCACATCCGCGGTAAACTGCCAACCGTTGCCGTTGCCAGCGCTGATGGCGATGATTTCAAGGCTGTCTTCTGCCACAGCGCGCAGCTCAGTGGCAAAATGCGCGCGCTGCTGCTCTGCAACGCTCTGCCTGGCGTCAGTCATCTCTTCCTCCTTTTTCTTCCCCGATGGCGGGGTCAATTTTGACGGGCTGCGTTTGAGCAATTGCCCAATTGAAACCCTTTGCTGGCGCTGCCTGCCTTCCCCGTGCCAGCATTTCATCCACATCCACGGTTTCGCCGCAAAAACGGTAGAAAAGGCGCAGCAATTCGGCGTCGTCCAGCAAGCCACGTTCACGCAGGCTGCTGAGCGCCGGCATAATATTGCCGGCTGCCATCGCCAGCGACAGGTTGTCGCGGGCGGAAATATCCGCACCGTTCAACTGTATTTCAGCGCGGCGAGAAACGCGCCGGTCGACCACTGAACGCCTGTTCACAACCACGCGCAGCACATCTCCCAGCAGCCAGAGGAAATAACGCTGACGTTGCTCAAAATGGCGGTAAGTGGGTCCGCCGGCGGCTTCAGCGGTGGTGCGCGTGGTGCTTTCTGGTTCTGCCAAAAAGTGCAGCGGAACGCCCGCGCCGGCTGCCAGCATCTTTTTTAACGACAGTCCATCCTGGCCGGATTCTTCAGACTCCAACCGTGGGTGCAGCGTGTCCCAATGCTCGTTCTCGTCAGTCACCAGTATGGAACCCGGCGAAGGCGGCGCGGCGTTAAGCGCCGACTGGCGCGCGCGGCGTTCGACCTCACTGGTAAAACGCGCGCGCACAATGTACAGAAAGGCGTTGCGGAAATGGTTGAGCCGGGCGCGGTCCTCCAGCCAGGCGGCGTAGCGGCTGAGCCAGCGCAGCAACGGTGCCAGGTCAGATTCTCCCCACTGGGCGCCGACCGCGCGGTTGATGGCGAAATGCAGCATCACTGTTTCAAAACGACCATCCTCGCGCGGTTGGTCGTGGAGGGCGTCGTATGCCGGCCAGCGCGCCCCTTCCTGTCCCTCTGCGAACAGCGGCTGCATTTCGTAGGCGGTCTCCTGGTCGATATCGTTTGCGTGTGCGTGGATGGCGCGCACACGCAGCGCGGGCACAGCCCGCAGGTAGCTCATGCCTGACGCGTCAGTGAAGAGCAGTAAAAAGAGGTTGCCGCTGCGCGTCAGTTCGTCGCACCATTCATATACCCGCACCGGCATGCGGTTGAGCGGGTGCTGCCAGAAGGTGTGCAGGAAAGCGCTGGTAGGCTCGTGCGCGCAAGAAAAACTGATGCCGCCGCCCACCACGTACTGCGAGGTGAGCCCCACGATGCGCCGCGCCAGGGGATTTACCCGCCAGGCTTCCAGCGCCTGGCGCAGCAGTTCCTCGCGGTCTGGCGCGTAACGCTCACCCGGGTTCTCGCCCAGCCGGCTGCCAATGGCGAAGGTGGCGTCTGTTTCAGGGAATGCGCTGAGGGCGGCGCGCACACGTTCGTTGATGCTGCGCCGGAAGAGGCGCTCGATTAAGCCGCTGCTCATGATTCCACCAGCGCGGAAAGGTCCGCTGCCGTACCGCTGAACAGGTTCAGGTCAACACGCGTGCTGATACCCGCGATCTGCCCGGCGCTGGTGTACTGCCAGAACGCCCAGCCAGCCCAGGGATACACCTGGCAAGGCCAGCCGCTGGTGTAATGCGCCACCCACAACGGGTGCTCTGCCGCCCAGTCAACCCCTGAACGCAGTAACTGGTAATTTGAAAGCACCGGCACCGGCAGAGAGCTCTTCCAGAAGCCCGGGGAGACATACAGCATGGCGGTACGACCGCTGAGTCTGAAAACCTCCTCTGTAAATACTTTGAGCGCCTGGTTGAAACCGCTTTTGCCCAATCCTGGGGTTTCGATGTCCACGCAGGGCGGCAGGGTTGCCTGGCCTCCCGCCAGTTCTTGAAGCGTGCGCAGGTAATGCCGCGCCTGCGCCAGCGGGTCATAACGCGGCAAAAAGAAATGGTAACTACCGGTGACGATCTCGGCGGCGGCGGCGCCACGCATGTTCTGCTCGAACATCGGGTCGATGTAGCCCTCGCCTTCACTGGCTTTGATGATGGCGAAGCGCACGCCGCTGCTTCTCACTTTTTGCCAGTCGATCCAATCCTGGTGGTGGCTGACGTCAATACCAAATAACATAAGTAAGTCCTTTCGTGAATGAGAGCCAAGGCCGGAAGCCTGATAAGCGCCCAGCGCTCAAATGGCGCCCGGGTCATTGATCTCAACTGACGATTGTTAAAATTTCCCCTCCATCCCAGTCAGCGGGTCGCTGCCGGGGATGATGAAGGAGGGCGAGGTAGGTGACCAGTCCAGGTTTTCCAGGCAGGCGCACAACGCCGCGGAGAGCACCCAATCATCATGAACTGGCTCGCCGCTGGCGGTGTCACGCGTTCCGTCTGGTACGCCCCAGCGCAGGCGCTGGTCCGGGCCGCTGCCCACCTGGAATTGACTGGCTGCAAGCTGGGCGAAGAATTGCGCCTGCCAGCGTGCCTGCTCTGGCTGACGTTCACCGTCCAGCTGTGGCTCACGCCAGCGCCCTGAATCCACCACGCCGAGGTAATCCCAGCCGAGTTTGGATTTGGAGGCGGCGTTGAAGGTGAAAGGCAGCACGCGCCCCGGCAGTGAGCGTTCGAGGAAAGAACTCAACCCGGCGCCGATGCCAGTGGCGTCTACCACCACAACCCGCGCCTGCCAGCTCAACGCCAGCGCGCGCACCTCGCTGTGCAGGCGGGTGTGATTCACTCCCGTCCACTGCTGGCGCAGCACCGGGATGTAACACGGCAGCGGAACGCCTTCTGTGGCGGGTTCAACGCGCACGATGGTGAGCGCGTTACTGTCGCGGCTCGGGTTGGATGAGGCAGGGGCGCCATCGCTGGCGCGGGCGACTGCGTCTTCTCCCGCCACATCCAGCAGCAGCGCATAATGGCTGCCGGGCAGGGGTTCGGCTTCGGCGCTTTCAGCAGAACGCATACGCGCCAGGCGGTCAGGTGGGAACATACCGCCTTCGCCGTCTACCTCTTCGGAGTAGTACTGTGTGCGCACAGCGGGATGAGCCCTGCCCAGGCGTTCCACCGTTTCTTCCACGTGGTGGCGGTAGGCAGCGACCTCGGCAGCTACATCATCCGCGGTGAGCCGGAAAACGCGCCGTAGACCATCACGCTTTTCAGCCTCTCGGGCGCGGCGTAGCTGCTGCGCCAGCAGCGTGCGGCTGGTCCAGGCGGTGCCCCAAAAAACGCGCGTGGCGTTGGTGGAGGCGCTCATCGGCGCCACATCTTTTTCATATTTAACGCACAGAACGTCTTGCGCTTCATCCACCTCCAACAATGCGCTGGCAGTGGCGCCGACGATGTTGCTCTCAGGCGCGGCAGAAAGGAAGGTGATGCGCGCTTCGCCGATACGGTAAGTGGAACCGGATTCTTTAACCCAAATGCGCTGGGTGAGCTTGTTCTTTTTTACCGTACGTTCGAGGCGGCGCATGGCAGTGAGTGCCTGAGGTTTCAGCGTGGGCGAGACTTTCACCATCTCCACCGGGAAGTTGGAAAACAGGGTCAGCAGGTAGGTCTCGAGCTGCGCCTGCAGTTCGTTCTTGCCGCTCTGGCGCGGAAAAATGACCACCAAGCTGAGGCCGCGTTCGTTGAGCACTGAATCAAAGATGGCGCTGAGCACGCCGCGCTGGTATTTGCGCAGCGTGATCCCCGAAGCCATCTGGGTGAAGCGTTCGGGTTCTCTTAGAAGCCATTTGTAGTGCGGGATGAAGTTTTGCACGCAGTCCTCAGTTGAATGGCGAAAATTTGGCGCTTCAGGCACATCACGCCCCGCTTTTCACCTGTTCTTGAACTTCTGCCCAAACTTCTTTAACTCTGGCCACTCCTCCTCCAACTCCAGCAATGCCTGCCGCAGCAGGGCGGCGGGGTCGAGGTCCAGGTTGTTGAGGTCGCGGCGGGCTTTCAACAGGCGCGCCAGCGCGGGAGCGGTCTTGCCGACCGTGTCGAGCAGCTCGAGCTGCTCCTCCAACGACAGATCATCGCTTTGTTTGGCAGCAGCCTTGTGGATGAGCTCGCGCAAGATGTCAATCTCGCGGTCCAGCCCTTCAGGGGTGGTCAGGTCGCGGGTGGTTTGCACTCCGCGCGTGGGTGTGGTTGCGGTCTTTTTCTGTGTCATACTCCTCCATATAGAAATAATGTTCTATTTCGTTAGCCCTATCATCCCACGCCCGGCGCACTTTGTCAACTTGCCCCAGGGGAAAATTTTTAAGCAAAAACTTGCCAGAATGGCAAGTTTTTGGGGAAAATGAATGGAGTGCGCCGCTTCAGGCGCAGGTTCTTTTCTGTTTTACACTCCTTTTACGCAAGGCAAAAACCAGTCGTTGACGCGCCGGGAAGGGAATTCAGCTGATTCCGATGAGGCAGCGCGTTCGCCGCCGCGTTATTGCTTGCGCGGGGTTCAGGAGGTGAAAGAAGCCAGCAGCCAGCGCGCCAGCAGGCTGATGAGGATGGCGTATAAAAAGCTGGCGAAGGTGCCTATGATGATGTACTCCGCTTGCTTACGGTTCTCACTGTCTTTCAGTTCACCGAAGCGCAGGATGGATTTGGCGGTGATAAGAAAACCCACCCCGGCGAACTGCCCGCTGAGAATGAAGACGAAGATCAACAGCCGCTCCAGGTAGCCGATATACCTGCCGCCTTCTTTCAACCCTGATACCGGGCGCAGGCTGTTGGGACGGAACTTTTTATTGAGCTGCGCTTGAAAAGGTTGCAGGAACCAGCCGATGAGCCAACCGCCCAGCAGCGTGAGCAGCAACGCGCCTGCCAAAACAATGACCACCTGCAGGGCGGAGAGCGCCGGAGCGGGCATGGTCGCCATAGGGAGTAAAAGCGTCAGCAGTGTCAGGTGGATCAAAGTTACCTCCGAGAGATGAGCTTACCAAGTCGCTGTTTCATACACGGGTAATGGCGTCTTCATAGAAGATCAGGCTTCTTTTGATGGTTGGCCAGGCGGAACGGCTGATATTGTTGGAAACAGACGGCTGACGGATGGGCGCCGGGTGCCAGCGCTGGGCGATCTGGGTTTGCGTCAGCCCTTGCAGCGCCCAATAAACCGCCTGGCATTGGCTGGCTCTCCACGAGGTCACCAGGGTGTCCACCAGTTCCACCAGGATGACCGCGGCATTGTGTGCCAGGCTGTCTTCCGGCGCCGCGAACCCCAGCGCCATTCGCTGGCTGCCCGAAAGCGTTTCCAACAGGTGACCAGATGCTGTGTACGCCGAACCGTAGCCGGCGGAGACGTTATTCTCGGGGATGAACTCCACCTCACCGATACCGATGGCGATGCGCGAGTCGAGCTTCCTTTCGCTGACCGCGAAACGGAGGTAAGTGCGGATGTACAAACTGATTTCGAGCGATTTCTCAGGGCGGGCGATGATCAATTGCCAGCTGTCGCCGCGAAAATTGCTGATGTCGTGACGCACAGCCTGTGGGTAGCGCTCGCGCAGCATGGCAGACAACCGGTGGAAGGTTTCGAACAGTTTCTGCCGATCGCGCGGCAAAAGATTGGAGGAGTTAACGATATCTCCGGTTAATACGGCGTGTTCCAGTGAGACGTTTGTGTTCATCGGATGGACCTGCGGTTGTGTTTCTGATGCTCATTATAACAGATTATAGGCGAAAAGGCTATACAGTCAAAATATAGAGTGAAAGACTATAAATAATGTATATAGCCGACCAGTCTATATCAAACGTCTGCGCCGCCGCAAGGCGCTCCTGACTACCACACGCCCCACGCCAACCATGCGCCGGCGTCGACATTAATAAGGCAGGGGAGCGTCTGCACAGGTGTCGGCGCCTATTTCTGGCAGAATGAGCGGTGTTTTTCAGGGTTTCTTATACGGATATCTGGACAAAATGCCCTAAAAGGTGTATAGTTCGCCACCGAACTAATTAATTGAAAGAGGGAAGAATTGACGGAATCTCAAGGTAAACCACAACGCATGCGCAGGCTGCTGGAAGAGATGGCCGCCGGTGAGGATATCCAGGGGATGGAAATTGCCCGCGGCATCCGCGTGCTCAACCGCCTGTATGACCTGGCGGTCAGCCGTTCAGCAGAGTTCGGAGAGCTTTCCGGCGCGCGGCTGGGCATCCTGCTGCGCCTGCTGATGGAAGAAGAGTGCGGCAATACGGCGGGGGTGAACCCCACCCGTCTCAGCCATTTCCAGGATGTGAAGAAAAACACTATCACCTCCCTGCTCAAAGGGCTGGAGGAAAGCGGGCTCATTGAACGCGCGCCCGACCCCGCGGATCGCCGCGCCGCGCTGGTGCGCATCAGCCCGGCAGGGCGCGAGCTGGTTCGTTCCACCGCGCCAGCGCGCTTCGCTTTTTTGAACCGAGCCGCCGCCGGCCTTGACGCGGGCGAACGCCGCCAGCTGCTGGAGTTGCTGAATAAACTACGCACCTCCCTGCAGCCGCACGCTTGCTGCCGACCTTCTGTGGAAGATTGAATCAATCGAAAAGGAACCTGTACCTGTATGTTGCGCATCTTTCGTTACCTTAAACCTTACACCCTTTCCGTGCTGGTGGTCATCCTACTGCTGTTTGGGCAGGCCATGGCTGAGCTGTCGCTGCCCAATTACATGTCCAAGATTGTCAATATCGGTATCCAGCAGGGCGGAATCGAAAACGCTGTGCCGGAGGTGCTGCGCTCCAGCCAGCTTGAGCGTATGCTGCTGTTCCTCACCCCTGATGAACAGGCGGCTGTGCGCGCTGCTTACACCCCGCTTGAGCCCTCCTCGCCTGCGTATGACCGGCTTATCCGGCGCTTTCCCGCTGCCGTCAGCGGAGAAACGCTCGCCCGTGTTGACCTGACGCCTGAGCAGATCGAAACGCTGAACCCGCTCAGCGGACGCGCGCTGCTGGCAGTATCCATGCTGGAACAGGCAGCCAGCGACCCGGCAAAGGCCGCCGCCCTCAGCCAACAAAGCGGTATGGACCTCAGCCGCCTGCCCGCAGGCGCAGATGTGTTCGCCCTGCTACATCAACTGCCCCCAGAGCGGCTGCAGCAGATGGTTTCAATTGTCAGGGGTCGGTTTGACGCGCTCGACAGTAGCATGATCACCCAGGCGGCCGCCGCCGCGGTAAAAACCGAGTACATCGCGCTTGGCGCTGACGCGCAAAAGCTGCAGACGGCTTACATCCTGCGTATTGGGGGAAAGATGCTGCTGCTCACGCTGATGGTGGCGCTGGCGGTCATCATCATCAGCCTGCTTTCGGCGCGCACCGGGGCTGGGTTTGCGCGCGACCTGCGCAGCGACATCTTTAGCAAGGTCGCGAGTTTTTCCAAGGCTGAGTTCGAGAGCTTTTCCACCGCTTCGCTTATTACGCGCTCCACCAATGATGTGACCCAGATGCAAATGGTCACCACTATGGGCATGCGCATGCTCTTCTTCGCCCCTATGATGGCGGTGGGCGCCATCATCCGCGCGGTTGAAAAGAGCCCTTCGATGACCTGGATCATCGCGCTGGGAGTGGGAACGCTGCTGGTGATGGTCATTACCATTTTTTCTGTTTCATTGCCGCGTTTTCAACGTATCCAAACGCTGATAGACCGCCTGAATCTGGTGACGCGTGAGAACCTTTCTGGCATCATGGTCATCCGCGCCTTTAATTCACAGGAATTCGAACTCAAACGCTTTGATAAAGCTAATATAGACCTGACGGAAAATTCGCTCTTCGTCGGACGCGTGATGGTGACGCTCTTCCCGCTGATGACTCTCATCATGAGCGGGCTATCACTGCTCATCATCTGGGTGGGCAGCCACCAGGTGGCAGCATCAGCCTTGCAGGTTGGCGATATGATGGCTTTCTTGCAATATGCCATGCAGGTGGTCTTTTCTTTCTTGATGATTTCCATGATGTTCATCTTCCTCCCCCGCGCCGCTGTTTCAGGACGCCGTATTGACGAGGTGCTGCGCGTTGAACCTGCTATTAAAGACCCCCCTCAGCCCAAACCCTTTGACAGCAATTCGCGCGGTCTGGTCGAGTTTCGTAATGTTTCATTCCGCTACCCCAATGCAGAAGAGAACGTCTTGTGCAACATCAGCTTTACCGCCAGGCCTGGAGAGACCACCGCCATTCTCGGCGGTACCGGTTCTGGTAAATCCACCCTGGTCAACCTCATCCCGCGCTTCTTTGACGTGAGCGAAGGCGAGATCTACGTAGACGGCGTGGATGTACGCGAGGTCGCGCAAGCAGACCTGCGGCAGCGCATTGGTTACATCCCGCAGCACGGTGTGCTTTTTACGGGCACGGTTGCCAGCAACCTGCGTTATGGCAATGAGAACGCCACAGCAGAAGAATTGGCGCAAGCCGCGCAGACCGCCCAGGCGGCTGATTTCATCGCTGAGATGGAAGGCGGTATGGATGCCCCCATCGCGCAGGGCGGCACGAACGTTTCAGGCGGGCAGAAGCAGCGGCTGGCGATCGCCCGCGCGTTGCTCAAGCACCCGCCCATCTATATATTTGACGACGCCCTATCTGCCCTGGACTATAAAACAGATGCCCGGCTGCGTCGCGCGCTGGCGAATGAAACCAACAGAAGCACCATGCTGATTGTGACGCAGCGCGTTTCCACGATCAAGCACGCCGAGCAGATCGTGGTGCTGGATGATGGCGAGATTGTTGGCAAGGGTACGCATGATCAATTGATGCAGAGCTGCGAGACTTACCGCGAAATGGTGGCTTCTCAGCTCAGCGGAGAGGAGTTGCTGCGATGAGCCAGGCGAACACTCCCTCCAGGCAAACCATGCCCTTACGCACTCACGGCCCAGGCGGCGGCCCCCCCGGCATGTTGCGCGGCGGTGAAAAGGCGCGCGATTTTAAAGGCACGATGAAAAAGCTGGTGCGCTACCTCGGCCCCTATAAATTCCACTTCCTCGTTGTGCTGCTTCTGGCGGTCGCCTCCACGGTGTTCAATATCGTTGGACCAAAGATCCTCGGCAGGGCAACCACCAAGGTCTTTGAAGGCGTGGTGAGCACGATCGCCGGTACAGGCAGCGGGATTGATTTTGTGGGAATCGGCAACATCCTGCTTTTGTTGGCGGGGCTTTATATCGCGGCTGCAGGTTTTGGCTTTATGCAGGGATGGATCATGACTGCGGTCTCGATGAAGCTAACTTACAACTTCCGCCGAGAAATCTCCGAGAAGATCAACCGTCTGCCACTGCGGTATTTTGATTCCACCAGCCAGGGCGAGGTGCTTTCACGCGTTACCAACGATGTGGATACCATCAGCCAAACCATGAACCAAAGCCTGACCCAAATCATCACCTCGGTGATTACCCTGGCAGGCGTGCTGGTGATGATGATCTCCATCAGCTGGATGATGACGCTGGTGGTACTGGTCATTCTGCCTACCTCAGCCGTTTTCATCCGCGTGCTGGTGAAGTATTCGCAGAAATACTACAAACAACAGCAAGACTATCTGGGGCATGTAAACGGGCACGTGGAAGAAATGTACGGCGGGCACATTGTGGTGAAAGCCTTTAATGGTGAAAAGCGCAGCCTGGAGGAATTCAACCGCCTGAACAGCACTCTCTATCACTCCGCCTGGAAATCACAGTTTGCCTCGGGTTTGATGATGCCGATTATGAACTTTGTCGGTAATCTCGGGTATGTAGGGGTGGCGGTGCTTGGCGGCGTGCTCGCCTTCCGCGGAGTGATTACTGTCGGTGATATCCAGGCTTTCATCCAGTACGTGCGCAATTTTACCCAGCCGCTTACCCAAATTGCCAACATCTCCACTGTGCTGCAGCAAACCGCGGCGGCTTCCGAACGCGTGTTCGAGTTTCTGTCTGAAGCCGAAGAAATACCTGACACTGACACGCCAGTGCAACTGCCTGCAGTGCGGGGGCATGTCGAATTTCGCGACGTGCGCTTTGGGTATGTCCCTGAAAAGACCATCATTCACAACTTCTCTGCGGAGATAATGCCCGGTCAGAAGATTGCGATCGTCGGTCCTACCGGCGCTGGCAAGACCACCATGGTGAAACTGCTAATGCGTTACTATGATATCCAGGGGGGCGCGATACTGGTGGACGGGCATGACATCCGCGAGTTCAGCCGAGAGGGGCTGCGCGACCTGTTCGGCATGGTGCTGCAGGATGCCTGGCTGTATAACGCATCCATCATGGAGAACATTCGCTATGGTCAACTGGATGCCACGGATGAAGAGGTGTACCAGGCTGCCCGCACGGCCAATGTGGACCACTTCATACGCACCCTGCCAGAAGGGTACAACATGGTGCTGGATGAAGAGACCACCAATATTTCTCAGGGGCAGAAACAACTGCTGACCATCGCCCGCGCTGTGCTCTCTCGACCGAGCATCCTCATCCTTGATGAGGCTACCTCATCTGTAGACACGCGCACCGAGGTGCTTATCCAGAAAGCCATGGACAATCTCATGCGCGGTCGCACCTCTTTCATCATCGCCCACCGCCTATCCACCATCCGCAACGCCGACCGGATTTTGGTGATGAACAACGGCGATATTGTGGAGCAGGGCACCCACCAGGAACTGCTCGCCAGAAATGGTTTTTACGCTTCGCTGTACAACAGCCAGTTTGAAGAAGCCGAAATCTACTGACGCTTGCGAAACCCAAAGCCCCCGCATCCGGCGGGGGCTTTGAGGTTTGATAAAGCAGCCATCCTCAGCGGAGGATGAGCACGTATGCCCGCTCGATTGCAGGGTCAAGCGCGCCCAATTCTCTCTCCCACAAGCGGTTGGAGATGTGGCATAATCACTGGCATAACGGGTTTTTAAGGAAATTTCAATGGAGATCAATCACATCTGTGTCATTGGCCTGGGTTACATCGGTCTGCCGACCGCCAGCATGTTCGCCCAAAATGGCGTCAGGGTTACCGGCGTGGACGCCAACCCGCGCGTGGTGGAGAGCTTACAACAGGGCAAAGTGCACATCCATGAACCCGGGTTGACGGAAGTGGTTACAACGGTGTTACGCGATGGCACGCTGGCCATTGCTTCAGCTCCTGTTGAGGCTGACGCCTTCATCATCGCCGTGCCCACGCCATTTTATGATGATAAGAAAGCAGACCTCAGCCACGTTCGCGCTGCTGCCGAATCGCTGGTGCCGGTGCTGCGCCGTGGAAACCTGGTGGTGCTGGAATCCACCTCACCGCCGCTGACCACACAGAATGTGTTAAGACCCATTCTGGAGCAATCCGGGTTGAATGCAGGGGAAGATTTTTTACTGGCTTATTCGCCTGAACGGGTCTTACCGGGTCAGATTATGAAAGAACTGGTGGAGAACGCCCGCGTCATCGGCGGCATCAACCCGGCTTCAGCGCAGGCTGGTAAAGACCTGTATCTCAAGTTTGTTCGTGGCGAAGTTGTCCTCACAGACGCGGCGACTTCTGAGATGGTCAAGTTGATGGAAAACACATTCCGTGATGTGAACATTGCCGTTGCCAATGAGTTTTCACGCCTGGCGGAGCGTTTGGGCGTAGATGTTTGGGAAGCCATCCGTATTGCCAACCGCCACCCGCGCGTGCGCATCCTCAACCCCGGTCCTGGTGTGGGCGGTCACTGTATCAGCGTCGACCCATGGTTCCTGGTGGAATCCGCACCGGATATCACCCATCTGATTCGCGCGGCGCGCGAGGTGAACGATACTCAACCGGAGTTTGTGCTCCAATCACTTAAAACAATATTACCGAGCCCGCAAGGAAAACGCGTGGCAGTGCTCGGTTTGGCTTATAAACCGGACGTGGATGACCTGCGGGAAACCCCCTCGCTGGAAGTGGTGCGCGAGCTGGTATTGGCAGGCGCTACAGTGACAGCCTGGGAACCATACAAACCAGACTTCAAGGCTCCCAATATGAAGATGGCAGCCAGCCTGGAGGAAGCCATTCAGGACGCTGATGTATTGTTGCTGCTGGTTGGTCACAGCCAG
This sequence comes from Chloroflexota bacterium, assembly GCA_012798065.1. GTDB lineage: Bacteria > Chloroflexota > Anaerolineae > Anaerolineales > Anaerolineaceae > UBA6107. Next base: position 41,120 of record JAAZNW010000049.1, read on the forward strand.
TTCAAAGCCCTGGACCCTGAGGTGGTGGCGCAAAAAACCAGCGCGCGCCTGGTTCTGGACGCAGTAAATGCCTGGCCCAGCCAACCCTGGCAGGACGCCGGGTTTACATTGAAAAAACTGGGCAACGGGAAACCTTTGTAATGATGACCCCGTTGCGCGTACTCTCCATTTTTGGCACTCGCCCCGAGGCGGTGAAGATGGCGCCGGTGGTGCAGGCGCTCAAGAGCCAGCGCGGCGTTGAATCTCGTGTGTGTGTTACCGCGCAGCACCGCGAAATGCTCGACCAGGTGCTGGCCTTGTTTCATATCCAACCAGACCATGACCTGGACCTGATGCGCCCCGACCAATCACTGGTTGAACTCACCTCTGGCATCCTTACCCGACTGGACCCGGTACTGGAAAAGGAGCGCCCCGATTGGGTGCTGGTGCAGGGAGACACGACCACGGTGATGGCAGCCGCGCTGGCGGCTTTTTACCGCGGCATCCGGGTGGGGCATGTGGAGGCCGGTCTGCGCACCGGTGATAAACGCCAGCCGTTTCCTGAGGAGATCAACCGCCACCTTACCACGGTGCTGGCTGATTTACATTTTGCCCCCACCGAACGCAGCCGCCTTAACCTGCTGCACGAAGGGGTACCGGAGGCACACATCAGAGTGACCGGCAACACGGTCATTGATGCCTTGCAGCAGATTATCCGCACTGACCCGCCGGCGCAGGTACGCGAATGGCTGGATGAGTGGGGCGTACGCCCCGGCGGTAGAAGGCTGGCGCTGGTCACGGCGCACCGCCGTGAAAACTTCGGCAGCCCGATCGAGCATATTTGCGAGGCGCTAAAGACCCTCAGCCATCGATACGGCAATGAGCTGCACATTGTGTACCCGGTGCATCTCAACCCGAATATCCAGGAACCGGTGTATCGGCTGCTGGCGGGGATCCCAAAAGTTAGCCTTATCAAGCCGGTAGATTACATTTCTCTCATCCATTTGATTAAGAACGCGTACATTGTCCTTACTGATTCCGGCGGCATCCAGGAGGAAGCGGCAGGCTTGGGTAAACCCACACTGGTTCTGCGCGAAGTGACAGAACGCCCTGAGGGTGTTGAAGCAGGCGTGCTCAGGCTGGTGGGTTCAAACAAGGATCGTATTGTGCGTGAAGCTGCGCGGCTGCTGGATAACCCCGACGCATACACGGAAATGGCGCGTACGACCAGCCTTTTTGGTGATGGGAAGGCGGCGGGCAGGATTGTGGAAGCGCTCCTCAACCAACCGAAACGACCCGCTTAGGTTAAAAAAGGGGAAAGTGTGAACCTGTTTCAGCCATGTAAAATTTGCATACTACCGCGCAAACTGGGGTTGGGCGGACCGGCGTCTTTTCAGATAGGCTTGGTCGACGCCATGCAGCGGCGCGGTATCACGGTGTGCCATGACCCGCTTGAAACAGGCGTTGCCGCTATCCTGGTCTTTGGCGCGGCACAAAACACAGGCGCATTAACCCTCGCTCAGCGCGCCGGGGTACGTGTGGTGCAGCGCCTGAACGGCATGAACTGGATCCATCGCCGCCGGTTTACCGGCGTGCGGCATTTCGTAAAAGCCGAATATGGTAACTTGAAACTGCGCAGATTGCGTAAAAGCGCTGACCGCGTTATTTATCAGAGCGCCTTTTCACGCTCATGGTGGGAACGGGAAAACAGCGTACTGGATAAACCTCAGTTTGTTATTCACAATGGTGTAGACCTGGGTTACTTCTCGCCCCATCCGGCCAACCTTCCACACGACCGTTATCGCTTGCTGATGGTAGAGGGTCACCATGGTGGTGGTTACGACCAGGGATTGCTCACCGCGGCGCGCCTGCTGGAAGGTTTGCGCTGCGTGGCTGACCGTGATTGTGAATTGGTTGTGGTGGGAGATGTGCCGACGAACTTAAAACAACAAATCACCTCGATTACCGCGCCAATCAGCTGGTTGGGGGTGGTTGAGCGCGCAAAGATACCGGAGATCGACCGTTCAGCGCACCTGTTGTTTTCAGGAGATATCAACGCCAGTTGCCCCAACTCGTTGATCGAAGCGATGGCTTGCGGTTTGCCTGTGGTCGCTTATGCTACCGGCGCGCTTCCTGAGCTCGTCAGCGAAGAGGCCGGTCGTTTGGCGGCGTATGGAGGTGATGTGTGGAAGCTTGACCCGCCGGATATTTCCGCATTGACAGACGCTGCCTGGCAGGCGTTGCAGGGCAGGGATGAGTTGAGCCGCGGCGCCAGGTTACGGGTGGAAGCGAACTTTGATATTGAAAAAATCGCTGAAAAGTATATAGAAGTGCTGTTGGGGGATTGAGCGAAGAAGAAACTCAGCGAACCCTTTTACTGTTGCGTGTATACAACAATGTGCCGATACCGACAACAAGCAGGATGGTGATCACCGCAAGGATCACCCCGTCGGTCAAGCCATACTCTGATGAAAGAGGGCGTTCGGTGGCGGCCACAGTGGCATTGAGGGTTAAAGTCACGGGCGTAGGCGTGGCCAGCGGGTCGAATTCATCCCCCGGCTTTGGCCCGCTTAAGAGCATCGCGCCGGCCAGCAGCGCCAGCACAAACAGCAACAACAACAGCCTGCCCGCGACACCAGGTTCTTTGAATAATTTTTGCCACTGCTTGCGCAACATACTTCTCACGTTCTCATTCCAGTGGTACCTCAGCCAGTGATTTGATGATCTTATTGGCTGATTCGATATAAGTGGTTTGCTGCCGTATCATCTCGCTAGTGGCCTGGGCGAATAGCGGGCCAACCCTGGAAATGATGTGGGCAGGCGGAACTACACGCGCGCTTTCGGCCAACTCAAGAAGTATACCTGATACTTCGTTGTTCTTCCATAAACTCAACGCCGTCCGACTCACCGGCAACAGGCCCGCGCTTTCTGTCCATTCAGCCTGGAACCGGGGTTCCACCAGGTAAGCCGCAAGCTGACGGTAAAGCTCGAAGTGCTCAGGCGAGGAAGCCGGGAAGGCGATGACCCACCCGTCAGCGAGCGACAGGCGTTTTTCAGAGAAAGACGGGACGGAAGTGATGGCGATGTTTTCCGGCCGGGCTGAAAGGTATTGCGAAGCCCGTACGACCGCGTAGGTCGCTTGCGCATCCAGTACGGCTTGCCACGAATCCTCAAAACGGTTGCTGTTCGTCAGCCAGTATGGAAACACATCTGCATTTGCCCCTTCAGCCAGAAACATCAAGGTTTGCTGCAGCGGCACTTCATCTACTGTGATTTGCGTCTCGTTCTGTGTGAAGGTTCCGCCTTTTTCCAGATACAGGAGCTGGGTGGTCAACCCCTGGGCTTCGCCAGCCGGGAAGGCCAGTATCTTGCCTAACTGGATCACCTCCTGCCAATAAACGGGTGGGTAGGCCACCTGCTGGTTTTTGTACGCCAGGCAGAAAACATCCGCCGCAAAAGGCAGGCCATAGTCCAGCCCATTCACACGAACCAGGTCTTCAGCGAAGGCAAAATGATCTGCCTGGTTTGCCTGGTTCTGTTCGGCTTCAACTGGCACGATCAATCCCTGACTGACCGCAATGGCCAGGTCAGCATGCGGGAGGATGAGCAAGCCCGGTACGACTGCCGGGGCTGCCAGGGTGGCGGCGCTGAGAGAATCCAGCAGGCTGCCCGGCCCGCTAAGCGCTTTAACCCGGACCTCAATGGTGACCTCGGGATGGTCATAGCGAAAGGCCTGAAGCCGTTCCTGGATGCGCCGCCCCGCGGACGAGCCGTTTTCAGGGTCGAAAGCAGGGGGCAGCCAGAAGATGATTTTATCCAACTTATCTTCCACTACCGCAGGCAGCTCTGTTTTTTGCATATCGTGAGTCAAAGTCGCCTGAGGGGACGCTTCCGGCTGGGTCGCCAGCGCTGTGCGCCGCGGGAACGGTATCTCATTCAGTAGTTGTTGGCAGCCCGTGGCTGTAATAAAAAAAACCAGGGCAAACAACAGGGTGGCTGACCTGGCGAGGAGTCTTTTCATTTTTTCTCCAGCTTGATCTCCCGGCTCAATAACCCTGTCAGCAGGGTGAGCGCGTGCGCATAATCATCCATGTCGATCATTTCGGAAGGTGAATGCACGTAGCGGCAGGGGATTGAAAGCGCGCCTGATGGCATCCCCCCTCTTGAAATTTGCATCGCGCGGGCATCCGTAGAGCCGACATCCAGCACTTCAAGCTGGTGAGGAACCTTCAGTTCCCTGGCGGTCCTGACCATCCAGTTCACCACGGCCGGGTCAGCGATATGCCCAACATCTCGCACCTTGATGGCGGGTCCTTCCCCAAGGTTCACCTGCATCTTCACCCCCAGAATATCGCCTACAGGGGTGACATCCAGCGCAATGCCTAAATCGGCATCCAGCTGATAAGCGGCTGTGGTCGCTCCACGCGAGCCCACTTCTTCCTGAGTGCAAAAAACGAAGAGCAGCTCGTGCGGTGATTGTTTTACCCTCTGGATGGTTTCGATCATCAAGGCGCAGCCACAGCGGTCGTCCAGCGCTTTGGAACTGACCCGTTTGCCCAGATCCAGAAATTCGCGGTCAAAAACGGCCAGGTCGCCGATTTTGACCGGGCAATCCTTTTCACTGATGGCGCCGATGTCAATAAAGAACTGGCTGATGGGTTGGATTTTCGAAACCTCATCATGTCGATCTGAGTTGATCACGCCACGCGTGCCATTAAGGAATACCACACGCCCACCGGCGAGGTAGCGGGGCAAGACGCCGCCGAGGTTGCTGAACCTCACCAGCCCCTTCTTTTCAATGTGGCTGACGATGAGGCCAATTTCATCCATATGCGCGGCGACCATCACCCGCATACCGCCTGGCGCCTTTGTGCCCACCTGGGCGATGAGGTTGCCCATGGCGTCTACGCGCGTTTCTCGCACGTACGGTTTGATGATTTCTCGAATGGTCTCGCGGATGGCGGATTCATAGCCAGACGGTCCGGGTATCTGTGTAAGTTGCTTGATCAACTCTTTCATAAGTGTTCCTCTTGTGCGTTGGGTTTATCGGTCGGCATTGAGAATACTGCGATCGGCTTTTTCGAGCGCCTGGTAAAGCAACGCCAGGGTGTTTTTCCAATCGCTCAATCTGGCGTGCAGGATCGGAGAATGAGCGTATCTTCCCGGAACTGAAACTGAAACGCTTGGCACGCCACCTCGGGTTATGTGAATGGCGCCTGCATCGGTACCTCCGCCTCCAGGTTGCCGGAACTGGTAAGGGATTCCACAGTCTTCGGCAATGCGCGTCAGGAACTGGATAAGGCGCGGGTCTGAAATAGTGCCCGCGTCTGCCAGGTAGATGGCCGGGCCAGCACCAAGCCGGCAGTTATACAGCACGTTCTCATCTTCGCTTTCATCTAACGGCAGGTCGAAGGCCGGGGTTGAATCGACCACAAACGCCATATCGGGCTCAAAGTCGTAAGCGGCAACACGCGCTCCACGTAACCCCAGTTCCTCTTGCACGGTGAAGGCGAATAAAACTTCCGCTGTTCCGGGGTTCAGCCTGGCGAGTTCAATCAAGGTTGCTACGCCCAGGCGGTCATCCAGCGCTTTGCCAAAGAGGCTGTCGCCACTGCGCCAGAAGCGCGTGGCGAAAGTAGCGTAATCACCGACACTTGCTTTGCCAGCGCAGCCTGGGCTGAGATCAATTCGCAGTTGACCCAGCGGGGTGACTTTAGCGCGCTCAGCAGGGCTGGTGAGGTGAACTGGTTTACTGCCGATCACCCCGGGCAGATGGTCTTTACCGACCAGCACAGGCTTTGCCAGCAGCTGCCGTTCGTCGATCCCGCCAACCGCTTCGAAGGCGTAGCACCCTTCAGTGTCTGCCTGCACCAGCATAAAACCGACTTCGTCCATATGCGCGGCGAACATCACCCGAGCAGCATCTGCTGTTTTGGTGTGTTTTATGGCCAGCAGGTTGCCCATGCGGTCAACCCGGTATTCGTCGACCAATGGGCGGATTTCTTCAATCACTATTTGACGGACTTCATCTTCGTTTCCTGACACACCAACAGCGTTGCTCAACTTTTCGAGCAGTTTCAACTGAGGGCGAGAAATTTTGACTCTGTTTTCATTCACGCCGCACCTCCTTTGAAGAGTGACTCCAGGCTGCCCGAGGTGAGGGTTGTAATAAAACGGGCGAGCAAACGCCCGGCGCGATGAATGTCTTTGAGGGCGACCATTTCGTACGGAGTGTGCATGTACCGGAGGGGAATTCCAATCACCAGCGTGGGTACTCCAGCGGAACTGATCTGCATCGCCATGGCATCGGTGCCTGAACCTTTCGGCATCGTTTCAATACTGTAGGGCAAATCGATTTCTTCTGCCCGGTCTTTCAACTCTCGGTGCAACGCTGGGTGGATATTGCCGCCTGAGCCGATGGTTACCCCCTTGCCGAGCGGGAAAGTTTCGTAAGTTGATAACCCCGGTTCCTGGGCAAAGGTCACATCAACAGCGATACCAACATCGGGTTTGAGCTCGAACGTCGAGGTGTGCGCGCCTACAGTTCGCACCTCCTCCTGCACGGTCGCCACCGCCCACAGGTCCCACTGAAGCCGGTAGTCTTTGATCTCTTCCAGGCATACGGTCAAAGCGGCAACAGATGCGCGGTTATCCAGGCTGTGACCGCTAAGGTATTTGTCGCCCAGTGTGGTTGGGGCGCTGGCAAACGAAATCACATCACCGATGTGGATGTTCGCCTGGATCTCGTTTGCGCTCAAGCCTGTGTCCACAAACAATTGAGAATACCCGGGGGCGCCCCCCGCTGGCTGGTGCTTCACCAGGCGGTCAGGTAGCATTTGCACCACGCCGGTGTATTCCCTGGCTCCATGAATGGTTACCAGTTGACCGGGCAGTATGCGCGGGTCAACACCTCCCATACTGGTGATCCAGATTAAACCATCTCGAATGTCTTTCACCATGAGCCCGATCGCGTCCATGTGAGCGGCGATCATCAGGCTCGGACGCTTGCCTGGGATTGAAGACCGGCGCAAAGCGTGAAGAGACCCCACGCGGCTGATGTGGATCTCGTCGGTTAGGGGTTCCCACCGTTTGCGGATGATTTCGCATACCGGGCCTTCAAAACCCGCCACACCAGGGGCGCTGAGTAATTCATGTAAAAAAGATTCAATCTGATTCATTCACACTCCACTTTTTTAATGAAAGGGTATTGTGGATTATGGGCCACTGGAGGTTTCAGAGGGTGTTGGAGCGGTTGTTGGTGTTTCTGAAGGGGTTATCGTTTCAGTCATTGAAGGGGTCAGGCTGGGAGTGGATGATGGTATCACATAGGTACGAGTGATCGTGAGCGTGGGGGTAATGGAAGGCGTGAGCGTGTAGGTAGCGGTTGGAAATTGCGCCGAGGGGACAGGCAGCGTGGGCAACTCCTCGGTTGAGGAGGACTGGGTGATGGTCACCTCCTCGGTGACTGTTGGAGTGGCTGTGGGGCGGTTGCGCACCCCATCGCTTACCCACAGAACGATCAGCCCCAACAAATAACAGGGGATGGTGGCAGCGATAACGATGAGCAGTGTTGATTTAATGCGTGTGCGTTTTACCGGGTCCTGTATCATGAGGGGTTCCTGCCCCTCATATTATCACGTGCCTTACAACTGGGCAAGCGTTCATACAGTGATGAAGCAGTCATTTCTTTAGTTCGATATTACTGCTCGCGTTTACCTGGCGGATTTCCTGCTGGACGGTGACGTAAAGGCTTTCCGCTTTGAGGTCAGTGATGGTATAGCAGGGTGCTTTAAGGTGGTCTGCCAGTGACTGCGCTAACCCCTGGTCGAAAGCGGCGTGTTCCATGTTGACCACCACACTATGAATGTTTTCTTTGGCAATCTGGTCAGCGATATGGTAAGCCTCTTCTTGCGGTGAACTGAAGCCGATGGAAACATTGCCTGCGCCATCTGTGAGCACGATAAGCAGAGGCATCACCTCTGGATGCAGGATTTTTTCCTTGCGCAGCACTTCGTAAGCCATCATCAACCCCGCGCTGAGAGGAGTTTTACCGCCAACCGGAATGTCCTTGAGCGCGGCTTCTGCCAGCATCACCGAGTTGGTGGGAGAAAGCACCTGCGTGGCGAGGTTCTTTTGAAAAACGATCAAGCCCACGCGGTCGCGCCGCTGGTAAGCGTCTGTCAGCAGTGACAGAATGGCACCTTTGGTGGCGGCCATGCGCTCAGCCACCGCCATTGACCATGAAGCATCAACCAGAAAAAGGATGAGATTGGCTGCTTTGCGGACGCGCACTTTTTTCATGTAATCTGCCGGTTTCACGGCAAAGGCTACGCGGTGGCGCTCTTTTATTTCAGCGCGTTCTTTCTGGAACGGCGCTGCTGCGCGCACAGTGGCGTCAAACGCCAGGTCATCCGTTTTTCCCTGCGCTGGGCGCGATTGCACATAACGCCCGCGCTTGCGTTCAGTGCGGGTTACGGAGCGCCTGCCGGCGGATGTGCGCATGATTTTATCCAGCGGGGTGTCAAGCTTACGAGGATTGAATTCCTCGCCATTTGGCATCTTCTTACCGGCAGCCCACCAAAAAGGATCGTTCTTGTTAAACGGGTTCTGCAGGCTCGGTTCTGGTTGCCCCTGTTGCGGGGAGGGTCCGCCGGTCTCTTCCGGCGTCAGGCTTTTTTTGGGCTGCCTGTCTCCTCGCCACCCAATTCGGAAATCGTTTCTTCTTCATTCTCGCCGGAAGTACCGCCCTGCAGTTGCTCAATGCGTTCCTGCAGTTCTTCCATGCCCATCTCTTCGCGTTGGAAGGGCCCGCTCTTCAGGCGATGAGGGAGCGCCAGTTCGGCGGCGAGAGCGATGTCGCGGTCGTTGATCTGCCGGCGGCCGTCGAATGCCGCCTGCGCCCGTGATGTTTTAAGGATGACCAGGTCGGAACGGTGACCATCCACATTAAGCGATGAGGTTAGCGCTGCGATGGAAAGCAGGTTCTGGCGGGTGTAGGTTACTTCATCGACCAACTTGCGTGCATTCTCAATCTGGTGCGACAGTTCTTGTTCTTTTTCTTCCCATGAATCGTAAAAATGTTTGGGGTCTTCTTCGAAGGCGATGTTTCGTTCCATGATCTGAACCCGTTCGCGCGCGTCTCGAATGCCGCGAATCTCGACAGATAGCGCGAAGCGGTCAAGCAGTTGAGGGCGCAAATCACCTTCTTCGGGGTTCATGGTGCCCACCAGGATAAAGCGCGCCGGGTGAGTGAAGGAAATCCCTTCGCGTTCCACGATATTCACACCCATGGCGGCCGCGTCTAAGAGCACATCCACCACATGGTCGTCAAGCAGGTTCACTTCATCAATGTAGAGCAGCCCACGGTTGGCCGCGGCGAGCACACCTGGTTCAAAACTGCGCACACCTTTTTGGATGGCTTTTTCAATATCCAGTGTGCCAACCACCCGGTCTTCAGTGGCTGAAACCGGCAAGTTGACAAACGGCGTGTGGCGGGTGATGGCTTCGAGTTTTTCACTTCTTTCAGCGCGTTCGCGGCATTCGGTGCACCAGGTGGCGGGTTTTTCGGGGTCGCAGCCAAAACGGCACTCCGCAACTACTTTGACGCTGGGTAGCAATGCGGCCAGCGCGCGGGCTGCGGTTGATTTTGCCGTACCCCTTTCACCACGGATAAGTACTCCGCCAATTCGTGGGTCCACAGCGTTTAACACAAGCGCACGGCGCATTCTTTCCTGTCCAACGATTGCAGTAAATGGGTAAATTGCGGGCATAAAGCAGTTCCTCAAGATGGTTTTCAGATAGCGCGATAAGTTTACCATAATCCTTTTTCACGGGCGTCTTTCCAGGCTTTTTTCCCTGTTCCCGCGCTGGGTGGAAGATCGCCCGAGAAAAATCAACCTCCCGAGTGATCAACACCGGGAGGTTAAAGTAGGCTCGATGGCTGTGTTTGGTCAGGCGTTATTTTTTTACAGGCCAAGTTCTGACCTGGCGATTAGTAAAAAGGCGAGCACAACGACCAGGATGGCAAGCAGCGAGATGCCGATCATTGTGTAGCCCAGTATCAGGCCAGCAAGGGCCATGCCGTCTCCACTCATCGTGTTTCCGCTCTCACGGATCTCTTTCTTGGCGAGGTGACCTGTGATCACGGCGATGACCGAACCGATAAAGGGGATGATCGTCCACCCGATGATGCCGGCCACCAGGCTGATGATGGCCAGGCTGCTTTCACGTTTGACTATCGGAAAGACTGGAACTCCTTGTTCATAATTGGAAGGGGGCGTTGTCATTTTATTCTCCTGTTGAATTCTTTTCACCTGTTAGATATACGAAGCTTCGGGTTCAAGGTTGCAGGTGCGATGCAAAATGATTCGCTCTTCACCTGTGAAAGGTGGATCAGAGAGACAACCCCCAGGTGCTCTTGGGAAGAACCAGCAACAGAATGATCACCGCGATCAGGCTCAGAACAATAAAACCGATTTGAATGTAGCCCAGGATCAAGCCGGTGGTTGCCATCCCGTCGCCGGTCAGCGCGCCGTGGCTTTCTTTTATTTCCTTTTTTCCAAGGTGACCAGTAATGATGGCCGTGATGGAACCCAGCAGCGGAAGGATTGTCCATCCGAGGATGCCAGTGATCAGGCTGGTAAGCGCGAGCGGGCTGTCTTTTGGGTTTATGGATGGCGGAGGTACCGCCGCCGGCGGTATTTCAAGTCTGGGTGGTAGAGTCATAGTGAAGCACTCCTTCTAATTATTGCAGGACGATGGTTCTTTGCCCGATCAGGAACCGAGCAGGCCGGCAATGGTGACCACTCCCATTACTGCCAGCACGATAATGAAGATTCCTGTCAGGATGATCACGTACCCGAGCATTAAGCCGATATTGGCGAGTGTTTTCCCCTTCATATCCGCAAGACTCTTGCGAATATCGTGACGCCCTTTATGCCCGCTGATCACAGCGATGAGCGCGAAAAACGGGGTCAGGAGAAAAGTCAGAATGGGCTTGGAAGAGACCATCCCAAAAAACCATACGTATGTGCCGATACCCGCGATAAAACTCAGAATCGAGAAAAAACTGAGCGCTTTTTTGGGCTTTGGCGCCTCCAGTGAAGTATCTACTGACGAATTATTTTCTTCTGTCATATATCCTCCTCAATATTAACGATTATACCCACTCAAACGCTCTTTGACCATTCACTGATTACGCACCTTTTTGGATATTCGCGTCGGAAATCCCCATCGTTCTTTAACAACCGAATGACCTGCCAGCACAAGTATATTTTCCGAATGGCATTGTTGATCAGCACTCGCATCAGCTCTGGGATTGCATACAATCTTTTTCTTACTATTTCGTCTATGAAGGGATAATCATTTGGATGAGTCATTTTGTTCTCCTTGTAAGGTTTGGTCACCTTAAGGATACTTCTGACTCACCGCTTTTGTTAAGGTTCAACAATTTACAGGAAATATGTTACACCAACTACTTTCCTTATAAGATTCAGATTATTCGCGGCAAGAATTTATATTTATAGTGATTAATTTAATCCACAGCCTCGGTTATTCACCACAATTTTCCAAGAGAGACTGGGAAATGACTCATCAAAATGAGTGCAACCTGTCTGCAGGGACGATTGAAGAGATATTGCGCAACAGATTAGAGGCTGTTCGGGAGATGGTGCGGGTGCTGTTCAACAGTGTCACACAGGCGGAAAGACCAAGTACCTGCAAGCCGGAGAATACGAACGCAGCGCATACCCGAAAGGTCATACCAACGGGTATAAACCGATATTTTGGTGGTTGTTCAACTCAATTACCCCCACATTTAGTGATCCACCGGGGACTTGAACCCCGAACCCACTGATTAAGAGTCAGTTGCTCTGCCAATTGAGCTAGTGGACCGTTCTTCGGGGGTTATTATATCCTAAAAAGAAACACTGTCAAACAACACCAGCCACGCTCAACCTGTGCGGGGTTTTGCTTTTTTCCGCCAGCGCAACACAGCCTTTTTCACTGGCCTTAACCTTAAGGTGAACAGCGCCGCCAGGTAGGCAGCCGTTAGCAGCGGTAAGGTTTTCACCTCTGCAGCGGGAATGAATTTCCCGTTGGCTATCCATGAGTAATGCACCAGCACCAGCACCCCTGCCGGGTACACCATCGTGTGAATTTTCTTCCATGAACCACGGAGGGCTCTCTTCATCTTGTTGAGCGAGGTCACAGCCAATACGCTGAGGATTAGAAAAGCGACCGCTCCTGGCCAAAAGTATGGATGATTGGAAAAACCTTTGACCAAAGCATAAAAATCCATTCGGTAATTCAGGAAAATCAGGATTAATACGTGAACCATCGCGAAATAGAAGGCGTTCAAGCCAAAAGCCTGTCGCAGCGGCCCAATATGGATGTTCCCGGTAAGCGTGCGCAGGGGAGTGATACTCAGCGAAGCCAGCAGGAAAAGGAAGGCAATTCTGCCGGTGATCAGCTGAGCGTTTCGCGCCGGGTATTCTCCCAACCAACCTGCCAGGTAACCCGCCAGCAGGATCAGGAAAACGACCGCGGCGAAAAGATTGACGACAAGCCTCCCCCTGTTCTTGATTCTTTTCCGCCTGGGCTGAACACCTCCTTCCGTGGAGGTATGGTCGTGGCTGATGGAAGTTTCAGGTTCAATGCGCATCTCGAGGTTTTATTAACTTTCTTGAAAAACAGGATGAAACCAACCAGTGAACATTATAAGCGATGTGCACGAACGCCGGTCATCAATGCATCAGTTGTACTGCCGTATGGAGGGTTGGCGCAGTTGGATGGCGATGGACACAGCCAGTAATACGCTGGCGAACACAAAAACGGCGAGGGCTTCGCTGGTCAGCCCTGCCAGCCAACCAGCGACCAATGAACCGATGGGGAAGCCACCCTGAAACAGCAGAATGTACACACTCATCACCCTGCCGCGCAGCTCGTCGGGGACGTGGGTTTGGATGAGCGCGTTCGTGAGGTTGACCACGGTCATCAGGCTCCAACCCATCAATACCAGCATCAGCAAGGAGACCGGCAGCAGACGAAAGAGGGCGAACAGCAATAGCGAAACAGGCATCACCAGGCTGCCGATGCTCCATAACCTGCCACGGATGATGCGCGCGCCCAGATAGGCGATCATCAGCGCTGCGCTCAGCGAACCCAAACCGCGCGCTGAAAGCAGCAGACCATTGGTGCGCACATCTCCGCCCAGCACCCCTGTCGCCCAGGCGGGCATGAGTGCCAGCAATCCAAAGCCAAAGACCGCGCTAGCGGTGAGCATAACCAGCAGAACGCGGATGTTCGCGTCTTTAAACGAGTAGCGCACTCCTTCGGTGAGTGTATGAGCCAGTGATCCCTGCGCAGGGCGTAAAGGGGGTTTGGCAGCGATTTTCATCAACGCCAACGCCAACAGCACCGCGATAAATGAAAGCCCATTGATGGTGAAGCACCATCCAGGACCCAGCCAGGCGTAAACCAAACCGGCAGCCGCCGGACCGATGATGGTGCCCAGATTAAACACCGAGCTATTGAGAGCGATGGCGTTGGTGAGTTCCTGTTTGGGCACCAGGTCCACCACAAATGATTGGCGACCGGGAGCGTCGAAGGCATTGGCCGTCCCCAACAGGAGCGCGAGGAGGATGATGTGCCAGGCGCGCACGGTGCCGCTGAAGGTGAGCACCGCCAGGATGAAAGCCAGAACCATCATTGAACCCTGGGTGATGAGCAGCATTTTTCGCCGTGAAATATGGTCAGCGACGGTGCCGGCGAAAAGCGAGAACAACCACACCGGTATGCCGTTGGCGAAGCCGACAATACCCAACATCATGGGAGACGCGGTCAGTTCGTATACCAGGTATCCCTGGGCGGTGGCTTGCATCCATGTACCGATGAGCGAAACGATCTGACCACCGAACCATAAACGGAAGTTGGGGTGCTGCAAAGAAGAAAAGGTCTGTGATAGCTTATGCTCTAGCATCTGCAGATTATTTTAAGAGTATCCTGATATTGCGCAATTCCTAACTGACTGCCCTTGCGCAAAATCCAGCGCGCTAAAAAAACCGCTAATGATTGGCTACCCGTAAAAGAAAGGGGGGGGCAAAATGATCTCCCGGCTGCCAACAAAAAACTCTTATAATAAGATTGGCTCTGAGCTGGTCCCAATGGAACTGGAGGGCGATGAGTGAGATGATGCGAGAACTTGCTTATAGCTGCATTTTCATGAAAAGGATTGGATGGGGTTATACACACACCCTCACCCTGATGCCCGGCGGAAGGCTTGGAGGGATGGAACACTGGATGGCGGTCAGGCGCGCAAAACCCGACTACCTATGCACACCCTCCTCGTGCCCGAAAATCGGACAATGATGGATTATCCTTTCCCGTGGATTCCCCGATGTTTTACAGCGAATTTATGCGCTTATCCCAGCAAACACTTCGGGCTGAAGGATAGGAAAAAAGTCGGTTCCGCCTGATCATTAATGACGGCGAATCCCAATCGATCCTGCAGCTGCATGTTAACTTGGCCGCTGGCGAGCCAAACCGCGAGGTAAAAAAGGAGTAATACTTTGGAAGATACACTTACCGTGATCATGAAAAGACGCAGCATTCGAAAATTCACCGACCAGCCGGTGGAAAAGGAAAAGATCATCCAGCTGCTGGAAGCGGCTATGGCTGCCCCAAGCGCAATGAACGCGCAGCCCTGGGAGTTTGTGGTGATTACAGAGAAGTCAGTTATGGATAAATTCCGTCGGGCGTTAATGTTCGCGAAAATGAACGCCCCCGCAGCCATCTGCGTGCTGGGCAGCAGCCGCATGCAAAAAGGGAAAGTGGGCGACAAGTTTTGGGTGCAAGATTGCAGCGCCGCCACCCAAAACATCCTGCTGGCAGCCACCGCGCTTGGGTTGGGGTCTATCTGGGTGGGCGTGCACCCCGTGACCATTTTTAGCCGACAGGTGAGCCATATCCTCAACCTGCCGAAAGGCGTGACCCCCTTGAACCTCATTTACATTGGCTACCCGGCAGAAACAAAGGAGCCGCGAACGCAGTACGAGGAAGCACGCGTGCAGTGGGGTCCGTTCCCGCCCGCAGAAAAGAAGCACGCCAAAACTTTCCCGCAAGACCAGTCTATTCTTTTAGACGAGCAATCAAATGACCATACAGATCAATGAAATGTCCGTTCTCCATATTCAGGCGGCGCTTGCCTTATGGAAGCAAATAGAAGGCATGGGGTTGAGCAGCGCAGATGAACCAGGCGCGCTCGCCCGTTTTATCCAGCAAAACGCCGGGTTGTCGTATATCGCAGAAGAGGATGGTCAACTGGTGGGTACCTGCCTGTGTGGCTGCGATGGCAGGCGAGGTTACCTCTATCACCTGGCGGTTCTACCTCAGTACCGTCGGAGGGGGCTGGGCAGCGCTTTGGTGCGCACCGTCTTCACGGCTTTACACAAGAGAGATATTCATAAGTGCCACATTATGGTCTATACTACTAATCATAGCGGTTTAAAATTCTGGCAGGCAGATGGTTGGGTACGCAGACCGGAGATCGTGCTGATGTCGAAAGAGATCGAGGTGCGCGATGGTCCGGCAGCTTGATGAGGGAAGCGATGAAAGCGAGTAAAGTGGCGATAATCCTCAGCCTGTGCTTGTGGGTGCTCACAGCCTGCAACGGCGGAGAACAAGCAGGGCTGAACCAAGAGACTGGGGTATTCCCCAAAACGGATTGGTCCACGATCCCAGAGCAGTTACCCGCGTCACTGAAAGGGTACGAACTGTATTCTTGGCAACAGGGCAAAACACGCGTATACACGCTTACCACCGGCACCAATCGCACCAAGTCTTTCGCTGAGATTACGGCGGCTGAGAATATTTGGGAGGGCGACTATCTGAAAATTTCCGTTGCCAGCCTGGAAGAGCTGAAAAAGCTGCTCAGCCGCCTGCCTGCTGAAACGCAGGTTTTCTGGGGCGGCATTGACCTCTCAGGACAGGTGGAGGAGGGAACCCTCTACTTTTCATACCCGGCAGATGAGGAATTGAAAGAGATTCTTCAATATTCGCAGGAGCTTGGCTTAAAACTACACACTATTCACGAACAACAGGAGGATGAACCGTGATTTCACAAGATATTCCTTTGGTCGAACTGCACCGCCACCTGGATGGCAGCATCCGTTTGGAAACCATCCTTGAGCTGGGGTTAAAACACAACCTGCCATTACCTGGCAAAACGCTTGATACTCTGCGCCCGTTTGTACAGGTTACCACACCGCAACCAGGGGTGATGGCGTTTATTGAAAAGTTCAAATGGATGACCGGCGTGATGGTGGATTACGACTCCTGCCGGCGCATCGCCTATGAGAACGTGGAAGACGCCTGCAGAGAAGGGATTGATTACATCGAACTGCGTTACAGCCCCTGGTTCATGGCAGAAGCCCACGGCTTGCAGCCTGAGGGCGTGGTGGAAGCCGTCACGGAGGGTATACGCGCGGCAGAACAGGAACACCCCATTCGTGTCAACCAGTTGGGAATCCTTTCACGGCAATACGGACCGCAGATTGCCATGAAAGAATTGGAGGCGGAACTCAGGTATGCTCATGAGTTTGCCGGGTTGGACCTGGCTGGTGATGAAGAGGGCTTTCCCGGCGAATTGTTCCGCGACCATTTCCGTAAGGCACGAGACGCTGGCTGGCATATCACTGTGCACGCCGGAGAATCCGCCGGGCCGGAATCGATCTGGCAGGCGGTGCGCGAGCTCGGGGCGGAGCGTATTGGTCACGCGGTACGCGCGCCAGAAGACCCCGCGTTGCTCGATTTTCTGCGTGAGAAAGGCATCGGCGTCGAATGCAACCTCACCAGCAATGTGCAAACCAGTGTGGTCTCGGATTATGCAGCGCATCCCATGCGGCTTTTTATGGAAAAGAAAATTCTCGCCTCTATCAACTCAGATGACCCCGGCATCAGCGCCATCAACCTGCGCTATGAATATGAAGTGGCGGCGCCGAAGGCAGGATTAAGCCCGGCGATGATTCGCCAGGCACAGGAAAACGCTCTTCTCACCGCTTTTCTGACGGAGGAAGAGAAAACAGCCTTACGTCGAAAAAAATCCACTGGGGCATAAATCCGTCTATGCTATAATGCAGGCACTTAAATAAGGAAAAAGGCTGGATGCGATATCTCATAACCGGCGCGGCCGGGTTCCTGGGTTCAGCGCTTGCCAACCGCCTCACGGCTGCAGGCGATGTGGTCATCGGGGTGGATGACCTTTCCGCGGGTGATCAAAAAAATCTTTCACCAACGGTGCAGTTTGTACGCGGTGATGTCAATGACCGACCAACTTTGTGGTCGCTCCTGCAAGAAGTGGATTGTGTCTATCACCTGGCAGCCAAGGTGAGCGTGCAGGAGTCGGTGCTGTATCCACGTGAATATAACAACGTTAATGTAGGCGGTACGGTGACTTTGATGGAAGCCATGCGTGATGTCGGCGTCAGGCGCGTGGTGTTCATTTCTTCCGGCACTGTTTATGGCAACCAACCGGTGCAGCCGGTAAAAGAGACCGTCATTGTTAACCCGCGCGTGCCATACGCGGTTTCAAAGCTGGCAGCGGAGTACTATGTAAAAACGATCGGTTCCCTGTGGGGGATTGAAACGGTATGCTTGCGGGTTTTCAATGCATATGGGCCTGGTCAGCGCATTCCGCCGGTGCACACCCCGGTGATACCCGGCTTCTTACACCAGGCGTGGGAGAATGGCACCATTGTGATCCATGGTGACGGCAACCAGACGAGAGATTACGTTTACGTGGATGACGTGGTAAACGCCATGCTGGCCGCGGCGAACGCTCCCGATGTGAACAAGCTCACGATCAATGTCGGTAGTGGTACTGAAACTTCTGTAAGAGACCTGGCCAGAATGGCGATTGAAGTAACCGGCGGGAACCCTGAAGTGGTATATAACCCGCGCAACGAGGGCGGCATAAGCCGTTTACGCGCTGATATTAGCCTGGCGCGTGAATTACTGGCCTACGAGCCTGAGGTGGAGCTGCTGGAAGGATTAAAGCGCACGCTGGCGCATGACACCACCACAGATAAAACACAATACGAATGATCAATGCAAGCAGACAAGTGATTTTTCAAACACCACCCGGGCGGGTGGCGTTTGATTAAAGCGGGAAGGTGCTGTTTGGGTATAATACTTGATATGAATTGCTTGCCGCAATCCTTTTACCTGGGTGAAGTGACTGGCGTGGCGCGCGCGCTGCTGGGAAAGCGCCTGGTCCGCCAGGTGGACGGGCGGCGCATTTCGGGGATCATCTGCGAAACTGAAGCCTACCGCGGAGAGGATGACCTGGCCTGCCACGCGCACTCAGGTAAAACCCGGCGCAACGAGGTAATGTATGGGCTGCCGGGTAGAGCGTATGTCTACTTTACCTATGGTATGCACTGGTGTCTGAATACCGTGTGCGGTGAAGAAGGGTATCCTGCGGCGGTTTTAATTCGCGCCATTTTGCCGGAAGAGGGTTTGGAATGGATTGCTGCGAGAAGGGCGGGGGTTGAACCTGCCAACTGGTGCAACGGTCCGGCGAAATTAACCAAAGCGCTGGGGGTTGACGGTGGCTTGAATGGGGCCGACCTGATGGATGCAAACAGCCCGCTCTTCATTGAAGAAGGATATATCATAGAGCAGGCACAAATCAGCACTTCGCCGCGGGTGGGCATTCAATCAGCGCCCGAACCGTGGCGCTCAATGCCCTGGCGCTTCACCTGTTCCTGCCGGGCGGGGGCTTGATGGACGAAATCGCGCTATACCGCACCATGTACAGGATTCGCCGTTTTGAGGAAACGGTGCTCGAGGAATTTAAGCGCGGTGTGTTCGCTGGCACCACGCACACCTCCATCGGACAGGAAGCCAACGCTGCGGGAGTGATTGCCGCGCTGGACTCACAGGATATTATCGTCACAAATCACCGCTGTCATGGGCACTTCATCGCCTATGGCGGAGACCCGCGGGCGTTATTTGCGGAAATGATGGGGCGCCAGACGGGCGTTTGCGGCGGCAGGGGAGGGTCGCAACACATTCACTGGCGCAATCTCTACTCCAATGGCGTGCAGGGGGGCATCATGCCCATTTCAGCCGGCATGGCGTTGGCTGAAAAAGAAAAGAAGAGCGGGGCAATCGTGACCGTGTTCATTGGTGATGGCACCTTTGGAGAGGGCGTTCTCTACGAGGCGTGCAATATGGCCTCTTTGTGGAAAGTGCCGTTATTGATCGTGGTGGAAAATAACCACATCGCGCAAACCACGCCCACTGCGCTGACGATGGCGGGAAATATCGCCGGGCGGTTACACGCTTTCGATATACCGGTAACCGAGTTAGACAGTTGCGATGTGATGGAAATCCACCTGACCGCGATGCAGATGACCGGGTTGGTCAGACGTGAAGGGCGGCCATACGCTCTGGTGCTCAACACCACCCGTTTTGGCCCGCATTCCAAAGGGGATGACACCCGCGCAGAAGCAGAAATACAGGCGCTGCGCACGAGCCGCGACCCGCTGCTCGTCAGCAGGTCAAGATTAGCAAAAGATGAGCTGGAACGGATTCAGGTGGAGATCGATAAAGAGGTGAACGAGGCTTTTACGCGGGCGCTGGCTGACCCGCCGGCGCGGCTCGAGGAGGGGGGATGAACACTAGCGTGCTTTCCTCGTTGAACGCCGGGTTGCTGCGCGCCATGCAGAAAGATGAACATGTGTACCTGCTGGGCGAAGACATCCTCGACCCATACGGGGGGGCGTTTAAAGTGACGAAGGGCTGCTCCAGCGCTTTCCCAGAGCGCGTGCTGGCGGCACCCATCTCCGAGGCTGGGCTGGCGGGCGTGAGCGCGGGGATGGCGCTGCGCGGTTTACGCCCGGTGCTGGAGATCATGTTCGGAGATTTCATCACGCTCACCGCGGACCAACTCGTCAACCATATCAGCAAATTTCACTGGATGTACGATCATTCAGTCCGTTTACCGATGGTCATCCGCGCCCCTATGGGGGGAAGGCGTGGCTATGGGCCAACGCACTCACAAACCCTGGAAAAACTTTTCATCGGCATACCGGGATTAACGCTGATTGCGCCGCTGAACCTGACCGGTAAAGGCGGTACTCAGCAACCGGGTGAACTGCTGGAGGAAGTTATCTTGCATACCGAGGAACCTGTGCTGTTTATCGAAAACAAGCTGCAGTACCTGCTGCCTGTCTACCAGCCGCAAGACCTCCCTGAACTGCACTGGTTGGTTGAACAACCCGTGAAGAACACGTTAATGAAAACCCCCATCTACCTGGTGAAGGTGAGCGGCGCGCCCGCGGCGCGGGCGAGCCTGGCGGCTTATGGGTACATGGCAGAGCTGGCCCGCCAGGCGATGCTGAAACTGGCTTACGAGGATGAGATCTTTGTGGAACTGGTCATTCCTACCCGCCTG
>JAAZNW010000050.1 GCA_012798065.1 Chloroflexota bacterium
AAGCGGCTGGCTTACCATGGGGGAGGTGACTGCGCAATTTGAGGCTGACTTTAAAGCCTACACGGGAGCCCGGCACGCTTTCGCGGTTTCCAACGCCACCGTGGGGCTGCACATGGCCTGCCTGGCGCTGGGAATCGGCCCTGGAGATGAGGTCATTGTTCAATCATTAACTTTTGTGGCAACCGCCAACGCGGTGCGCTATACCGGCGCGCAACCAATCTTCGCGGATATCACCAGTGAAAATGACTTGACCATTTCGCTTGATGCGATTAAACAAGCGGTAACCCCGCGCACCAAGGCGCTGATGCTCATGCATTACGCTGGTTACGCCTGCGACATGCCGGCGATTCTTCAGTGGGCGCAAGAGCAGGGGTTGATGGTGATCGAAGACGCTGCCCACGCGGTGGGCTCCTTCTTGCAGGAAAAACATCTGGGTACCTGGGGAAACGCGGGCGTCTTCAGTTTCTTTTCCAACAAGAATCTTTCGACTGGTGAGGGCGGCATGGTGGTGACCGACGATGACGCGCTGGCAGCGCAGTTCAAGCTGCTACGCTCGCACGGTATGACCTCGCTCACCTGGGATCGCCACCAGGGGCACGCCTGGAGCTACGACGTGGTGACCACCGGTTACAACTATCGTATTGATGAAATCCGTTCGGCGCTCGGAAGGGTGCAGCTGGAGAAACTGGATGGCAACAACGCCCGCCGCAGCGCGTTGAGCGCGCGATACCGCGAACTGCTGGCGGAACTGTGTCCCGCGCTGGGGTTGCCTTTTGAAGGGCACCGGGGAATTTCAGCGCATCACATCATGCCGGTGCTGCTGCCGCGTGGCGCCCAGCGGGTACGTTTTATGGAGCGCTTGAAAGAGCAGGGCATTCAAACCAGCATCCATTACCCGCCGGTGCACACCTTCAGCGCGTATCGGCAAACGGCAACCGGCGCGTTCAACCTGCCAATCACCGACGAGGTGGCGGCGCGCGAAGTGACTTTGCCGCTCTATCCCACAATGACCGAGGACCAGGTTCAGTTGGTGACGCTGGCTGCGGCCAGGGCGCTGGAGAGTTGAACGCGCCTGGCAGTATGGAGATGGCTTTCTCTCAACCAACGATGTCCTTAATCAACCTGCTCGCTTACCCCTGGGAAGGCACGATGGCGGAAAAAACATCCCCGCTCGCGCCTGAAGATTGGCGCGCCCTCCTGGAGGAAGCCGAAAAACGCGCACTGACCTTAACGCTCTACTATCGCCTGCGCGTTGCGCATGGCGAGGCGCTTGTTCCCGAATGGGTGTGGGAACATCTACAGACCGTTTACCTGGCTGCCACCGCCCGCAATATGGTGATGCTGCACCACGCCGCGGGGATCCTTAGAGCGCTTCAAGAGCGCGGAATCGAAGTGATCGTGCTCAAAGGGCTGTACCTGGTTGAACAGGTGTACCCCGAGATCGGGCTGCGCACCTTCAGTGATCTGGATTTGTTGGTGCGTCGGGAACAACTGGCGGACGCGTTAACCCTGATGCAGAACCAGGGGTACAGGCTCTCTACCTGGTATGACCCGCAGGCGCAAAACACTGACATCAAGCATTTGCCGCCGCTGGAAAAGGCGCAGTATCCCACCCTCGAACTGCACTGGTCCATATTGGAAGAGGATGAACCTTTTGAGATCGAAGCGGCAGGGTTATGGGAGCGCGCGGTGGAGACGACGATCGCCGGCGTAAAAACGCGGGCGCTCGACTCAGAAGATTTTCTTTTGCATCTGGCGTTGCATTTTACCTACCAGCACAGGCTGCGCGGAGGGCTGCGCAACCTTTATGATATCGCCGAAGTGCTGGAGCAGCGCATGGCGAGGATGAACTGGCAGAAACTGCTGGCTACAGCGCAGCAATGGGGCGCGCAGCGGGTGACCTGGCTCACATTTCAGCTTGTTGAGGGAGTCACCGGGGTGACTGCCCCGAAAGAAGTGATGACCGCGCTGCTCCCCGAGGGGGCGGATTCTTCTGCTGTGGGCGCTGCCCTTGAACAAGCAGGCAGTTTAGATGACGCATGGGCGGGCCTGACGCCGGACTTGGCTGCGTTCTCCGCGGCGGGTTTTTTTGGCAAGATTAAATTGCTGATCCAGCGCGTGTTCATCTCCCACAGGGTGTTGGCGCGCGAGTATAACATCAACCCGGCTTCACCGCTGATCATGGTTTATTACCTGGCGCGCGTGCGCGATTTGTGGGGCAGATACGCGCGCTCCGGCTGGCGCATAGTTGCAGGCGAGGAGGAAGCCCTTGCCGGGGCAGACTTTGAGCAGCAAAACACCCGTCTGAGGGAATGGATGAGGGGGACAGGTAAGTTTTAAGATGACCAGTTTGGAATTTTATGATACATTAAACCCACGATGAACCAAAAATCCACACTGAAGAAGATTGGAGTTGTTTTGGCGGCGGCTGTTGTAATCCTGGCGCTCATCGTGATGTTAACTTTTGTCATTAACGGCCCGGCGCACATGCTCACCAGCAAAGAAATCGCCCTTGAGCAAACGCGGATCTCCCTCCATATCTTGATCAAGCAGACTGAAGTTGCCAGAACCAGCACCGCTGAGTTGTACCTCACTTTGGGCGTTCCTTTCCCCACAGAAACCCCTCTCATTGTGCCCACCAGTGGTTCTTTAGGAAAACCGTTTGGCACTTTAAACCCAGCCAATAATGCGGATGGGAGAGTTGCCGAAGGAGGATTGGGACAGCCTGCGCAAACTGGCTTGCCATTGAGCGATTCAGTTCTACCGCAATCCACGCAACCGCCTTTCACCGCCACGGCGACTGGGCACCCCGCGCAGAATCGAACAGCCACTGCAACCCCTGCGCCGAGCGCCAACCCGCTCGCAGGGTGGAACGGCAAATGGACGGTGTATTTTGGCGCTGACTGGGAAGAACTGACCATCGGCGAAGTGAATGTGACCGTCTCAGGCACGAGGTTGAATGCAGTTGGTGACTTCAGTCATGGGCGCATGACCATCAGCGGAGAGATCTCAGCAGACGGGCAGCAGGTGACCGGGGATTATTCTTTTAACGGCGTTAGCGCTCCTTTCTTCTGGCAGTTGTATGGCCCCGGGCAATTTGGCGGGAATATGGCGGGGTCACGGCAATTTTGCGGCTCAAAAGGCAACCTGCCGAAACCGGAAGCGTGCGGTATCTATTTCGAACAATAGCCTTTTGAGGGTTTCGCTCTAAGACAGAAAGGCAAGTTTTCAACCAGCGGGGGAAAACAGGGGAAACCTATAGAAAAAATGTGAATAAGTTCAGATACATATGAGACAAAAAGGCTAGACAAAAAAGAGCATCGAGGTCATCCTTAAGGGTGACAAACCAAACAAAAGGAGAGAAGCCTCGATGCGCATACATTGTATCCCAAAAGAATTTTATTATCT
>JAAZNW010000051.1 GCA_012798065.1 Chloroflexota bacterium
ATCGAGTTATACAAGTGGGAACGGGTCTATAACCAGATCCGACCTCATCAGGCACTGGACTATCTCACCCCAGCCGAGTATATTAATAAATATCACCCAGAGGTAACCTCGGAAAAATCTCATATGTATTGAACGAGTACAAGTCATTGACAAAAAGACGCTTTTTCAGTATGGTCATTATGGCGATGATTTAACCTAACCTGAGGAGGAACCATGAAAGGCATTTTTAAAGTAACAACCAGAACCATTGTGGCAGCCGGTTTGGGGGCAGCGCTCTTCGCGCTTCTGTTCATGTTCGTGAAGATCCCGTCACCAGTTCCCGGCACATACATCCAGACCGCTTACGGGCTGGCAGGTTTCTTTGGCGTCTTGTTTGGACCGATAGCGGCCGGTCTGCTGTCATTTATCGGTCACGCCATCAGCGACGCGGTGCAGTACGGCAGCCCCTGGTGGAGCTGGGTGATTTCCAGTGGTATCGCCGGCTTTATCTACGGTTTTGCTTTCAAACGCACCCGCGTTGAAGAGGGTATATTCGGCGGCAAAGATATCCTGACCTACAACATCATCCAGGTCATCGGCAACGCTATTGCCTGGATCCTGGTGGCGCCCGTGCTGGATATCGTCATCTATGCTGAACCCGCCAATAAAGTGTTCGCGCAGGGTTTAATGGCTTTTGCCTCTAACGCGGTGGTTGCCGGTGTAGTGGGCACCCTGCTGCTGCTGGCTTACGCCGCCACCCGAACCAAAAAAGGCAGCCTCAGCAAGAAAAGCTGATTTGTAATCGCATCCATCACAACAGCCAGGGTGGCAGGTCTTTGACCGCCATCCTGATGCTGATTAAAGTATAATAACTCGGTCACACGGCTTGTAAAAACAATCCCAATAAGGAGCAACGCGCCGGAGTAGAGGGTTCAGCGCCGGCGCTTGGTAATAAAAAGTGGTGAAACAACCAAACCCCATCATTGAGTTTGATCACTTTTCTTTTCAATACTATTCCCAGGCGGAACCAACGCTGCGGGATATCAACCTTAAGATCTATCCCGGCGAAAAAATTCTCATTGTGGGCCCGAGCGGCAGCGGAAAAAGCACGCTGGGGCACTGCCTGAACGGGCTGATCCCTTTTTACTACAAAGGCAGCATTGAAGGTAGCCTGAAAATTAACGGCATTGAAACCCGCAACCTCGATATTTTCAAACTTTCCAAGATGTTGGGCACCGTCCTGCAAGACTCGGACGGTCAGTTTGTGGGCCTGACGGTGGGAGAAGATATCGCTTTTGCCATGGAAAACGACTGTGTGCCGTATGCGGAAATGCACACCCGCGTGGACCGTGTAGCCGAGATGGTGGATATCGCCCATGTGAAGAACCTGTCGCCTTACGAGCTTTCGGGCGGACAAAAACAGCGCACCGCGCTGGCAGGGGTGCTCATCGACAACGTGGACATCCTGCTTTTCGATGAGCCGCTGGCCAACCTGGACCCCGCCACCGGCAAGACCGCCATCGAGATCATCAACGATATCCACCAGCGAATGGGCAAAACCATTCTCATCATCGAGCACAGGCTGGAGGATGTGCTGCATCGCGCTGTGGACCGCGTGATTGTCATCAACGAAGGGCGCATCATCGCCGATATGAACGCGCATGAGCTGGTGAGCTCCAATGTGCTGACCAGCAATGGCATCCGTGAGCCGTTGTATGTGACGGCGTTGAAGTACGCCGGCGTCCAGGTTACCCCGGAGATAAAACCCGGGTATATCTGGAGCCTGGATACCAGCGGGGTGAATGAAGCACTGCGGCGCTGGAACCGCTCGGTGGTGACCCCGCCGCCCGCTCCGCCAGGTCCGGCGTTGTTGACCATTGACCACTTATCCTTCTCTTATGACGGTGTGCGGCAGACGCTGGAGGAGATTAATTTTACGATTACTGAAGGAGAGATGGTCTCCATTGTGGGCAAGAACGGCGCGGGCAAATCCACCCTGGCTAAGTTAATGTGTGGTTTTGAAAAAGTGGACAAAGGAGCCATCCTTTATAAAGGGGAGGACATCCGCCATAAATCGATTAAAGAGCGCGCGGAGTTCATTGGTTTCGTGATGCAGAACCCCAACCAGATGATCTCAAAGAATCTGATATTCGATGAGATCGCGCTCGGGCTGCGGCTGCGCGGGGTGGCGGAAGAGGAAATTAAAGAGCGTGTGGAACAGGTGCTGGAAGTGTGCGGGCTGGCACCTTTCATCGATTGGCCAATTTCTGCGCTCAGTTATGGGCAAAAGAAGCGCGTTACCATCGCATCCATCCTGATACTCAGACCCAACATCCTCATTTTGGATGAGCCAACGGCTGGACAGGACTACCGGCATTACAGCGAGATTATGGAGTTTTTACGCCAGATCAACGAAACAGGCATCAGCATCATCCTCATCACGCACGACATGCACCTGATGCTGGAGTACACACCGCGTGCCATCGTTCTTTCTGAGGGCAGGCTCATCACCGATGCCCCGGCTTCGGTGGTGCTGACCACGCAGCAAGTCATCGAGCAAGCCAACCTCAAGGAGACCTCGCTTTACCGGCTGGCGCAGCTGGCGGGTATTGAGGATGGAACGCAATTCGTGCAGCATTTCATTGACCATGAAAAGGTGGCTGCGCGATGAAAACGAAGCTCTTCTCTTACAACTACGAAAACACCCCCATCCATAACCTTTCGGGTCTGATCAAGTTCATCTGTTTTTTATTGTTGACCTTTGCCACTATGTACACGTACGATATCCGCGTCATTCTGGGAATGCTGGTGTTCTCAGTGATCATTTTGCGTATTTCGCGTATCCGTTTCAGCCAGATTAAGGTCATGTTGATCTATGTGCTGATCTTTATCTTTATCAATGCCATTTTTACCTTTTTCTTTTCACCCGAGCACGGAGTAACGCTTTACCACACCCGCCATCAGATCGCGCCGCTTTGGGGGAACAAGGCGCTCACGCAAGAACAGTTGCTTTACCAGGTGACCCTGGCGTTCAAGTATCTCTCAGTGGTGCCGTTAGGTATTATCTTTTTGCTGACGACCAACCCGAGCGAATTCGCCTCTTCAGTGAGCGGCGTAGGGGTGCCTTACAAGGCCTCTTTCGCCGTCTCGCTGACGCTGCGGTACTTTCCGGATATTTTGCGTGTGTACAACGATATCAGCCAGGCGCAGCAGGCGCGCGGACTGGAGATGTCGGTAAAAGCGAAAATGAAAGAGCGCGTCAAGAACTCGCTGATGATCATCATCCCGCTCATCTTTTCGACACTGGAACGTATTGAAGTAGTGACCAACGCGATGGACCTGCGCGGTTTTGGTAAGGAAAAGCGCCGTACCTGGTATTGCGTGCAAAAGTTACGCCCCGCAGATTACATAGCACTGGCGGTTTCGATTGTGGTCACCCTCATCGTAGCCGCGGTGGCGTACTTCATTAATCACGGGCGTTACTTTAATCCATTCATTTGAAGAAAAAATATCATTTATAATGATTGAATAAAGTTACCGGCAACAGGCTGGTTCTACCCGGCGGGCGTGAGGTCGCCTGTCAAAGGAGCCGGGCGTTTCGCCTGGCGGCGGTGAACAATGAGCAAATTCCAGTGATCGGAATTTACAGGTAATTTTTCTCCAGCGGATACTCCGAGGGATTGAGGGGTTCCAACCGGATGGAGGTGTTCGTGAAAAAAACAGTAGTGGCTGCCGCGCTGGGGGAATGCGTGCACGTGGCGGGAGTGGTGAACTTTTTACGGTTGGCAGAAACCAGCGGCTGGCGCACGGTTTTTCTGGGTCCAGCGGTGGGGGTGAAAGAACTGCTGGCAGCGGCCAAACGCGAACAGGCTGACCTGGTGGGGGTCTCTTACCGGCTCACACCGGAGACGGGAGAACGGCTGCTGGCGGAATTTGCCGAGGAAGCCGATGAGTTGCGCGCGCAGGGAGTGAAATTCTACTTTGGTGGCACACCGCCGGTTGCTGAGCGTGCGCGCAGGCTGGAGTTTTTTACCCGCGTGTTCGATGGCAGTGAAGAGATAGAAGATGTGCTGGCTTCGCTTAAAGGCGAAAGGGAAGACAATACCCCAAAAACAGGATTTCCCACGACTGTACTCGAGCGCATCCGCTGGAAGGCGCCATACCCTGTTTTCCGCCATCATTTTGGGCTGCCGACCATGGAAGCCACCCTGGATGGCGTGAGCCAGATTGCCGAAGCCAGGGTGCTGGATGTGATTTCGCTGGGGGTAGATCAAGACGCGCAGGAGAATTTTTTCCACCCCGAGCGGCAGAACCCGCGCCGCACAGGGGCGGGAGGGGTGCCGGTGCGCACGGTGCAGGACTACCAGGCGCTTTACCAGGCCAGCCGGCGCGGCAATTACCCCCTGTTGCGAACCTACTCCGGCACAGATGACTTCATCCGCCTGGCAGAGGTGTTCACCGAAACCATTCACAACGCCTGGTGCGCCATCCCGCTTTTCTGGTTCAACCAGATGGATGGCCGCGGTCCGTGGGATGTGGCTGGTTCTATCCGCGAACACCAGCGGGTGATGGCGTGGTACGGCGCAAGGGGCATCCCGGTGGAATTGAACGAACCGCACCACTGGGGAATGCGCGACGCCCCGGATGTGGTGTGCGTGGTTTCAGCTTACCTGGCAGCGTACAACGAGAAAGCCAGCGGGGTGAGAGATTACATCGCGCAATTGATGTTCAACAGCCCTCCTGGGTTAAGCGATGCCATGGACCTGGCGAAGATGGCCGCCATGCTGCGCATCATCGCCCCGCTGGAGGATGAGACTTTTCACATTTGGCGGCAAACGCGCACTGGCCTGTTGAGCTACCCACTGCAGCCGGAAGCGGCACGCGCCCACCTGGCGGCGAGTATTTATCTGCAGATGTCGTTGCGCCCGCACATCGTGCACATTGTGGGGCACACCGAGGCGCATCACGCGGCCACCGCGCAGGATGTGATCGAGGCGGCGCGCATGGCCCGGCGCGCCGTGGAAAACGCGCTGCGCGGCGCGCCGGATATGCTGGCTGATACCGCTGTGCAAAAACGCGTGGCAGAACTGGTTAATGAAGCGCAGGTGACCCTGGCAGCCATACAAACGCTGGCTGGCACAGACGTGCCGGACCCACTCACCGACCCATACACCCTGGCGCAGGCGTTGAAACGCGGCATATTAGACGCGCCGCAGTTGCGTAACAACCGCTTTGCGCGCGGCGAGCTGCGCGTTGCCATACTGAACGGCGCCTGTGTGGCGATCGATGGTAATGGCAGAGTGATCGGAGAAGCCGCGCGGCTCGAGGGATTGACCAGAAAGGAGTGAACCGATGACCAAAACAAAATTCACTGTAATCGGTGCCGGGCATGGCGGTAAGGCCATGGCGGCCCACCTGGGATTGCTGGGCTTCAGCACCCGGTTGTATAACCGGTCTATGGAGCACATTGCGGCCATCAAGGAGCTGGGCGGCATCGACCTGGCGGGGTTGAACGGCGAGCGGCGGGAATTTGGCCGCCTGGAATTGGTGACCGACAACATGGAGCAGGCTTTGGATGGCAGCGATATGATCATGGTGGTGGTGCCTTCATCAGCGCACGCTGAACTGGCCCGTCACATGGCGCCGCACCTCAAGGATGGACAGGTCATTGTGCTGCATCCGGGCCGCACCTGCGGCGCCATCGAGGTGGCCAAGGTGCTGAGAGATAACCACTGCACGGCGGATGTGACCGTTTCTGAAGCCGAGACCTTCATTTACGCTTCACGTTCGGATGGGCCGGCGCAGGCGCGCATCTTCCGCATGAAGGAAGCGGTGCCGTTGGCGGCGCTGCCTGCCACGCGCAACCGCCTGGTGCTTGATTGCATTCATGAAGCCTATCCTCAATTCATTGACGGGGGGAATGTGCTGCAAACCGGGCTGAACAATATGGGCTCCATTTTTCACCCGGCGCTCACCCTGCTGAATGCCGGTTGGATCGAGACCACCCACGGGGATTACCAGTTTTACATTGACGGCGTTTCGCTATCAGTGGCGCGGGTGCTGGAGGTGCTGGACCGTGAGCGCGTGACGGTGGGTTCCGCGCTGGGGCTGCGCACGCGCAACGCCATGGAATGGCTGAAACTGGCCTACGATACCAGCGGCGCTGACCTCTACGAGGCTATCCACAACCAGGAAGGCTATTACGGCATCAAAGCGCCGCCCACG
>JAAZNW010000131.1 GCA_012798065.1 Chloroflexota bacterium
AAGAAAAACACGTAAAAAATCTGCTATACTGGTAAACGACCTTCAGCTGGTTGCACCCCTCAGCCAGTTGGAGGTCATTTTTATTATGCTTATTGAATTCTAATATTTCTCATACCTTTTTCTAACCCTCGCGGGGCATAATGAGAATATAACCATTCTCTACTCAAAAAGGAGGCAAAGTATGAGCAATTCAGAATTTCCTGTCCATCGCCCCTTCAGGGGCAATCGGCTCGCCCTCCGGCCGCTGTTTAACCGTGAGGGAGAGACCCCCATGCTGGCCATCCAGAACGAGATGAACCGCATGTTCGATGAGTTCTTCTCAGACGCGTTTTCCTTCCCTGGCCAGTTTTTGACCCGCCGCTCTGCTGAATTCTTCCCGCGAATGGATATCAGCGAAACCGAGACCGAATTCAAAGTGAGCGCTGAGCTGCCGGGCATGGATGAGAAGGACATCCACATCAAACTGGAGAAAGATGTGTTGAAACTGTGCGGCGAGAAAAAGAGCGCGGTGGAGGAAAAGGAAAACACCTATCACCGCGTGGAGCGCAGTTATGGCTCTTTTGAGCGCGTCATTCCGTTCAACACGCAGCTGGACGAAGACAAAGTCAGCGCGGTCTTTAAAAATGGTGTGCTGACCGTGAAGCTGCCCAAGGCGAAGGAAGTGATCAAGACCAGCCGCACCATCACCATCAATCCATCCTAACCATCACCAGCCAATGGTACAATCCTCCCGGGGCTAACCCGGGAGGATGCCGTATGGTGAGTAAAATCGACCGTGAACGCATGCAGGTCAACCGGCGCTACTGGGATGAGGTGGTACCGGTGCACGCCGCTTCGGAGATGTATGATGTGCAGGGCTTCAAGGCGGGCAGGTTGACGCTGGATGATCTGGAACGCGGCGAAGTGGGGGAGGTGCAGGGCAAGACCCTGCTGCATTTACAATGCCACTTTGGACTGGACACGCTCTCATGGGCGCGCCTGGGCGCGCGGGTAACCGGCGTGGATTATTCGCCCCAGGCGATTGCCATGGCACGCGCGCTGGCGGCGGAGTGCGCCATAGACGCGCGTTTTATCTGCTGTAACCTGTATGACCTTCCACGCCAGTTGGAGGGGCATTTTGATATTGTCTTCACTTCGTACGGTGTGTTGTGCTGGCTCCCTGACCTGCGCGAATGGGCGCGCATTGCCGCTGCTTACGTTCAACCCGGAGGGTTCTTCTACATCGCTGAGTTTCACCCGTTCGCCTACGTTTTTGATGATGAAGCCTCCAGCTTGCAGTACCGCTATCCTTACTTTATGCGCGCAGCAACGCGGTTTGAGTTTGACGGTACATACGCGGAGAAAACCGCCAGGCTGCAGAACCGCGAGGATTACGAATGGACCTATCGCATGGGAGAGGTTGTAACCGCGCTGATCGAAGCCGGGCTGCGCGTGGAGTTTCTGCGTGAACATCCGTTCACGGTTTACGAGCAGCTGCCGTTCCTCGAGAAAGAGGGCAAAGCGCGCTGGCGCTTCGCGGGCGGCGCAGAGCCGATCCCCTTGATGTTTTCATTAAAAGCGGTTAAAGCGCTGGATTAAGCGCGCCTTCAGGGAGCAACTTCCGCCAGTTCTACGGGGGAATATACGCGCCACTGATTGACATCCTCGCCGGCGCAGGAATGCAGCAAGAGCAGCGATTGACCTCCCCGCAGGAGCACAACGGGGGCTTCACCCAGGTGGATGAGGTCGCGGTCGAAGGGAGTGCGCCCGCGCAGGTTTTCAACGCGGTCTATGGCGCAGTAGTTCAGCAGGGCCGGCAGGGTGAGCGTGCCTTTCAGGCTTTCCAGCCCGGGCAGCCAGGCGAACTGCCCATCGTTGCCAGAAGAGCGCAGCCCCACCGCCGCCAGGGCGCCTATCACGCCGTTTCCATTACCTTGAAAACCCGCCACGGAAATATCATGCGCGCGCGCCAGCTGCATTGCCGCATCGCGCTGCAAGCGTAAGTACTTCGCCTGCTGCCCCCAGGTGTCGACGGCGGCGCTGAGATTGCTCCACGCTGCCAGGGCAAAACCAGGGTCAGAAGCGGGAGCGCTCTGGCGCAAAATGAACTCGCGGGAAGTTAATTCAATATCACGCCGGGCGTCCGCGTCAGCCTCCATCAGCAGGCAACAGGCCTGATTCTCTGCTGTGAAGGGGAGGGCGTCGCGGCGCAACAACTGGTGGCGGGTGACGGCGAGCATACGCCCAAAGCGCCGCTCCTGGAGGAGCAGCCCCAGACGGATGCCCAGGGAGGCGGTATCTTCACCGCCGTTGACGCTGGGGCTGTCGGTGCCGTCGATACCGATCAGGTAGAACATACGACCCCGACGTGTTCACGGCGCGCTGAAGCGGACCCCGATGTCAGTATCCCTTCGGCTCCCCTGGTCAGGTGGTGCATGTAGCTTCCTCCTGGAATGAGGTAATGATAGCGGATGGTGGAGGGAATGTCAAATCCCCTCGCTCGTTCGGTTGAGCAAGAGCCGTCCAGCGCGCGTGTTGAACCTTTCCGGGGGGAAGCAAAGCGGGCTTCCCTGTTGGGGGAGACAGAGGCTGAAGGTCGGTTTCAGGCGCCCCCCGATAGGCTATTGCCCGTTGTTCCCTCCCAGGTAAGCGCTGATGACCATGGGGTCGTGCAGCAGGTCGTCGGCGGATCCTTCCAGCGCCACACGCCCGGTATCCAGCACGTAGCCGCGGTCGGCAATGGAGAGCGCCATCAAGGCGTTTTGCTCCACCAGGATGATGCTGGTACCGCTTTCATTGATCTCGCGGATGATATCGAAGATCTGCTCCACCAGGATGGGGGAGAGACCCATGGAGGGTTCATCCAGCAGCAGCACCTGCGGGTTGGCCATCAACCCGCGGGCGATGGCCAGCATTTGCTGCTCTCCACCCGAAAGGGTGCCCCCCGCCTGGTTGCGGCGTTCGCGCAAGCGCGGAAAGCGGGTGAACATGGCTTCCATGTGTTCTTTCACCGCGGCGCGGTCGGGCTGCCCGTAGGCGCCCATTTCCAGGTTTTCCCACACGCTCATCGAAGCGAAGATGCGCCGTCCTTCGGGCACGTGGATCAACCCGCGGCGCACGATCTCTTGCGGGGTGATGGCGCTGATCTCTTCACCGCGGTAGGTGATGCTGCCGCTGGTAGGGCGCAGGATGCCGGAAATCGCGTTGAGGCTGGTGGATTTACCCGCGCCGTTGGCGCCGATGAGCGCCACGATCTCACCCTGCTGGAGCGTAAAGCTCACGTCTTTGAGCGCGTGAATGGGGCCGTAATGCACGTTGAGGTGGGCGACGTTGAGAATCATGCGGACTTCCTCCCGCGGTATTTTTTGGCCAGCGCGGCGCCGCCGGGGCCGAGGTACGCCTCGATGACGCGCTCGTTCTTTTGAATTTCGGCGGGGGCGCCTTCGGCGATCTTCTCGCCGAAATCCAGCACCGCGATGCGGTCGGAAATACCCATGACCACGTGCATATCGTGCTCAATGAGAATGATGGTGATGCCAAATTCCGCGCGCATGCGGCGGATGAGGGCGATCATCTCTTCGGTTTCGTGCGGGTTCATACCGGCGGTGGGCTCATCCAGTAACAGCACACGCGGCTTTCCAGCCAGGGCGCGGGCGATCTCCAGGCGCCGCTGGGCGCCATAGGGCAGGCTGCCGGCCAGGTCGTTGGCGTGGTCTTGCAGGCTGATGAACGCCAGCCATTTCAACCCTTCACATATGGAAGCGTCTTCTTCCCGTTTAAAGCGCGGGGAATGCAGCACGGCGTCCAGCCAGGTTTCGCGCAGGCGCGGGTGCAGCCCGACCATCACGTTCTCCAGCGCGGTGAGGTTGGAAAAGAGCCTGATGTTCTGGTAAGTGCGCGAAATACCCACCGAGGCGATGGCGTCGGTACCTCGCCCGCAGATGGAATCACCGAGGAAGAGCACTTCTCCGTGTTCGGGGGTGTAAAAGCCCGAGATGCAGTTAAACAGCGTGGTTTTACCGGCGCCGTTGGGTCCGATGATGGAAAAGATGGCCCCCTCGGGCACCTCCAGGCTAACGCGGTTGACGGCTGTGAGACCGCCGAAGAGCTTGGTCACATCGCGCACGCTGATCACGTTATCCGTCATGGCGTGCCTCCTGAGGGCGATCCTCCGCGCTTTCCGCAGGGACCTGATACTTTGGGCGTTTCGAGGGGATCATGCCATTTGGACGCGAGAGCATCATCACCACCAGCAGCGCGCCAAAGGTCAGCAGCCGGTAATTGGCGAACTCGCGCAGAATTTCAGGCAGTCCTTTTAGTGCGAAAGCACCCAGGATGGTGCCGGGGATATTGCCCATGCCGCCCACGATGATGAGACTGAGCACGTTGATGGAGGCCATGAGCGAGTGCTCTTCAGGCCCGGTGAACTGATTGCGACTGGCGAAAATGGCGCCCGCCAGCCCGGCGAAAGCCGCGCCCAGCGCCAGCGCCAGCAGTTTGTAGCGAGTGGTGTTCACCCCGGTGGCGCGCGCCACCGTTTCATCTTCCCGGATGGAGAGCCAGGCGCGCCCGGTGCGCGAGTATTGCAGCCGGTGATACACAAAGGCGGCCAGCAGCACCGCGGCGGTGATCAGGTAAGTGAAATGCACATCGGAGTTGAAGACCCGACCGAACAGGGTGGGACCGCTGATGTTCTGGATGCCGCGCGGACCCCCGGTGAAGTTGGTGAGGATGTCGCTCTTCAGGAGGATGCGGATAATTTCGCCAAAGCCCAGGGTGACGATGGCCAGGTAATCACCGCGCAGGCGCATGAGGGGCAAACCTAACAGCACGCCCGCCAGGGCTGCCAGCGCCACACCCAATACCAGCGCCGGCCAGAAACCCCACATCAGGTTATGTGGGAAGGGCGAGTTCAGCAGCGCCATGGTGTAAGCGCCGATGGCGAAGAAGGCGATGTACCCCAGCACCAGCTGACCCGATAGACCGACGATGATGTTCAGCCCCAACCCGAGCACCACGTATAAACCCACTGTGCCGGTCACGTAATTCCAGTAAGACCCCCATTTGAGCGGCAGCAAAATGACCGCGGCAGCGAGCAGCACCAACCCAAGGATGAGGAAAACCAGCCGGTACTTTCCATGCGTCAGAGAGCTGAACCGCTGCTGCAGCGCCGCCAAAAAGCCTTTGACCTGCTGCAGACCGGAGCGCACAAGGGCGAGGTTGAACACGCCAGTGAGCAGCCCGCCCAGCGTGGCACCAGCCAGAAACACCCCAGCCACAGCCAGCGCCCCGTTGAGAGGGGCGAGGTTAAAGAGCGTTACGCGAATGAAATCAAAAGAAAGCACCGCCAGGTACTGGCGAAAATCAACCCGGTGGATGAGAAGCCAGGAAAGACCCAGGCTGAAGACAAAGGCGAGGGCGGCGCTGGCGAGTCCCGCGGCCGCTCCGTGCGCCAGGGAGCCGCCGAGCGTTTTGGCACGAGCCTGGCGGACGGCGCCGAACCCGGCCCACAGCGCCAGGAGCAGGGCGTAAACCACCATAAA
>JAAZNW010000144.1 GCA_012798065.1 Chloroflexota bacterium
ACGATGTCTTCGTCAACGTCACCGGCGGGCTCCGCCTCACCGATCCTGCCGCCGACCTAAGTTTAGCTCTCGCCATTATCAGCAGCTACAAAAATTTAAGCCTCCCCATAAACTCTCTTGCCCTTGGTGAACTAGGCCTTCTTGGCGAAATCCGCCCCATTGCCTACCTTGACAAACGCCTTAAAGAGGCCAAAAATTTAGGCTACCAACCTCTTGATCCCAAAATCAACAATCTAAAAAAACTAAGCGCCACTCTGTTCTCCTCATCAACTAAGCCCCAAAAGCCTCAAGCATCTGCTTGATCTCCTTCTCGATTCTCTTCCAGTCACCCTTCGCCTTCTTAATCTCTTCAAAAATCAACTCTGCATCTACTAACACCTGGTCATCCTTGATGATTAACTTTGTTTTGGCCATATTATTTTCACTAATTATTAGCTCTATTTGTATCCAACTGGTACCTCAGTCAACACCACTCCCAAACTCATCCTTCTATTCTCCTTATCCAACATCTCTACATACACATCTACTTCCTCACCGACCTTAAACTCTCTTCCTGCGGGCATCTTACTTATATGAATCAAACCATCAATCCCAGCCTCAAAATTCACAAATACTCCAAAAGGCGCTAGTCTTACCACCGTACCCTTGTGCTGAGTTCCTTCAGCATAGTTTTTCTCAATTGATTGCCATGGATCATTAGCTAATCTCTTGACTGACAAGTTAAGCTTACTCGTATCTTCCTCAATTCCAATCACTTGAACCTTCACCTTATCCCCTACTTTGTAGTATTTGTTTGGATCATCAACCTTCTCCCAACTAATCTCACTAATATGAATCAAGCCTTCCAGCTTACCCTGATCCTCATCCTTATCATCACTAATCTCTACCTTAATAGTCACAAACACTCCAAATGGCATGATTCCACTCACCACACCTTCTAACACATCACCCTTCTTAATCTTCTTTAAGGCCTCACCCTTCTTAGCAATCTCACCTGCCTCAGACACAATCTTCTCGCTAAAAATCAACCTATTCTGCTCTCTATCTACCTCAATTACTTGAGCCTTAAATGTCTTATCAACCAACTTATCCATCTTGCCTAGGTATTCCTGGCTAAACTGCGACGCTGGCACAAACCCTCTCATCCCATCTACCAACACAATCAGTCCCCCCTTGTTTGTCTCAAGACCCTTAACCTCAATCGGTTTACCTGTCTCCAACCACTCACTGAACAACTCCCACCTCTTGTCATCAGCTGCCTGGCGCAAACTTAGCAAGATCTGACCTTGATCATTCTCTGGGTTTTTCACAAACACCTCAATCTCATCCCCGACACTTAAAGTCTGAATCAACGCTGCTGCTGCCTCTGCTTCTTTATCGATTACTAGCCCTTCAGTTTTTGCCCCAATATCAACCAACACCAATCTTTTCCTTACCTCAGTCACCATTCCCTTAATCACATCACCTCTCTTGGGTACATTTAGCTGATACCCAGTTTTAGCCAACAACTCATCCATCGACTTGAAACTCGATTTAGAAACAACCTTCTCCTTCTTGGTGATTTTTTTAGAGTTCTTTTTTACCACCTCTTTCTTTCCTTTTTTTAAGGCAGAACTCTTTCGCTTAGTAGCCAACTCTAATTATTAACCTATCTTTAAACAGACAGGTCGTGTAAATTACTTGATAACAATAGCCGTCATTTTATCACACCTCTAGGCTCAAGCACAATCACCTCTATCCAATCACCCCACCACCCAATAGTTCATCACCTTCATAAAACACCGCTGCCTGACCTGCCGCCACTCCTCTCTGTGGTTCATCAAGTTCAACT
>JAAZNW010000052.1 GCA_012798065.1 Chloroflexota bacterium
AGATAATAAAATTCTTTTGGGATACAATGTATGCGCATCGAGGCTTCTCTCCTTTTGTTTGGTTTGTCACCCTTAAGGATGACCTCGATGCTCTTTTTTGTCTAGCCTTTTTGTCTCATATGTATCTGAACTTATTCAATATTAACCAGCCAATTTTCATCTGTTATTTTATAAAATCATTCATACCATAAAGCCCACTTCACCATCCACCCTGTGTATTCTCCTGGAATTTCATTGCAACGCTACCGCGGTTCAAGCGTATACTCATGGTATAGATGATAAAATCGTTTCGAAAATCACAGCAATAAGGAGAAGAAAAGATGGGAGAGGTAGGCAAGAAAGACAAGGGCAAAAAAGAACAAAAGAAAAAACCGAAGTTAAATATCAAGGAAAAGAGAAAACAGAAACAGGAGAAAAAGAGCGGTACCGCTTAATGAACTTAAGCGCAGCGCTGGCTTTTAACCTGCTTTGCGGGCAACTCAATCATCTGGTAATTCCGGTCATCCTCATGGCTGGAGTAGTATTCCGTTGCCTGATATTCCTGCACGATTCTTGAATCAGTCCCCATCCGTTTTTCACCCGCTTAACTGACCGGCTTATGATGAAGACCCATATCCGTAACGCCATCCTGCTGACCCCTCAGCAACGAATGGAACATACCGTTCTCACTCTGAGCGGTGGGGTTATCGAGAAACTGACCCCGGAGGAGGAATTCTCATTTGAGCCCGGGAATACGCTCGACGCGAAGGGCTGTTATGTCGCGCCGGGGTTCATTGACTTACATTTTCATGGCGCCATGGGGGTTGATACAATGGACGCAGTAGCTGCGGGTATGGTGACCGCATCAGCGTATTGCTCTCAACACGGCGTAACCACTTTTTACCCCACCACCTGGAGCGCCAGCCAGGCAGAAATTACACGTGTGATCAACTGTGTGAAGGAGTGCGCCAGTCACTTACCCGGCGCGCGTGTTGGCGGGGTTCACCTGGAAGGTCCCTACATCAACCCACGCAGGCGGGGAGCGCAGTCACTCTCTTTTATCCGTAAACCAGACGCGCGTGAGTACCTGCCCTGGCTGGAGTCCGGTATGGTCAGCATTCTCACCTGCGCGCCAGAAGTGGAAGGTGGCGAAGCGTTGATTCGGAACGCGGTGCGGTTGGGGGCGCGTGTGGCCATCGGGCATTCCAGCGCCAGCTACGAGCAGGTGAAAGCCGCCGCGAACCTCGGCGCGACGCAGGCAGCTCACCTGTTCAACGGTATGGATGGACTGCATCACCGCCACCCAGGCACAGCCGGAGGTATTCTGGATGATGACCGTTTGCTGGCGCAGGTGATTTGTGATGGCGTTCATCTTCACCCCGCGGTAGTGAGGCTTGTTCTCAAAGCCAAATCACCTTCCCGCATCGCGTTGATCACGGATTCCATCAGGGGAGCAGGGCGCGCTGACGCAAAGTATGAGGGTAACGGGCAGTTCATCCAGGTGAAAGACGGGGTCG
The DNA here is from genome assembly GCA_012798065.1 of Chloroflexota bacterium. Classification (GTDB taxonomy): domain Bacteria; phylum Chloroflexota; class Anaerolineae; order Anaerolineales; family Anaerolineaceae; genus UBA6107. The sequence goes on from JAAZNW010000052.1 coordinate 1,497, forward strand.
CCCGTGATGCTGAGGGTCACCTGTCCGGCAGTACAATCTCTATGGACTTGGCGCTGCGCAGCCTGATCGCCTTCACGGGCTGTGATTTGCTGGAGGCTTTGGTGATGGTTACCAGCGCCCCGGCGGAAGAGATGGGCTTAGGCGCGAAAAAAGGAAGGTTGGCGCCGGGTTATGACGCGGACCTGGTTTTCTTGCAAAAAGACTTAACGGTTGCCGCGACGATGGTCTCGGGCGCTTTCGTTTACCAGTGCTGAACAACAATCAATACACCCGCAAGATAGGCGGCGGGAAGACATCCTCAACCCCGGGAGGTAGCAGACCTCCCGGGGTTATTTTATGCCTGCTATTCGATCTCCGATAGTTTGACCGGTCGGTTTTCCAACATCGAGCGGGTGGCTGCCATGGCAATGACCACCGGTTTGCGCCCATCGAACACGTTCACCGGGGTCGGGTTGCCCTCGCGGATAGCGTTAATAAAATCGCGCATTTCCGCCACGAACGATTCCATGTAGCGCTCCAGGAAGAAATAGAGTGGTTTTTCTGAAACCACACCATCCGCATTGCTGTACACGCTGGAGTTGGGGGTATTGTTGGCAGTAGCGGCCATGCCACCAGAACCAAAAACTTCCGCGCGCTGGTCGTAACCATAAACCGCTTTGCGGCTGTTATCAATCGTGCCGATGGCGCCGTTGGCAAACTTGAGCGTGATAACAGCGGTATCGATATCACCCGCCGCGCCAATAGCCGGGTCGACCCTCACCTCGCCGATCGCATACACTTCTTCTACCTCGCTGCCGGAGAGAAAACGCGCCATGTCAAAATCATGAATGGTCATATCCAGGAACATGCCGCCGGAGAGCTTCACGTACTCCGCTGGAGGGGGGGCCGGGTCGCGGCTGGTGATACGCAGGATATGCAGGTCGCCGATTTTGCCTGTTTGAACCAGGTCGTGCAGCTTTTTAAAGTTGGGGTCAAATCGGCGATTGAAGCCAATTTGGCATTGTACCCCCGCCTTACTGACCGCGTTGATGGCTTTATCGATCCTATCCAGGCTGTGGTCTACCGGCTTCTCGCAAAACACGTGCTTGCCGGCATTGGCAGCGGCGATGATGAGATCAGCGTGGGTGTCGGTAGAAGAGCACACCGCCACTGCATCTATGTCCTTGTCTTCGATGATCTTTCGATAATCTGAAAAAGCGTTGGCGACGTGCAGCTTCTCCGCCAGCGCCTGAGCCGCCTGCTGGTTTATATCAGCAATCGCGGAAACGACCACGCCAGGGATGCGCGTGGCCAGGTTTTCAGCGTGAATTTTTCCGATGCGCCCGGCGCCAATGACCCCTACTCGAATTACCTTTTGATTGCTCATTCTTCTCCTTGATCAATTGAACCCGATGGATTTGAGGTATTCACGATTTCTAAGCGCTGATTCGTAGGGACTGCCCATGCCGGGTAACACATCCTGTTCCACCACGATCCAGCCTTCAAATCCCTGCCGTTCCAGCTCAGCCTTCACCGCCGGGAAGTCAACCGCGCCTTTGCCCAGTTCGCAAAAAACACCTTGCTCGACGGACTTAAAATAATCCCACCCCAGCGCGCGTGATCGTTCAGCAATACCGGGATGGCAATCCTTAAAGTGCATGTGCCATACCCTGCCAGCGTTTTCTTGTAAAAAAGTCAGCGGGTCACCACCGCCGAATTGATAATGACCGGTATCCAGGCAAAGCCCAACCAGTTGTGGGTCTGTGAGCCTTAGCAGCGAGTCAATCTCAGCCGGGGTCTCAACGTATCCGCCGCAGTGATGATGAAAGACCAACCGCAACCCAGTCTCTCTTTTGACAGCATCTGCGACCTTCTCAGTGCCTTCAGCAAACACCTGCCATTCAGCATCGCTGAGCCCCATCTCAGGGGTCACACGTCCAGCATTGCGTGTGCGCTCCGGCACCTTGCCATTGTCATCCGCCAGCACGATGAAAGGGGAACTGCCTTCCACCGCCGCCAGCAGCCTGGCAACCTTTAAGGCGCTTTCAATGCCTTGAGGGTGGTTGGTGGCGTCTTTAAGCGCCACCGGTACAAATGCGCCCAGAAGCACCAGCTCACGTTTTTTCAACTCTTCTTTTAATTTTCCAGGCTCTGTCGGCATAAAACCCCAGTCACCCAGTTCAGTACCGGCGTAACCGGAGCGCTGCATTTCATCGAGCACGAGTTCATAACCGGCAGCTTTACCCTGCAGGTCGAATTCCAGTGCTCCCCAGCTGCATGGCGCGTTTGCTATTCTGATCATACTTCCTCCAAAAAAGATAAGGTGAATTACAGGTCCACTTCACGCACCTGCACCGGGCGTCCTTCATCCAAGGAAAGGGTAGCGGCAATGCCAATAGCGGTAGCCGCGCGCGCGTCTTCCCCGGTAACCTCGGGCGGTGTGTCTTCCAGAATGTGCTTCACGAACACCCGTACCTGCTCGGCGTAGGCTGAACCAAAACGCTCCATAAAGTACGGCACTGTATCGTGCATGACCCCTGCGCGGGTCAGCACCAGGGTCGGGGTTTGTTGCAGGTAACCGATCCAAAGGCTGCCATCTGTGCCCAGTACCTCCGTGCGGATGTCGTAACCATACACGGCGTTGCGGCTTAAATCGATGTTTCCAATCGCATCATTGGTAAAGCGCAGGTTGATGACGACATTGTCGATATCCCCCACCTCTTTAAGCTCTGGAAAAGCCAGGCAGGCGCCTTCGCTGTGCACACGGGCGACTTCGCTGTCCATCAGCCAGCGTGCTAAATCGAAATCGTGCACGCCCATATCCAGGATCAACCCGCCGCTATTCTCACGTTTGGCGAACTCCAGGCTGGTGCGTTTGGGGTCGCGGCTGGTGGATTTGAACATCACCGGTTTGCCGATGACGCCATCGAGAATTTTTTGTTTCGCCGCAGCGTAAGGGGCGTCAAAGCGGCGCATAAAGCCCATCTGCAGCTTAACCCCAGCCTGCCTGACCGCTTTCAGCGCTTCGTCGCATCGCTGAAGGTTCTGTGAAAGCGGTTTTTCGCTAAAGATATGCTTGCCCGCCTGCGCCGCGGCGGCGATCACTTCGGCGTGCGTACCGGTGGGAGACGCCACAACAACAGCCTCGACCTCCTGGCTGCCCAACAGGTCGCGATAATCCTGGTAAGTGGAAGGGATGTGGTAACGATCCGCCACCTCGGCGAGCGCTGCGCGGTCAGGATCAGCCACTGCAACCAGGTCCACTTCGGATACGGAGAACGCCAGCGTGCTGGCATAAACCCTGCCCATTCTCCCTGCGCCGATCAATCCTATCTTCACCGCCATCGTTCACCTCGCGCTTTATCTATCTCCATATCAAAGGAAATATTTCTCGTCTTTCAGGTGCGCTTCGTAATCTTTACGCGCCGCCTGAACCTCAGGCATGGTTGATACTTCTGCCACAGCCACGTCCCACCAGGATTCGTAACCCGGTACTCTCACCTCGCGGTCGGCTTTAATGACAATCACCGAGGTATGGTCAAGTGACCTGGTATGTGCGAGAACTTTACGAAAGTCCTCGATGGAGCCAGGCGTAAATACTTCAGCGCCCAGGCTGGCGGCGTTGGCAGCAAAATCCACCTCCAGCGCAGGGCCATTAAGCTGACCGGTTTGCGGGTCGCGTTTCCTAAAACGAGTTCCGAAGCCGGAGCTGCCCAAAGAGGCGCTCAAACCGCCAATCGACCCAAAACCAGCGTTATCGACCACGATGATGGTTACCTTCAAACCCTCCTGCGCAGCGGTGAGGATCTCGGTGGGATTCATCAGGTAGGTACCGTCGCCCACCCACACGTACACCTCGCGCTCAGGCGCTGCCAGCTTCACACCCAGCGAGGCAGGAATTTCATATCCCATGCAGGAGTAACCATACTCCATATGATAGGAGTTGGGTGTGCGCGCACGCCACAACTTGTGCAGGTCGCCGGGTTGGCTGCCCGCGGCTGACATCATCACATCGCTGTCGGCAATTGTTTCCCAGATGGCGCCAATGATCTCGCTCTGAGCGGGTAAAGGCTGGTGGCGGAGATGATACAGGCGGTCGGTTTCAACTTCCCATTCGTGTTTGAGTTCGCGAATGCGGGTAGCGTAATCGGCTGATACCTGGTAGTCAGCGAGAGCCGAGGTCAATTCTTCCAGCGTCGCACGCGCGTCTGCGGTGAGTGCCAACCCTGAATGCTTAAAAGCGTCCATCTCAAACAGGTTGATATTGATGAAGCGCACCGCGGGATTCTGAAAGGCGGTTTTACTGGCAGTGGTGAAATCGGAGTATCGTGTGCCAATGCCAATCACCAGGTCGGCGCCATGCGCGATGCGGTTAGCAGGCAACGTGCCAGTGGCACCGATCGCGCCCAGGCACTGGGGGTGGTCGTAAGCCAGTGAACCCTTGCCCGCCTGAGTCTCTCCCACGGGAATGCCGGTTTGCCTGGCAAAGGCGTCAAGCGCCTGGCTGGCGCCGCTGAACAGCACCCCACCGCCGGCGACGATCAATGGCTGTTTGGACGAACGGATCATTTCAACCGCGCGTTTTAAAAGCGCGCGGTCTGCCAGCGGTCGAGCGACCATCCAAACACGTTTGCGGAAGAATTCAAGCGGGTAGTCGTAGGCTTCAGCCTGCACATCCTGCGGCAGCGAGAGCGTCACCGCCCCGGTATCCGCAGGGGAGGTGAGCACGCGCAGGGCTTCAGGCAAAGAGGTGAGCAGTTGGTCAGGGCGGGTGATGCGGTCCCAGTAACGCGATACAGGTTTGAAGCAATCATTTACGCTAATATCCTGCGTGTTAGGAGATTCCAACTGTTGCAGCACTGGCGCCACGTTACGGCGCGCAAAAATATCTCCGGGCAGCAGCAGCACAGGCAGGCGGTTGATGGTAGCCAACGCCGCCCCGGTGACCATGTTGGTGGCGCCAGGACCAATGGACGATGTACAGGCGAAGGTTCGCAGGCGGTTGTGCATTTTGGTAAAACCGCTGGCGATATGCACAGCGGATTGTTCGTTGCGTACCATGATGTAGCGAAAATCAGGGTTTTCTTGCAGCGCCTGGCCGATACCCGCCACGTTGCCATGACCAAAGATACCCAGCATACCAGCAAAGAAAGGGGTTTCAATTCCATCCCGCTCGATATACTGGTTCTTAAGGAAGCGGACAAGGGCTTGCGCCATTGTAAGTCGGATGGTGGAGGTCATTTCTCTCCTTTCAACGGGTTACAGGTCGGGGTTGGGGAGCATGAAATCGCGTACCACTCCCTGCAGTTCATGGTAAGAACTGATAAATCCGCGCAAGGTTCTCACGGTGGCACCATAGGTGTCAAATTGCGCTACTGTCATACCATCCGGTTCGTATGCCTTGCGGAATTCAGGTATTTTGCTGAGCAGCGCCTTAACGATGATGGGGTCGACCGGGTCTGCCATGCGCGGACGAACTTCGATGTCGCTGGCGTTAATCTTGAGCTGCCATTCATAAGGGATGGTGAGGATGACATCGCCACCAATGAACTCAGACCAGTGTCCCAGGTGGCGGTAAGCTGCTGCCAGCAGCCTGGGGCGGTACCCCTTTTCCTTGTAAATTTCGTAAGCGCGTTTAAAGCAGGCGATGCCCGCCCAATCGAGGAAAGCAGGGTCAATATCAACCGCGTTCTTTTTGGCCGCTACCTTCACCCAGTCATCCGTGCGCCCCACCATAATGGTGCAGACGGGCGACATCTCAGCGATGGATTTCCCTTCAGCGCTGCGCCGCTCAAGCCCCCGTTCCATGGCTTGCGCCACCGCCAAAGCCTGAGAAACGCTAAAACACACGGTGGCGTTGATGGATACCCCGTGGTAAGTGGCTTCTTCTATTGCTTTTACACCGGCGCTGGTAACCGGGGCTTTCACCTGCATATTCGGTGCCAGGGTGGCAAAGTGAATGGCATGCTCGGCAATGCCCCTGGCGTTGCGGTAAAGCTGCGGGTTGGTCTGAATGGAAAGCCGGCCTTTCTTCCCTCGCTCACGGTCAAAGGCGGGCTTAAGCAACCCGGCTCCGCGCACAGCCATTTCCTCGATCAATTTCCAGGTGATCTCCACCTCAGACCAGATCGGGTTTTCCGCAATGATCTGATGAATACGCTCTTCCCACAGGTTCATTTCCTTTTTAAGCACATTGGCCACGATTGTGGGGTTGGTAGTGGCACCAACCGCGCCGTGTTCAACCGCGTAAGTTAATTCTTCTATGGAACAGGAGTCATTCCAGTAATCGGTGGGGGTCGTTGAGACTGTCTCGTGCAATTTGCTCTTATAGGTGGTCATTTTTCACTCCTTTACTTGTAGTTCATGGATAATTGGACAAGCGGCAGGCGCGGATCCTTGCTCTTCCAGGTGTCTTTGATCCAGGCGTATGCCGGGTCGTCGCTGCTGGCAAGAGACTGGTCTGAGCCCGCGAGAATGTTCAGGTAGTAAGCCGTGTAACCGTGGGCAGCCACCACGGGGTGATATCCCTCGGGTGATAAGACGAGGTGGTCATTTTGCACCAGCATAATTTCGTCGATGCGGCGGTCATCTGTGTAACAGCGCTGGTAAGCGTAACCTTCAGGTTTATCGATTTTGTAAAAATAAATTTCTTCCAGGTCAGCCTCCAGCAGCCGGCCATTTTCATCCACGCGACGCACATCGTGCTTGTGCGGTGGGTAAGAGCTCCAGTTGCCAGATGGCGTGTAAACCTCTACCACCACCAGGCGCTCACACGGAAAACCCGGAAGAATCATCTGGTTGATCTGGCGTGAAGCGTTCTCGCCGCCGCGCAGTTCAACTTTCACCTCTTCAGGGCTGACCAACCGCGCCGGAAAATCTTTTGTAGCGGCAGCCCAGCCGCAGGCGAAATCGACCGCACCGTAAGCGGCCGTAACGGTGAAATCGGTATCGCGGGATAGGTAAAGGGTGGTAGGCATGCCATGAAACACATCTGTCCGGCTGCCAATGGATCGCCACGCTCCGCGGTTCGAGTGCACATCAAGCGTTCCGCCAAGGATGACCAGCGCCAGTTCGTTGTTTTCAGTATTAAAATGCCATTCCTCGCCTTGTTTAAGCCTGACAGCGCAGAAAGACAAATGTTCCCAGCCAACGCTTTTCGGGGTCACCCGGATATACTCTGCACGGGTGAGATCTGGTTTAACCAGTAAAGAAGATTCGGTAGATTTCACTTTTTACTCCTTTGCAAATTGAGCGGTCGATTTTCTTACCAGCAATTCACCGCGCATCATCTTATTGAGAGGTTTTCTGCGCGACTGTGATGAAGCATTGGAGCTGATAAGTTCCAACAACATGCTGGCGGCCTCATCACCTATCGAGCGTTTGGGCTGGTCGAAGGTGGTTAAAGCGGGAGTGGTGTAGGCTGAATAGGGGATGTTATCAAAACCAGCGATGGAAATATCTTCAGGGACCCGCAGCCCATTTTGTCGCAACACGCTCAGCGCGCCGACTGCCATGAGGTCGTTAAAGCAGAATACGGCTGAAAAGGGAACACCGGCGCCGAGGAGGGCGGTCATACCGGCCGCGCCGTTTTCAATTTCACCACCAGGTTGGTGGGTAATCCAGTTTTCTGCCACCGTAAAACCCGATGACTCGCATTCAGCCTTTAATCCCTGTAAGCGGTTATCGTTGATGCGCGGAGCGCAGGCGTTTCCCAGATAAGCGATGCGTCGGTGGCCGAGGTCAAGCAGGTGGCGCGTGACCTGCCTGGCGCCATATTCATCATCGTGCGAAATCGAGTATTTTTGCGAACGCGCAGACTGGTTATTGATGACCACTGCCGGGATTCCATACTGGTTAAGCAGGTTGAGATTGCTGCGCTCAACCGGTACCGAACCAATGATGACCCCGTCCACCCGATGTTCACTGAAGGCTTGAACAATCTCTTTTTCTTTTTGTGGGTCGAGAGAAGACGAGGCAATGAAAATGCTGTATCCGCTATTTCTGATGGCGTCTTCAATGCCCTGGATGATCTCGCCAAAATAGGGATTGTCAATGCGGCTGACCAGCACCCCTAACACCCCGGAACGCCTGGTTTTAAGCCCCCGGGCAGCGGCACTGGGCAGGTAGCCCAGGTCTCCGGCGATATTCCGGATCATGGCGGCGGTTTTGGGCGGGATGACAGGGTTGCCATTGAGCGCCCGCGAGACTGTGGTGTGTGAAACGCCAGCGACCTTTGCAATATCTTTTATCGTGACACCCATAACACTCCATTAGCGCACACGTGTGCATAAACATCATAGCAAATTGCCTTATGAATGTCAACTTAAAAAATGTAAGAATACTTGCAAAATTAATTTAAATGTTGTATTATCATACATGTAAGTAATCCTGCAAAAAACATTGAAATGTTAGGCCAGCAATGCATTTCGCCTGAGCCTCACCGCCCTGGACACGCCTGAACTTCTATAAGAATCGACCTCGTGAAAGGATATGGATATGAACCCTGACATCGAAGCCATCTTTCTGGACGTAGGCAATACGTTACGCATCGTGCTGGAAGAGCCTGATTTCCAACAGAACGCCATGCAGGAGTTAATGCGCCTGGTTGGAACGCTAGAATCCCAGGAAGCCTTCTTTGAAAAACTGGAGACCCGCTGGAAAGCTTACCGTAAAGCCTCCAAGGCGTCTTTGCTGGAATCGCCCGAGGAAATTTTATGGACAAAACATCTGCTGCCCGACTACCCGGCGGAAAAGATAGCCCCCCTGCACGGCAGGCTAACGCGCCTTTGGCGCGACCGGGATGGACGGCGCGTTCCGCGGCACGACGCCAAAGAGACCATCATTGAGCTGCACCGCCGGGGTTACCTGCTGGGCATTATCGCCAACACCATCACTGAAACGGAGATTCCCGATTGGATGGAAGCGGATGGTGTGACCCAGTATTTCAAAACCGTCATCCTTTCCTCCAAAGTGGGCATTCGCAAACCAGACCCCGAAATCTATTGGATGGCAGCGCGCCAAATTGGCGTGGAACCCGCCAAATGCGCCTACCTGGGCGACAACCCGGTGCGCGATGTGGAAGGAACGCGCGCGGCCGGGTTCGGCATGATGATCCTTTTCGATGAACCCGCCACACTGGCAAAAGAACCACCCACGGGTGAGCACACTCCCGATTACACCATCAAAGAGATCAGGGAACTATTAGATATCTTCCCGCCGCGAAACCGCCAGGTGAATTAAAGCACCCACATGGATATCGACGCCATTTTTCTCGACATCGGCAACACCTTACGGATATTGATGAAAGAAGAGCCGTATCGTGAAGAAGCGCGTCAGAAAATTGCTGCGCTGGTTGGCACAAGCCAACCGCCGCAATCGTTCAGCGAGGAGCTGGATCGGCGTTACAAGGAATACCGCAAGTGGGCTTTTGAACACCTGGTTGAGGCTTCAGAAGAAGAATTGTGGACGCGCTGGCTGGTGCCTGAGTTCCCGGCCCAACACATCGCGCCACTGGCGCACGAACTCACCTACCAGTTCCGCCAATCCATGGGGCGGCGGGTGATGGCGGATGGCTGCACGGAAGTCATTCATGAATTGCACAGCCGCGGTTACACGCTGGGAATCATCAGCAATGTCATCACTACCAGCGAGATTCCCGATTGGCTCGCCGCTGAGAATCTTTCGCGGTATTTCAAATCCGTCCTTCTCTCCTCTACCTTCGGGCGGCGTAAACCAGATCCATCCATCTATCTGGAAGCCGCCCGAAGGGCTGAAGTTGCACCAGCAAAATGCGCCTACGTGGGCGACAATTTCTCTCGTGATGTAGCTGGAACCAGGGCAGCCGGCTTTGGCATGGTGATCATCCTGCCAGACCCGGCGGAAAAAGACCTCAGGGTTGCGCCGGAGCAACAACCAGATCTGGTGATTCACAGCCTGTGGGACTTGCTGGATCACTTTCCGCCCAGAAATGGACACCAGGAGTAAATATGCCGAAATCAGCAGGTATTTCACTCGAAAACACAAATCGCGCCAGAGGAAGTGCGGCGCTGGCAAAAACGGTGAAGGACCTGTACGAGCGGGGGCAAACCGATTACAACATGGAGCCGATCATCCTGCAAGACGCGGCAGGAAATGCGGTCGGTCGGATCAAAGATGGCGATGCGGTGGTCTTCTGCTGCCGCCGTGGAGAGCGTGAAATCCAACTGACCGAAGCCTTTACTGACCCCCAGCTGAACCAATTCCCGCGTGAGGTGTTCACCCATCTCCCCTTTGTGATTCTCACTCTGTATCATGACAAGTTTAAAGACCTGCCGGTGGCGTTCGCGCCTTCAAAAGTCCAGGCGACCCTGGGCGAGGTAGTGAGCCAGGCGGGTTTTTCACAGGTGCGCATTGCTGAATCAGAAAAATTCGCCCACGTGACCTTTTTTTTGAACGGCGGCAACAACCAGCCATACCCACAAGAAGAAGATATCCGTATACCTTCTTTGAAAGGCGTTCCTTTTGATCAATACCCGGAATTAAGCCTGGAGAAGGTTGCACAGGCTGTCATAGAAGCCATTCACAGGGGGACAGGCCTGGTGGTGACCAATTTTGCGAATGGGGATGTCATCGGGCACACTTCCAATAAAGCAGCGAAGATCGCCTGCGCGCAGTTTGTAGACCGGCACCTGCGCGAAGTGGTAGAAAAGGCTAACGCGGCGGGTTATGTGGTCATCATCACCGCGGACCACGGCAACCTGGAAGTGTTGGAAAACGCGGACGGTTCAGCGCATGTTTCTCACACCACCAACCCGGTCTCTTGTCTGATCATCGATCCGGCAGCCGCGGAGACGGTCACCCCGCGTGAGGGCAAGCTGGCGGACATCGCTCCGACAGTGTTGAGCATCCTGCGGGTAACCCCGCCGGCGCAAATGACAGGAAAGAACCTGGCGCCGGAGCATGACTTTGGGGTTGACCGTAAAGTCTTGCTGGTCATCCTGGACGGTTGGGGAATCAGCGGCGTTCCTGAGAACGATCCAATTGCTATGGCGGAGACGCCTTTCTGGGATAGCCTGCTGGCGCGTTACCAGCATTCGCTCCTGGAGGCCTCAGGTGAAGCCGTGGGGCTGAAAGCCGGCAAAGCAGGAAACTCAGAAGCTGGACACATCAACATTGGCGCCGGCAGGGTCGTTTTGCAGGATGATGTGCGCCTGGATAGGGCGATGCAGGATGGCTCTTTCTACACCAACGAGGTCATCTGTGACGTCATTGAAGGCGTAAAAGCGCGCGGGAAGAACCTCCACCTCATCGGGCTTTTGACTGAAAAAAGCTCGCACGGCTCCATGGAATACCCCCTGGCGGTTTTGAAAATGGCCAAAGACGCCGGCTTGCAGCATGTTTTCCTGCATATGATATTGGATGGACGCAGCACTGAGCCCGGAAGCGCGCCCGCGCTTTTGAAGAAACTGGAAGATTTAATGAATGAAATCGGCGTCGGGCAGATCGTCACGGGTATTGGACGCGGTATCGCCCTCGACCGCGACGGTAATTACAATAAGACGCAAATCGCCTACGACGCGCTGGTCTATGGAAAAGGCAGGGGAGCCGGTAAATGAACTACGAATTCCTCAAGAAACTGATCCAACCGGCGGATACCAAAATCGTTATGCTCATCATGGATGGGCTAGGAGGGCTACCTAAAGAACCCGGCGGTAAAACTGAACTGGAAACAGCTCATACCCCTCATATGGATGCCCTGGCTGCTCGGTCGGCATTGGGCTTTTCCAGCCCTGCGGGGGCGGGCATCGCAGTGGGCAGCGGGCCTGGGCACCTGGCCATCTTCGGTTTTGACCCGATAGAGCACGAGATTGGCCGCGGCGCGCTGGAAGCCTTAGGGGTTGATATTGACCTGGGGGCGGAAGATATCGCTGCCCGCGGCAACTTCTGCAAGGTGGACGCTAATGGCATATTAACAGACCGAAGAGCGGGCCGGCTCGCAACTCCTGAAGCCTTCAGGCTGGCAAAGATGCTAAACAGCATCGCCATCGACGGCGTTCAGATACAGGTTGAGCCAATCAAAGAACATCGTTTCGCGCTGGTCATGCGGGGCGAGGGTTTGGCGGCGAAGATTTCAGACACCGACCCGTTGGTGGAGGGCGTTGCTCCCAGGCAAGCGGTTGCGCTGGACCAGGCCTCTGAAAAAGCCGCGCGGTTGGTCAATACGTACATCCAAAAAGCGCGAGAAACACTCCGTTTTGAAGAACCGGCAAATATGGTGCTTTTACGCGGGTTTGACAAACTGCCTGTGCTTCCTCAGTACGGGGAGCTTTTCAAGTTGCGTGCTGCTTCTATAGCGGTGAACGGCATGTATAAAGGCGTTTCCAGGCTGGTAGGCATGCAGGTATTACCGGTGGACGGCGTAACCATCGAGGATGAATTTTCAACGCTGGAGATGTTTTGGGAGCAGTTTGATTTCTTTTACCTGCACATCAAACAAACCGATACCCATGGCGAAGATGGAGACTTCGACCGTAAGGTCAAGGAGATCGAGCGCGTGGATGCCCAGATCCAGCGCATGCTCAACCTTCAACCGGATGTGGTGCTGATTACCGGCGACCATTCTTCCCCGGCGATCCTGCGGTCGCACAGCTGGCACCCTGTTCCAGCCCTGTTGTACGGCAAATATGTTCGCGAAGATGGGATTGCTGAATTTGGCGAAAGAGCCTGCGCGCGCGGCAGCCTGGGCGTACTGCCGGCTACAGATTTTTTGCCGCTGCTGCTGGCAAACGCTGGCAGAGTCGCCAAATACGGAGCGTGATCTATGGAAGACCAAACTATCACTTCTGATCAAGTAGCGCTTCAATCAAACTCAAAAGAGATGGATTTTGCACGGCTTATCAGTGAACAATATCAAACGCTCACCAAGAGCGAGAAAATGATCGCCAACTTTTTACGTAAGAACCAGGAGGAGAGCGCGTTCCTTTCAGCGGGTGAGATCGCCAGACGCCTGGATTTGAGCGAAGCGACGCTGGTGCGTTTCGCGCGCACCCTTGGCTTTAACAGTTACCCGGCGATGCGCTCTTTGCTGCAAGAAAACTTCCGCCAGCGCGTCACCCACTCCGCCCGCTTACGCGGTAGGTTGGATGAGATGCGCCAGAATGGCGGCATTTTTGAACGCGTAACCGCTACGGAGATCGACTATCTCACCCAGGCGCTGAATTCGATAGACCGCGATCAGTTCAACAAGGCTGTGGAGCTGATCAAAACAAATGAGAAGGTCTATGTGTTTGGCGTTGGACCCTCGATCACGCTGGTAGACCTGATGGAAATCAGGCTGCGCCGTTTTGGCAAAGAAGTGGTTCCGCTCAAAGCGTATGGGCGGGAAGTTGTCGACTTCATGTTGGCCATGAAACCCGGTGACCTGGTTTTTGTCATTTGTTTCTTTGACCAAAACCCCACGCTGCACCTGGTGCTGGATTACAGCCGCAAGGTTGGCGCCACGGTGATTATGTTGACGGACACGCTGGAGACCATTCTGGGAGACTCGGCAGATGTGATTTTGAGCGCGCGTCGTGGACCGGTTGGGGCGTTCCACTCGCTGGTGGTGCCCATGACGGTGATCAACGCGCTGCTGCTTTCAGTTGCCAGTTTAGACCAGGAGCGGATTATGCCAGCACTGGATAAATTGGATTCCCTGCGCGGTCAGCTGAAGGAATTAAACCGGGCAGGATGATTCGTTTGTGTGAATCTTACGGCATGATTCATGTTCAACACTTGATGAAGAAAGGAAATCAACACAAGGTGCAAGCTGATGACAGTAACATCAATTGAACCAAAGGACAACAAGGAAAAGTGGCTGGCTCGCCTGCGTCGCTTTTTCCGCTGGTTGACCTCGCCGCATGTGGTTCTTTCCATCATCATGGTTGCGGTGATGTTCTACCTGGTCATCATACCGCTTTATCGCATGGTCGTCACTACTATCACGGTAGCGGATGTTGACCTGAGGGCGATCAGAGGTGCTGAAGTAGGCGACTTTACCTGGTATCACTGGGTGAGAATGCTCACAGGCAAGATCGGCAAACTGATGACTTATCAACCAGCGATGCATAGCATAGTGGTTGCCCTGGGAGCAACCTTCCTGGCGTTAGCGGTTGGCGGGTTGATGGCGTGGCTGGTGTGCCGCACAGATATCCCGGGACGCGATACCATACATATGCTGGCGCAGGTGCCCTATATCATGCCTTCGTGGACCATCGCGATGGCCTGGCTGGTGCTCTTTAAGAACCAGAAATCAGGGGGCACCATGGGGCTGCTGGAATTTATTACTGGCGCGCCCACACCAGACTGGTTGGCGTATGGCCCAATTCCCATCATTGTGAGCAGCGGGTTGCATTACTACACCTTCTTTTTCCTGTTCATCGCGGCGGCGCTCCTGTCGATTGATTCATCGCTTGAAGAAGCGGGCGAGCTGGCGGGAGCGGGGCGCTGGCGCATTATGCGGAAAATTACCTTCCCGCTGGTTATCCCTGCTATCGCATCAGGTTTCATTATGACCTTTTCGAAGGCCATGGGCACCTTTGGCGGACCGAACGTCCTGGGGGTGCCTGTCCGTTATTACACCCTTTCGACCATGTTGAGATCCAATTCTTCCATCGGCAACTATGGCGACGCCTTTGTGACCGCCATTGTGCTGATCTTGTTTGCCATGGTCACCGTGATGTTAAATCAAAAGATCGTGGGCACGCGAAAAAGTTATGAAACGATCGGTGGTCGTGGGTTTATGTCGAAGAAGACCAAGTTGAGAAATTTTAAGCCAATTATCGTCGCTATCGTGGTCATCTTTCAGTTCATTATCGCTGTGTTGCCCTTGGTGCTGCTGGTCTACAGCACATTCATGCTGAGAGATGGAAAATGGACGCTGGACAACTTCACTCTCGCTCACTGGATTGGAAAGGGCGATCTCTCGATCAACAGCGGTGAACCGGGCATCCTGCTCAATCACAAGGTTTGGTTGGGTGCCTGGAACTCCGTTCGTTTGTCCATCCTTACCGCCCTCTTCACCGCGCTTTTTGGAGTGGTGTTAGGGTACGCGATTGTCAAAGGGCGCGGAACCTGGCTTTCGAAAATCGTGGAACAGATGTCCTTTATCCCTTACGTCATCCCGGGCATCGCTTTTGGCGCGGTATACATCGCCATGTTCACCAAACCTGTTGGCCCCATCCCGGCGCTGTACGGCACCTTCGCGTTGTTGGTGGTGGTTTCGGTAGCCAAGCACCTGCCTTTCTCAGCGCGCAGCGGTGTTTCTGCCATGATGCAGGTGAGCAAAGAACTGGAAGAGGCAGCAATGCTGGCTGGTGCGTCTCCCTGGAGGCGTTTCGCGCGCATCGTCTTTCCGCTCACCAGCACCGGTTTTGTTTCTGGTTTTCTACTGACATTCATCACCACGATGCGCGAACTCTCTCTCATTATCCTGCTGGTCACCCCCACCACAGCAGTGCTGGCGAGCATGACCATGCGGTACATTGAAAATGGCAACGACCAACAGGCGAATGCCGTCATTATCTTGTTGATCGTGCTGGTACTGATCGGCAACTTTATTATTAGCCGCTTCCGTGGCGGCAGTCTGAAAAAAGGGCTGGGACTGTAAAGAGGAGAAGAAATGGATACCCCAATCGTCATTAATAACCTCACCAAGAAGTTTGGCGATGTCATCGCCGTCAATAATGTTTCATTGCGTATTGAACCTCACACATTTTTAACGCTGCTCGGTCCTTCTGGCTGCGGTAAAACCACCCTGCTGCGCTGTATTTCCGGTCTTGAAGACCCGGATGAGGGCGAGATATATATTGGTGATACGCTTATCTATTCTCATGCGAAAGGGATATCTGTGCCGCCCGGGCAGCGGGAACTGGGAATGGTCTTTCAGAACTACGCTTTGTGGCCGCACATGACGGTGTATAAAAACATGACCTTCGCTTTGGAAATTCAGAAACTGCCCAAGGCTGAAATGGACAAGCGCGTGAAAGAATCACTTGAAGAGGTGAAGATGAGCGGGTATGAAAACCGCTACCCGCGTGAGATGAGCGGCGGTCAACAGCAGCGTATTGCGCTGGCGCGTATGCTGGCTTACCGCCCGAAGGTCTTTTTGATGGATGAACCTCTTTCCAATCTGGACGCTCGTTTGCGTATGGACATGCGCACCGAGCTGAAACGCCTGCACCATATTTCAGACGCCACCACCGTGTACGTGACACATGACCAACTGGAAGCCATGACCATGTCCACCAACATCGCCGTCATGAAAGAAGGGGTCATTCAACAAATGGACACGCCAGACATGATCTATCATTACCCCGCCAACCTGTTTGTGGCTGATTTTATCGGTAACCCGAAGATCAACCTTCTGAAAGGCTGGGTTTCGAGTGAGGATGTGGTTGACCTGGGTAAGTTCAACATCCCCGCGTATACACACAGAAAGACCGGTGATGTGGTGGCAGCTTTCCGCCCGGAGGACATCACTATCCACACTGAGCCGGTTGAAGGTGGGGTGGAATTCAGCGCTTACTCTGTACAACCATCCGGTGCCGATACCACGATCATCGCGCACAAAGGCGATACCGAGATCATTGTCAAAGAAATGGGTGTCAGTAAGATTGCCATGGACCAGAAGATCTGGTTGACCTTTAATAAAGAGGCCATTAACCTTTATGATAAGGCGACAGAAAAATTGATAACAGGTTCGTGAATTAATGTCAGGTGAAATAAAAAAAGGAGGAGGTGATCGTATCGTCTTTTGGTGTCGTTTTCTGTCTGTTGAATGTTCAAAATAAACAAGGAGGAAGGTCAATGAAAGCAGTAATTCGAATTGCAACACTTGTATTGTTGGTTAGCTTCCTGGCGGCCTGCGCGAAACCTACTGCGGCTCCCGTGGTTGAACCGCCGGTGGTTGAAGAACCCGTCGTAACGGAAGCCCCTGTGGTGGAGGAATTGACAGCCCAACAGCAGTGGTTGAAAGACAACCAGCTTGGCGAATACTACACCGACGAACAGGACTGGGCGGCCATAGAGGCGGCGGCGATTGCAGAAGGTGAAGTGCTGGTGTACGCGAACACATCCAAAATTGAAAAATCGGCAAAAGCCTTCATGGAAAAATACCCCGGGATCAATGTGCAGGCGTTTGACCTGGGCGGAGATGATGTGCTGCTAAAAACGGTAGAAGAACAGAAGGCTGGCGCCTTCACTGGTGACGTGTGGTCAAGCAGCGGTGGGGCTGAATTGGTTGGGAATGTGTTGCCTAAGGGTTATGTATGGCGATTTATCCCCTCCACTGTTGCGGATAGGATTCCAGAGCAATATACTCATCCTCTCTTGATGGCACGATTGGGCACCGCCGTGTTCGCGTACAACTCAGAATTAAACGATACATGCCCCATCACCAACATCTGGGAGCTCACACAACCTGAATGGAAGAACAAGTTCTTCATTGAAGACCCGATCAACGATGCTTCAACACTCAGCAAACTCCTCACCCTGGTAAGTCATTCTGAAGAAATGGCCGCAGCCTATGTTGAGCTGTATGGCACCGAGCCAGTTCTGGAAGAGGATACTCCTGACGCGGGTTGGCTGTGGCTGAAAAAATTCGCTCAGAATGGACCAATCCCGCAGCCAGGCGGCGATGAGGTGGATGAGGCGTTCGCTACTCCTGGAATGAAAGAAAGCTATATGGCCATCACTTCCTACTCCAACATGGCCGATGTGATGGAAGGCAACCTGGTATTTGAACCCTGTTGGGGAATCAAACCCATCCTTGGTATTCAGAGCCAGAGTTACCTGGGCATCATCAACCAGGCGCCCCACCCCAACGCGGCCAAACTTTGGATCGCCTGGCAGGTGAGCGAAGAAGGCCGCAAACCCTGGGCGAAATTCGGAACTTACTTCACAGATTCCACTTATGAAGTTCCTGAAGGGCAAAAACCGCTATCTGAGATGATGGCAGTGACCTGGTTCATTGACGAACAATTCGCCTACGATCACATGATCGAAGCCCGCGACTTCTACTTAATCAATCTGGCAGAGTAACACACCTATCCTTGTTCCACGGCACGGACCTTCGCTTACAGGTCCGTGCCTGGAACCTGGGCGTAGAAAGAAAATTCAAACTGGAAGAACAGTACCCTTTCCTGAACTCGGGAAGGTGACATAACCACACCCTGGAGAGTGTTATGGCGCTGAGAACCATGCTTTTTGATGTCGGCGGAACGCTTGAAACCTACAGTTGTAGCAGAGAATTACGAATTAAAAATACCGCCGTCTTCAGAAATTTTTTGAAAGAGAATGGCATTATTCTCCCGTATAGCGATGAGCAACTATACGAAGTGATCTCGAGCGGTATAAGCGCCTACCGCAAGTGGAGCATCGCGTCGATGATTGAGCTCAGCACGGAGGAAATCTGGTCACAATACGTTTTCAGGGGACACCCGGTTGACCAGGAAAAGCTTAATCGGATTTCTGAGCAATTATCCTGTCTTTATGAACTGAATTATTACGTGCGTGAAATGCGGCCGGAAGTTCCCGCGGTTTTGGCTGAAATTAAAAAGATGGGCTTCCGAATCGGCTGCATCAGCAACACGCAAAGCCTCACCCAGGTTCCAGCAACGCTGGAAAAATACGGCATCAGCCAATATTTTGACCCGGTTGTGCTTTCCTCAAAGTATGGCAGGCGTAAACCTGACCCCGCGATTTTTTATCATGCGGCGCGGTTGGCGAACTCCCCTACCGGCGCCTGTGGGTACGTGGGGGATAAAATCAATCGAGATGTACTGGGCGCAAAAAAAGCAGGTTTCAAACTCGCCATCCAGGTGCGGCATGAATTCGATGACGGTGAAGTCGATGAAGGAGCAGAGCCAGACGCAATTATTGAGAACATCGCCGACCTGCTTCCATTGTTAGAAGCCTCGATTCGTGAAAACCGTTCTATCAGCCGGGAAGATGAGCGCTCGCGGATAAAGGCGGTATTTTTTGATGCCGGAGATATTTTATACTACCGCCCACAGCGTGATAAATACTTAAATGAATTCTTATCTGGTCATCAACTAAACCCTGTGCCAGGTTTTGAGGATGAGCGTAAAAGGATTAAGGATCTGGCTTTTTCTGGTCAGATGAGGCGGCACGACTATTACCGTGAACTGATCCAGCTATATGGTATTACCGATGAGCAGGCTATTGAACAGGGCATGGAAGCCCTCAGCCGTGATGACGACACAGTGGCCATCTTTGATGGCGTTCCTGAAACGGTTCACACGCTGAAAGAAAGAGGGTTTATTCTGGGAATCATCACCGATACAGCCATGCCGATAACCCGCAAACTCAACTGGTTTGAAAAACACGGTTTCGGCCGGGTTTGGGACGTGGTGATCAGCTCTAAGGAAATGGGGGTGCGCAAACCCTCCCCCAGTATGTATGAAGAAGCCCTCCAACAAACCGGTATCCGCTCTCAAGAAGCGGTATTTGTGGGGCATAAAACCCACGAACTTGAAGGCGCCAGGGCTGTAGGGTTAAAGACCATCGCCTTTAATTATGACCCAGATGCGCCGGCTGATTATTACATTGAACATTTTCAAGACCTGCTGAAGGTGCCTTTATTGGCGAACTAATCCATAACGAATGAATAAGGAAACGAATGCAAAGAAAAGTAAAAGCGATCTTTTTTGATATCGGCGGAACATTACGCGTGACACACCCTGAAGAGGGCAGGGATATGTCAAAGATTCAGGCTTTAATGAGCCTGATCGGAGAAAAGTCAGACCCTTTGGACTTTGTCGCTCGTGTGCATAAAGGTGAAAAAGCCTACCGACGCTGGTGTAAACCAAATTACATTGAACTGTCGGAGGCAGAATTATGGACACGGTTTTTATTGCCAGAATACCCGGCGCCATTTATCCGTGAAAACGCTATTACCATCAACCAATTCTGGCGTGAATCAAAGCCAAAATACGTGCTTCCGGATATGGTGGAGACCATGCGGGAGCTCTCCAAGCGGGGCTACAGGCTTGGGCTTATCAGCAACACCACCTCCTCTGTAGAGGGTTACCAGCTGCTGGAAGAAACCGGGTTGACCAGGCTTTTCAGCAGCGTAATTCTTTCAGCGGAGTTCGGCAGGCGAAAACCTCACCCTTCCCTCTTCATCGAAGCCGCGCGGAGGGCAGGCGTGAGAGCGGATGAATGCGCCTATGTGGGTGACCGCCCTTCGCGCGACCTTATTGGAGCGCGCCAATCCGCCTACGCCGAAGTGGTCATCATCAATAGCGCGGGTTACAGCCCGGATGAGTATGACCCGGATGATTATGACCCAGAGAAAGATACTCATCTCACCTTGCGCCCTGATCATTGGATCAAACGCCTTTCGGAACTCCTGGAGATCTACAAGCCCATAAAGACCGCTGCACAGGAGAACCCACAAAAGGAATCGGAGTATAAACTTTTCGATGTGGCGCTCTCGACCATGTGGCACGTTGGTCAAGCGGCATCTTTTAATGAAACCTTTGAGCTTGTGCGAACGATCGGCATCTCACGGTTTGAATTCAATCACCAGGTCACTCCACAGCTGCTGGCAACGTTTGACTGCAACCGCAATTACATCAGCACGGTGCACGACCCCTGCCCGGCGCCGCGTGATTTAAGAGCCCTGAAAAATGACGACATTTTAATCTCGAGCCTGAATGAAGCGCGCCGGGGGCAAGCAGTCGACCTGGTTAAACGCACGCTTGACCTGGCGGTTTCGCTGGGGTCGCGCTCCATGGTGTTGCACACGGGCTCGTTGCAGTGTGATCGTGCGCGCGACCGCCGGCTGCGCCAGATGTATGAGGAGGGGCAGCGTGGTTCTGAGGAGTTCTGCCAGCTAAGAGAAGAGATGATTGCCCACCGCGCGCAATACGCGCCAGCGCATTTAGACGCGGTCAAGAGGAGTATCGCTGAGATTATCACCTTCGCGAAAGGCAGCGGCGTGAACATCGGCATTGAGAACCGCTATCGTTATTATGACCTGCCGCTTCCAAGTGAAATGCAGGAGATCTTAGATTTATGCCATGAGTCCTGGTTCGGTTTTCAACTGGATACTGGGCATGCGCACGCGCTCGAAACCCTGGGTTTATGTGAAAAAGGAGTGTGGCTGCAGCGATTTCACAACCGTATCATCGGAGTTCACCTGCACGATGTGGCTGGGATAACCGACCACCAGGTGCCCGGCAGGGGGGATGTCGATTTTACCGCTGTCGGCAGGTTTATTCCGCCGAATTGCCAGCGGTCGCTTGAAATCAGCGCTTCAGCGACAGTGCAGGAAATAAGCGCCTGCCTGGAATATCTGGAAAAATGCTCCTGCATCACCAGTTTTTAACTTAACGGTAAGAAAGGATACGTTCTTTTTGAATACGAACATCAAAGCAGTCTTTTTTGACATCGGCGGCACGCTGGTGGAAAAGACAACAACTCACGAACGCAACACCGCTGATCTCATGGAAATGATCCGGCTGCTTGAGCTTGACTGTACTAAAGAGGAATTTTTAGCCATGGTCAGCCGGGGAGAAGCGCGTTACAAGGATTGGCGCGGCCTGAGTCTTCAGGCGCTACTAGTTGCAGAAAAATGGGCGAGATTCTTGCTCGCTGAACTGGATTATGAATTTGTGTTTCAGCGAGGCGAACGGCTGCAGCAGTTGTGGAGCGCGTCTAAGGGCAGTAAATCTATCCGCGCTTACGCTCCTCTGGTGCTGCACGAACTTAAAAACCGCGGATACCTGCTCGGCACCATCAGCCATTCCACACCCAGGTATCTGGATAATTCCTCCCTGGCGGACCTGTTCAAGGTTAAGGTACACGCCCCGCAATTTGGCATGAAAAAACCGCACCCCTCGCTTTTTGTGGATGCCGCCCGGCAGTGCGGTCTTTCGCCGCGTCAATGCGCCTACGTGGGAGATAATTCATGGCGCGATGTGGTTGGGCCGCGCGAAGCGGGATACGAAATGGTGATCTTCTTACGCAATGGCGGCGGAGATCCGGGTCCTGCTGCGGAAATGATGCAGCCTGACCTGGTCATTTCTGACCTGCGTGAAATTCTGGATTATCTGCCGCAGCGGGTGGAAACTGAGCCCCTGCAGCCACTCGCTGAACCGCGGGAGGTGCTGTACGACGCAGCGCTGTCTACGATGTGGTGGAAGAAGGAAGAACTTTCCGCCGAAGCGTTCTTTACCCGTGGAAGGAGGATCGGATTTGCCCGCTTTGAGCTGAATCACCAAATCCCGCCTGCTTTGCTGGAAAAAATCGATCACCAGCGCTTTTCTATCGGTTCACTGCATGACCCCTGCCCCGCCCTGGTTCCGGCAAAAAAGCTGGAACAAACCGACGTTCAAATCACTTCACTGGATGAAACTTTACGCCAAAAGGGAGTGGATGTGCTGAAGCGCACCATTGAACAGGCTTGCCGCATGCGCGCCAGGCTGGTGGTGGTGCACCCGGGCAGGACCACAGGCGATCATTCATTGGATGACCAGTTGCGCGACCTGTTCAGGGAGGGGAAGAAGGGCAGCCTGGAATACGAGCAATTGAAACAAAGCGTCATCGCCAACCGGGCAGAGAGGGCAGCGCCGCATCTGCAACAATGTTTGGAAAGCCTGCGTGAAATCACCCGTTTCGCTGACGGCAGCGGAGTGATGATCGGGCTGGAGAATCGTTTTCATTATTACGAATTGCCTGTTTTCGAAGAGATGAGTAAAATCATGGACGAATTTACGCAGCCGTGGCTTGGCTGGCAATTCGATGTAGGGCACCTGCAGGTTCACCACCAGTTGGGGTTGATGTCTTTCACTGGCTGGCTGGAAAGGTTCAGTAGTCGAATTGTGGGCGTTCATTTACACGATGTCATTGGCATCAAAGACCACCAGGCGCCTGGTTGTGGAGAAGTGGATTATGAGCTGGTGGCCAGGTACCTGCCCGCAGGTTGTTACCGCACGCTTGAGGTGGATCCATCTGTGCCTGAAGAGGAACTGGTCAGAGGTTTAAGGTTATTATCTCAGTCTGGTTGCATCCATAAAATCTGAATTACTCCAGGAGGATCAGTGTTAAAAATCTTTAAGAAACGCCGTAACGTTTTTATTCACCTGATGCACGAGCAGGCCACCCTCACGCTGCAGGGGATGGACCTGCTGAAGGATTACCTCTCTTACCCGGCCAAACAACTGGCAGACGAGCTGACAATGAAAGAAAAAGAGGCGGATGAATGCCGGCGTATTCTTATTGATGAATTGAACCGCACATTTATCACCCCCTTTGATCGAGAAGATATTTTTTCGCTTTCGCGTGCCATTGATGACATCATCGATTATGCATACAGTACCATGACAGAAATTGTCATCCTCAAGGTTGACCCCACGGAATTCATGGTGCGCATTTGCTCCTTGCTGCGTGATGCCGCGTACGAGCTGATGATGGCTGTGGAACAATTACAGGATCACCCGGCAGTGGCAGCTGAACACGCGCAGCGCGCCAAAGCGCTCGAAAACCGTGTCGAAACGGTGTACCGTGAAGCGTTAGCAGATATGTTCCAGAAGGCGGACGATGTTAAAGGGCTGGTAAGGATAATGAAGCTTCGCGAAGTTTACCGCCACCTTAGCAACGCAGCTGACCGCGGTGACGAAGCCGCAAATGTAATCGCAGATATCATCGTTAAGACGACATAAAAACATGTCCTTCACCCTTATACTTTTAGTTGGGTTAGCCGTAATTTTTAATTTTCTTAATGGAGTTCACGACTCTGCAAACATAGTGGCAACAGCCATCTCATCGCGGGCCATGGCTCCACGGACGGCGCTTATTGTGGTGGCGATCGCAGAATTCTGCGGCCCTTTCATTTTCGGCGTTGCGGTTGCCAATACGATCGGGAACGGTGTTGTCGCATCCGATCAGATCAATTCGCAGGTGATCATTGCGGCATTAATCAGCGCGATCGTGTGGAATATCTTAACCTGGGTACTGGGTATCCCCAGCAGCTCCATGCACGCGTTAATTGGCGGCTTGATCGGCGCTGTGGTGGCGGGCGCAGGCTTTATGGCGATCAAACTGGATGGTGTGATCAAGGTATTGATCTCGCTATTCGCTTCTCCGATCATTGGTTTTTTTGCGGGGATTTTGATCGCCAACCTGATTTTTCTCCTTTCGTGGAAGAGTTCCCCAAAAATCAATGGGGTTTTCAAAAAGCTGCAAATCATCACCTCGTTGGGGTTGGCGTTGAGCCATGGCACCAATGACGCGCAGAAAACCATGGGCATCATCACTTTAGGTTTGCTCATCAGCGGCATGATCCCAAGTTTTCACGTGCCGTTTTGGGTGATTTTTGTTTGCGCCCTCTCGATGGCAATAGGCATCTCCCTGGGAGGATGGCAATTGATCCGAACCCTGGGGTCCAGGTTCTATAAGATACGCCCTGTGCACGGGTTCGCCTCTCAGTTTGCTTCTACCGCGGTCATCCTCTCCGCCTCTCTATTGGGCGCCCCGGTGAGCACCACCCAGGTGGTCAGCACAGCCATTATGGGGGTGGGCGCCGCGGAACGGGTGAGCAAAGTGCGTTGGGGAGTGGCCATCAATATCGGTTTTGCCTGGTTGTACACCATCCCTTTGACCGCGCTCCTGGCGGCTGGTATTTATGCTTTCATGAAATTTATTCTTCCCATGATTACTCAACTTTTATAAGAGGTACAGATGACAGAAACAAGTACAAAGTACGATGCGATTTTTGTGGGCAACTACACGAAAGATACCATTATCACGCCTGAAGGTACGCGTTACGCGGATGGCGGCGGGATGAACTATGCCGCGCACGCTGCCAGCGCCCTGGGGCTGAAGGCTGCGGTGGTAACCCGCCTGGCAAAAGAAGATGAGCATGTGGTCAACGAGATACGCGCTCACGGTATTGATTGTTACCCGGTCTATTCTCCATCTTCCACCCTTATGACGCTGGAGTACAAGACCAGCGATGTGGATAAACGCAGCCTTTATGTAAAGGCAACTGCGGGGACGATCCGCGCGGCTGATTTGTCAGGGTTGGCAGCCCGCGCCATCGTGGTGAGCCCCAGCCTGCGCGGCGAGGTGGAAGCGGACTTTTTTGAAACACAGCGGAAACGGCAGGGGGTGTTGCTATCAGCGGATGTGCAGGGGTTTGTGCGGGTGTTGCGCGGCGAGTCGCTGGTGTACGAACCCTGGCCGGATATGGAACGCGTACTGCGCCAGCTGGATGTTCTCAAGACCGACGCGGTTGAAGCGGCCTACCTGACCGGCGAACAGGATATCGAAAATGCAGCGCGCCGTTTCGCTTCGCTGGGCGCGAAAGAAATATTGCTTTCTCACAGCGAAGGTATTCTCGTGCACGCCGAGGGCAAATTCTATCATTACCTCTTTCACGCAAACTCGATGAGCGGGCGCAGCGGCAGGGGCGACACCTGCGTGGGTTCATACGTCGCGAAACGGCTAACGCTACCTCCGTATGAAGCCGGTAAATGGTCAGCCGCGACCACCAGCCTTAAGATCGAGCGGTTGGGAGTGTTCAACCGCAGCGTGGCTGAGGTAGAGGAGTTTATTTCACGCCATTATGCTGATTGACCCGCTGCAGCGCCGTGAAAAGATCCAGGCGGACCTGCTTAAAGCCAGGTCGGGGTATGAGGTTTTATGGCAGCAGGTGACCGGCGATTGGCGCAGCGCAGAAAAAGGCTGCCATGGCTGGTTGACGTACTCAGCCAACTACCTTTTTTCTTTCGACGGTTTAAAGTGGGGATTGGATACCTACGCAATGCCCGCGCGTATTCAGGGGATGCGCTCGCCAGAGTACCGGGCAGATCTGGCGCCCCTTTCGCTGATGGTGCTGACGCACGCTCATCGCGACCATCTGGACACGAACCTCATCCAGGCACTCATCAATTCCGAGGTCCAGTGGGTCATCCCCGAGCATGTGCAGGAGGTGCTGCGCGGGATGGGGGCGCTGCCTGGAAAAAACGTCATCACCCCTGTGCCCGGGCAGCCCATTCAAAAGGGAGCGCTGCGTTTACTACCCTTTGAATCACTCCACCTGCATGGCGTTTATGGTGTGCCCGAGACCGGCTACCTGGTGGAATACCAAAATCAACGCTGGTTGTTTCCAGGGGATGTGCGCGTTTACGATAACAGCAGGTTACCTGATTTCGGCAGGCTGGATGGCGTAGTCGCGCATCTGTGGCTGGGGAAAGCCTGCGCGATGGATGGGGAACCCCCTTTCCTTGACGCTTTTTGTCAATTTTTCTCGAGATTGGGTGCTGAACAATTGTTCATTACCCATCTGAATGAATTTGGCAGAGATGAAAATGAGCTTTGGTCTGAAGACCATTTTTATCTGGTAAAAACCAATTTGAAAAAGCGCGCGCCAGGTTTGAAAGTGCAAAAATTTTTAATGGGAGACAGGATGATATTTAACCCATCCGCCCATAGAATGGAGTAGAAAACGCCATGAAAGAGACCAAAGTGTTAGACAATAAGGATATTTTTTGCCATGAGCTGCAGTTAAAGATGAACCAGCTGGCGCCAGTTTGCGCCAAAATGGAGCCTTACGAGTTCCGCTATTCCCTTAACAATATCACGCCAGAAGAAGGAAGCTGGGCATCTGTTTTGCTGGAAACGCCTGAAACCATCGAGGGGTGGATCAGCTCGGCGGAATTTTTTGAAAGTATTCAGATCAAACCACGGGTCGAAGGCGCGATTGTACTGGACGCGACCATCACGCGTTTAACCCAAATGCTGTTCGTTGGGTTGGTGACCGGTGATTACGCAACCGATTGGGTGCACAAATGGTTTTATTTTGATCCACGCAGTTTTAATTTTTACGCTCGTTCGTTCTATCTTACCGATGAAATACGCCATCACCTTGGCGGTGCTCCTTACCGCGCCTTCGAGCAGAAGCAGGCTGCCTTTGAACTGGCACACGAAGTTGGCTACCAGGAGTTTAAGGCAGCCAACGAAGAGATAGACCGGGCTTACATCGAAACCATTCTGGCATTGGTAGAAAAAAAAGGCACGCCAATCATGCTGGCAATTGCTGGTCCGACCGCGGCGGGAAAAACAGAGATCGTTGAGCGCCTGAGCGCACGATTCGCGGAGCGATCGCAAAAGATCGCGGCTATTGAGCTGGATAACTTCCTGCTGGATCGTGATTATCGCGAAGAGCACAATATCGGCTCTTTTGGGGCTCGCGCGCTGCATTTTGGTTTATTGAGGAGTTGCGTCAGAGATATTCTCAATAACAAAACCATTTTCACCCCGCGTTACAACTTTATCGATGGCACATCCAGTCACGATCTGGATGGACAACGAAAGCCGCATGGTAAACCAGTGCAGGTTGACCCCGCCGACATTGTATTTATCGAAGGGAACTCACCTTTCTTGCTTCCGGGTATGGCTGAACTGGTGGGAATTAAATGCGTATATCTGACGGATGACCCCGTGCGTCTCAAGCGTAAATGGCGCCGTGACATTGATTACCGCAAGAAATACGACCCGTATTATCTGCGCAACCGGTTTTTCAAGGAACAGCCCCCCATGGCGGCTAAAAATTATCAGCCCCAACTGGCGCTGTGCGATATCTTTGTGGATACAACGCACGCTGCTCTGTGGGTAACCCCTGAAACCAGAGCATTGTTATCGCCCAGCTGAAAACCTGCCGTTCCCCGAGTGTGAGGTTGTGATAAAGAATGGCGTCTTTCGAGGAACCGTCGAAACATGCCCGTTTGAGCGGCTCCCGCTCAATGTATCGGTTCCGTGAGGTTTACTCGCCTGCGCCAGGCACTTGAACCGCCAGGTTAGCTAGAACAGACATCGACGATTGGGCGCAAAAAAAAAGAACTTATTGAACACGAAACGCGGCGTCACCGAAGAAACCAGGCCTTGATTCAAGCCAGACCACAAAATGGAAGCAGCCTGAGCCTGCGTGTTTTACCAGTTCTTCGGGGATTCATTGACTATTGTGGCCATAAGTGTACAATAAAAGGCGAGCCGGGCAGGCGCGCTGAACAGGTCTTCAGGCAGCCTGCTCACTGTGAAAGATAAGGTTAACCGGTCTAAGCGGGTCGAAATCGCTTCTGTGAGAGGAGAAAATGAACATTCAAGCGGAGATTAAGCAACGGGTTGCAGTCAGGCGACAGGACATCATCCAGTTTATGCGCGATATTTGTGCCATCCCTTCGATGGAGTCAATGATCGGCCCGGTCGGTGAGCGTATCCAGCAGGAGATGCGTACGCTGGGGTACGACGAGGCTCGGTTTGACTTGATGGGCAACACGATTGGGCGCATCGGCAATGGCCCCAAAGTGCTGGTGTATGATTCACACATCGACACCGTGGGTGTTGGCGACAAGGAAACCTGGCCCTGGGACCCCTTTGTCGGCAAGGTGGAAGAAGGCGTGCTTTACGCTCGTGGCGCCTGTGATGAGAAGGGCAGCACCCCCGGCATGATCTATGGTTTGTCTATTGCCCGCGACCTGGGCCTTTTAAAGTATTACACGGTCTATTATTTTGGCAACATGGAAGAGTGGTGCGATGGAATCGCCCCCAACGCCTTTGTTGATGTCGACCCAAAGGTACGCCCTGACTTTGTGGTTATCGGTGAACCCACGCGGATGAACGTGTATCGCGGACACAAAGGGCGCATTGAGCTCAAAGTGACCGCTTCAGGCCGCTCAGCGCACGCCGCCGTGCACTACCTCGGCGATAATGCGGTTTACAAAATGATTTCCATCATTAATTCAATCCGAGAGCTCGACCGGCGTTTTCGCTTTGGCATGGGGTCACACCCGGTTTTGGGTCACGCGTCCGTCGTCGTCACAGACGCAGCGGTGCGCACGAATTCATTGAACGCGGTGCCCGATCAATTCACGATTTTCCTTGACCGACGCATCACATTGAACGAATCGCATGATGAGGTGATCGACCTGATCAAAGGATTGATCCCAGATTATTTGCGGGATGAGATCAAAGTGGAAGAGCTGTACTACGACACGCCATCTTATACCGGGTTTGTGTTTCCGCTGCCCAAGTATTTCCCGGCATGGCTCGCGGAAGAAAAGCATCCGCTGGTGCGAGCAGGTCAGGGAACAATTGAAGACCTGTGGGGTGAACCCCGGCCGCTTGGCACCTGGGAATTTTCAACCAACGGGACTTACTGGGCAGGAAAAGCCGGGATTCCCTCCATTGGTTTCGGCCCCGGTGATGAAAAAGATGCGCATTCTCCCACGGAACACGTATCGCTGGACGATGTGGTAACCGCCACCGAGTTCTACGCGTACCTGCCGTATAAACTTCAACAACGTGCCTGAGCCAGCCTTCCCAACGGATAATCAAGCACGATTCTCACCTGCCCGGGTTCCCTTTCCGGGCAGTGTCTTTTCTACCAGGCTCACCTCGCTATTCGAATGAGGAGATGTTTCAATCTGTAGTATAGTAAATGAAAGTCAACCGTTTACCAGGTCATGGCCGCGAGACCCGCTGTGGTAGGAAGGAGATTCACATGTCCAGAAAACCATCCCTGAAGCAAAGAATTCAATACCATACAGATAACCTGATGGCGCGCGGACCACAAGCCATGATCGGTTTGTTGGGGGTGTTCTCCCTCATCATCATTCTCTTATCCGCGTTCGTCGTTACCATTGGCGGGAGAATCTTCTTTCCGGAGGGAGTTGATAATCTATCGTTCATTGAAGCCTTCTGGTTGAGCCTGGTGCGAACCCTTGACCCGGGCACCATGGGAGCAGACGAGGGGTGGGGATTCCGCCTGATCATGCTGATCCTCCCTACCCTTGGCGGGGTGTTCATCATCAGCACCTTGATCGGCGTCCTCAGTAACATGATCCAGAACAAGATTGAGGATTTGCGTAAAGGTCGCTCGCTGGTATTGGAAGAAAACCACACCATCATCCTGGGCTGGTCTTCACAGGTGTTTACGATTCTGTCAGAGCTTGTTGAGGCGAATCTGAACCAGGTCAACCCTTCTATCGCCATTCTGGCCATGAAAGAGAAGGTGGAGATGGAGGATGAAATTCGTTCTCGCCTGCGCGACACCAAAAACACGCGCATCATTTGTCGCAGCGGCTCGCCCATCGACCCCGCGGCGCTGGAGCTGGTTCGACCGCAGCACGCGCGTTCGATTATCGTGATCCCCCCTGAAGACCAGGACCCCGATAATTTTGTGATAAAAACGGTTCTGGCAATCACCAATAACCCCCATCGTCGCGCAGAAGCCTACATTATTGTTACCCAGATACGGGATGAAAAAAACCTGCAGGTGGTTCAAATGCTCGGAAAAAAAGACCGGGTATGCGCGCTGTTGGCGCGGGACATTATCGCCAGGGTGACCGCGCAGACTTCCCGTCAATCAGGTCTATCCATTGTCTACACCGAGCTGTTCAATTTTTCGGGCGATGAGATTTACTTCAAGGAGGAAAAAGCGCTTACAGGTAAACGCTACCGCGATGCGCTGACCAGTTACGCGACCTCATCGGTGATCGGGTTATTCAAAGCAGACGCAACAACCGTCCAGCTGAATCCGCCAATGGACTCGCTTATCCAGCCGGGTGACCAACTAATTTGTATCTCTGCCGATGACGACACTATCCTTTACAGCGCGAGCCCTGATACTCCTGCAATTGAGAGCATCCAGTCAGCACCTCAGCCCATATCGGTGAAAAAGGAGCGTCTTTTGCTGCTGGGCTGGAATGATTATGGAGCCACCATCCTGCGGGAATTGGATAATTATGTTGGGTATGGGTCGCAGATAACCATCGTGGCGGACGAGACCTTTCAAGAAAAGGTGAGTACCTGCACGCGCCTGAAGAACCAAACGATCGAATTCCACGCGGGAGATACCACGAACCGCAGCCTGCTGGATGAACTGAAGGTCGAAGACTATGACCATGTGATCGTGCTCGCTGATACCTCTTTAGATTTTCAGGAGGCTGATGCGCGAACACTGGTGACACTGCTCCATCTGCGGGATATTTCTTTGCAAGACGAAACCCCATTTTCGATTGTCAGTGAAATGCTGGATCTACGCAACCGCGAACTAGCCACAGTTACCAAGGTAGATGACTTCATTGTGAGCACCCACTTGATTTCGTTGATAATCGCTCAGCTCTCTGAAAACATCCATCTGATGCCGGTGTTCACTGATATGCTCAATGAAAAGGGGGCTGAGATTTACTTAAAACCGGTTGAAGAGTACATCAAAACCGGAGTAGAGGTGAATTTTTACACGGTGGTGGAAGCCGCGGCGCGAAGGAATGAAACCGCCATTGGCTACCGCAGTGCTTCAGCCGATGAAAAATCCGATTCGTATGGTGTGCATATCAACCCGGATAAATCGGCGGTCATTACCTTTAACCCCGGGGACAAGGTGATTGTCTTTGCCGAGTAGAAAGCGATTTTTTCAGTTTCTTTTTTTTGCGTGATGGATTGCCCGGCGTGATAGGAGCTGCTGCTCGCGGGAAAACAGCGTGAACCCGCAAACCGCCGCCCAGCCCGCAATGACGGTTATTTCGCGCAAACCCTTGAGGTAAAGTGGACGCAGGCAGCAGTGGCGTTTACAGCGCCGCTCTGCGCGGGCATTCAGAATTCTGGAATTCAAACTTTCGAATACCATCGGAGCATCAAAGGCAAACCAGCGTTTAGCCAGACGGGTTTTACCTGGCGCGTCATTGCGCTTGCCGTACTGGTAATAGCTTCTCTTTATAAGAACATCTTGCGAATTTGGCTTTACATTCTCACGGCTGTTCTTTATACTGGGCGTATTCCGGGATAATGGAGGCGTTAAATGGCTGATTTTATTGAGTATCGCCAATTGATTGTGAAGACCGCCGTGGAGCTGGTCAACAAGGGGTATTTGAGCGCCACTGGCGGAAATATTTCAGTGCGCATCCCGTCACACCAGGCGCTGGCGGTCACACCCTCCAACCTGGATTACCTGCATATGGAGGTCAGCGATGTTTGCGTGCTCGATCTCGACCTTAAACCGCTTGCAGGTGAGCGCAAGCCCTCCATTGAAAGCGCCATGCACGCCGCGATCTATAAAACTCGACCGGATGTGAACGCCATCTTGCACACGCACCAGGCTTACCCCAGCGCGCTGGCGCTGATCGGAAAACCAATCCCCGCGCTGTTTGATGAACAGGTTCGCTTTCTTGGGCGCGAAGTCAACATCATCCCTTACCAGCCATCGGGTTCCGGGTTGTTGGTGGAGGCGGTAGTGAAACACGTGAACGACCATCACAACGCTTACCTCATGGCCAACCATGGCGCGTTGGTTTTCGGTGAGGATATGATCCGCGCCGTGGGAAATGTGGCAGTGCTGGATAAGTGCGCGCTGGCGTATCTATTGACCCTGTGCGCCGGCGAAAAGGCCAGCCGCATCCCCGATGCAGCGAGAGAAACCCTTTTTACCCAGTTACGCAAGGACCAGGAAAAGTACGGGTTGGATTGAGCACGGTGAGTAAAGACAATCATTAATCGGATCAAAAAAACCTCCCTCTGGGAGGTTTTTTTGATGTTTTTCAAGTCAAGCTAGGCGAGCTCAACCACGCCGCCAGCGGCTTCGATCTTGGCTTTGGCGTCAGTAGCGGCTTCTTTGCCCACTCCACTGAGCACCTTGGAGCCAGCGGTCTCAGCCATATTTTTGGCTTCCACCAGGCCCAGGTTGGTGAGGGCGCGGATGACTTTGATGACCTCGATTTTCTTCGGGCCAGCGTCCTTGAGGACAACGTCAAACTCGGTCTTTTCCTCTTCAGGTTCAGCGGCGGCGGCCACAGCGGGTCCGGCGGCAACAGCCACAGGCGCGGCGGCGGAAACGCCCCACTTCTCTTCCAGCATTTTTACCAGCTCGGCAGCTTCCAAAACGGTCAGACCGCTCAACTGCTCAACAAGTTTTTCCATATCAGCCATTTCTATTACTCCTTCGTTTGATTGTTTCGTGTTTATCGGGCAATTCGTTTACCCGGAGGTTAAGCCACTCGATCAGGCAGCGACAGGCGCTTTTTCTGAGTAGGCTTTGACGACAGCCGCCATTGAACGGGCGGGCTCTGCCAGCGTGCGTACAAGCTTGGTTGCGGGGGCGGAAATCACACCCAACAGTGTCGCCTGCATCACTGGCAGCGGCGGTAGATCTGCCAGGGCTTTCACCTGGGTTTCCGAAATAATGACTTTCCCCAGGAAACCGCCTTTCACTTTGCGGGTCTCATTTCCTTTGATAAAATCAGCGAATATTTTCGCCAGCGCCGGGGGGTCATTGAAGGCAAAACCAACGAGAGAAGTGCCTTCGAAAAATTCCGGAACAGTGTACCCACCAGACTGCAACGCGCGTACAAAGAGCGTGTTCTTTACCAGGTGGACTTCACTTCCTGCTTCGCGGGCTTTGGCGCGCAGCGCATCCACTTCCTTCATTTTTAGGCCAACATACTCCAGCACGAACATTGCCTTGCTTTCTTCCAGCCATTTTTCATATTGGGCAGTCATTTCGCCCTTCTGCTTCTTTGTAAAGGCCAATGAAAAATACCTCCTTCCTTATAAAAATAAATCAGTCTTTGTCCGGTTCTTGCCGCACAAAGACTGATTCCAATCCCCCTCAGGGGAGGGTTGTCGGGATTCAATCTTCACCTCGGCAGGATATTGAGTCTTTGCAGACACCGGCTATCTTTGGTGAGCGCTGGAACTCCTTCCAGCGGAGGATATTATAACACTATTTTTCGAGTGCGATGTTCATCGCCTGCAACGGGTCCACCTTAACTCCAGGACCCATAGTAGCGGCGACAGTCACTTTCTTTACATATGAACCCTTGGCGCCAGCTGGTTTTGCCTTTTTGATCGCTTCCATCAGCGCGGCGAAGTTTTCATAGAGCTTCGTGGTATCAAACGAAGCCTTACCAATGGGCACGTGGATATTGGCGGTCTTGTCAAGTCGGAATTCAACGCGGCCGGCTTTGGCCTCATTGATCACGCGCGGCAGGTCATCCGCCAAACAGACTGTGCCCGCCTTGGGGTTCGGCATCAATGAACGCGGGCCGAGCACGCGCCCCAAACGACCCACCTTACCCATCATTTCAGGGGTGGCAATGGCCACATCAAAATCAGTCCAACCAGCGGCGATCTTATTGATCATCTCGTCGCTATCTGCCACATAATCCGCCCCGGCTTCCTGGGCTTTGGTGGCGGCTTCGCCCTGAGCGAAGACCAGTACACGAACGGTTTTCCCCAGCCCATGCGGCAGGACACAAACATCGCGAACCTGCTGGTCAGCCTGGCGCGGGTCTAACCCCATGCGTAAATGAACTTCAATGGTGGAATCGAACTTGGTATAAGCTGTTTCTTTTGCCAAGGCAACTGCTTCAAGTGGAGCGTAGGTCTGCTCTTTATTGACCCTGGTAAGTGCCTCCAGGTATTTCTTACCGTGTTTCGCCATTTCTTCTCCTTCGTGGTGCAAACGGGTGTTTCAACACCCTCCCACCTAGTTAATTCTCTACAATGGTGATGCCCATGTTGCGGGCGGTGCCTTCAATCTGCCGCATGGCTCCTTCGACGTCCAGCGCGTTCATATCTTTCATCTTAATTTCAGCGATCTCGCGTAACTGGGCGCGGGTGATCTTGCCTACCTTCTCGCGGTTGGGCGCCTTTGAGCCGATGGGTACGCCTGCCGCTTTTTTCAGCAGCTCCGAAGCCGGGGGTGATTTTAAGATGAATGTGAATGAGCCGTCTGTGAAAACGGTGATTTCTGCAGGGATGATTTCGCCCACCTGGTTCTGCGTGCGGGCGTTATATTCCTTGCAGAATGCCATAATATTAATCCCGTGCCCGGCGAGGGCGGGACCAATAGGGGGTGCAGGGTTGGCTTTGCCAGCCTGAATCTGCAAACGTACGATTGCTTTTAATTTCTTCGACACTTTTTTTCTCCTTGGTGGTTATAACGGGTGATATTTGGGACACCCTCCCACAAACAGGTCAGCAGACCTGGTTATGCCTTCTCCACCTGCAAAAAATCCAGCTCCACAGGGGTTTCGCGGCCAAAAAAGTTCACCATCACGCGAACCTTGGTCTTTTCCATATCGATCTCTGAAACGATACCGCGGAAATCGTTGAACGGTCCATCCACAATACGCACGCGTTCACCAATCTTGAAGGTTACCTTCACCATTGGCGCTTCGGCTTCCATGCGGCGGAGAATCTGCTGCACTTCTTCAGGGCGCAGCGGGGTGGGGTCGTTGCCCATCCCCACGAAGCCAGTGACGCCAGGCGTGTTGCGCACCACATACCAGGATTCTTCGGTCAAGATCATATTGACAAGCACATAACCCGGGAAAACATGGCGTTCCACTGTTCGGCGTTTGCCTTCTCTTACTTCAATTTCTTCCTGGGTAGGTATGACCACATCAAAGATCTTATCCTTCATCCCCATCGACTCGATGCGCTGTTCCAGGTTGTAACGTACTTTGTTTTCATAACCTGAATAGCAGTGCACCACAAACCAGGCGCGTTCCTGCGAACCATCCGTTGTGAGGTCGCCCGGTCGTTCTTCGTCTTTGACCTGGCTGGAAGGGGGTAGTTCTTCAGGGACGGCAGGTTGAGATGCGTCTAATTCACCCGAAGGGCTTAATTCTTCAGGCAGGTTTTCGTCCAGCTCATCCTGGTTGAAATCGTCCTGCGTGTCCATAAACACCAAACCTTAATGTGCCCAGGATAGGGTTATCCCAGCACCAAACCGACAAGTTTTGTAAACATAAAATCCAAACCGCCCAGGACAGCGCCCATGATGACCATTACCAGAAGCACGATCTTGGTCAGGCGCCAGGCTTCACGCGGGGTAGGCCAGGTCACTTTGCGCAGTTCACCAACCGTCTCGCGCCACCAGCGCTTGAAACGATTTTCTTTCTTGACCTTCTGATTCTTATCCGCCATGACCAACTCCTTCTTTTCAGGGTAAAACGCCGCCATCACGACGGCGGTTACGTCTCACTTTTTGGCAGGCCAGGCAGGAATCGAACCCGCAACCTCCTGTTTTGGAGACAGGCACTCTGCCAATTGAGCTACTGGCCTGTACAGGCAGGGCGGAAATCCGCCCTGCCGAATTACAGCGCTATTTCGTCTCGCGGTGCAGCGTGTGTTTTTTACACCGCGGGCAGTACTTCTTTAATTCCATCCGGGTCGGATCGTTACGGCGATTCTTTTCGGATGTGTAGTTGCGTTCTTTACAATCATCGCACGCGAACGTAATTACCGGTCTGATATCTTTCTTTTTTGAAGCCATATTTCACTCTTGCAGCCGACTTTGACCGGCTGACGCTCCTTCTATTTCGATTAAGCGATGATTTTTGTGATCCTGCCGGCGCCAACCGTCAGTCCACCTTCACGAATCGCGAACGTTGACCCCTGCTCCAGCGCCACCGGGATGATCAATTCGCATTCCATCGTAACGTTGTCTCCCGGCATCACCATCTCTACCCCT
>JAAZNW010000053.1 GCA_012798065.1 Chloroflexota bacterium
AGATAATAAAATTCTTTTGGGATACAATGTATGCGCATCGAGGCTTCTCTCCTTTTGTTTGGTTTGTCACCCTTAAGGATGACCTCGATGCTCTTTTTTGTCTAGCCTTTTTGTCTCATATGTATCTGAACTTATTCAATAGTAAATAACCACCACCATAACCCGTACTGTACATCCGATTCTCCTTCTTGTTAACCCCGAAATCGTTCTGATTGTGACTTACAAAACACGTAAAAGACTGTGTCCCTGGAGAGATTCGAACTCTCACCTACGGCTTCGGAGGCCGTTACGCTATCCTTTGCGCTACAGGGACGTTTAGCAAATTTTACCATGTACCAAGCCGAGTAAGTTCACGAAAAATTTGGAAAGAAGAAACAGGAATTACGATCTTTTGATAATGGAAGGTACCCAACAATCGCGCTCAACGAAAGGGCTCCATAAATGTGAGGATAATTTTCATCGCCACCCTCCAGGTTCTCAAAAACCAACGGTGAGATTACCTGATGAGTGTCAATTTTCAAAAGCAAAAGGTCAGGAGTCTGTTTAAAATATTTTTCAGCCACCGCTAACACCTGGCTTTCAAGGGAACAATGAATGAAACCATCCTTGGCAAAGTCATTGGGAATATAAACACCCTTGAGCAGGGCGTCTTGCCAGGTTTTTTTTTCAGTAATATGGTAGATGAACATCAATACTCTTCAGCAGGAGAAGGAAAACGAATTAAGATTTCCACAAAACCCAAATAAATGCCATTCACGAACCATGGCGTTTGGTGAACGAATATTTTTTCTTCCTTCGATTGGGTGAGATAGGTATTTGGGCGAGGGTTTCTCAATAAGTCCTTTAACTTTGAACGGGAAGGTTCTGGGTGGCAATCGAGTAATGACTTTCCCAGTAAAGTGTCGCCTCCTTCATCAGAGTAATATTCAATAGATTTATGGTTCATGCCAACGATAATGCCTTCTTTATCGCAGATTGTTACGGGAAAACCAACTTCAGTACTCCAGGAACACAGGGGCTCCATAAGTCACTCCTCATATGATAGGATAGCTTTTATTCTGTCGAGAAGCAGAAAAGGGTCATCCATTGAAAAAATTTCTTTCTTTTCTTCAGGTGTCAGGGGAAAATCGACAAGGTATCTTGAAAGATGCTTTCTAAACAATAAGGTACCTGTTCTAACGGGATATAAATCCGTCATCCAGGTTAAATGTTGCGAAATGGTTTTGAATAATTCATGCGTCATAACCATACGGCGGTCGATCCCTGAAAAAATCCAAGGGTTACCGATTGCTGCGCGCCCAATCATTACCGCATCACACCTTGTATGTTCGAGCATCTTTTCTGCGTCAGAAAGGGATTTCACATTGCCATTACCAATGACGGGCAAATTGACCGCGGATTTTATTGCAGCGATGGCATCCCAATCCGCCATCCCAGAGTATCCTTGTTGGCGGGTGCGTGCATGCACCGTAATGGCGCTTAAGCCACAATCCATTAAAATCGCTGCGATTTCCAAAAAATTCCGGGTTTGATCATCCCAGCCCAGTCGAATTTTCGCCGTCACAGGGATTTGGAGAGTGCTGACCAGCGAACAAGCGATTTTCTTAATCTTTTCTGGGTGTTTGAGCAAGCCGGCGCCAGCACCACGGTTGCTCACTCTCCGCGCAGAACACCCTATATTAATATCAATGATATCCGGTTCTAGATGCTGCAATTTCAAAGCGGCAGACAGTAAACGCTCTGGATCGTCATCAAACACTTGAAACGAAAAGGGTCTTTCTACTGGCAGGAAAAAGGTTTTGTATTTTAAATACGGGTGTCCATAACTAAGGTCAATTCCATTAATAAATTCCGAGGTGAGCAAAGAAGCGCCAAAATTTTTACACAGCCTGCGAAAAGGGGAATCGGTAAAACCATCCATAGGTGACAGGAGCAGCCGGCCGGGTATTTCAACTGTACCAATAAAAAAGGGGGAAGAGAGCGAGATTTGACCAAGCATATGCGAATTACCAATTATATAACGAAATACGTTCTAAAAAATATTGGTGAATTGCGCGTAGAGATTAAAACAACCAAAATAACCAAAAAGAGAAATATTACTTGACAAGGAACAAATGTTCTATATAATAGAATTATGAAGAGAACACAGACTTTTGACTCTGGGGCTTCAGCGAGTCTTCCTTACGCAGGTGGCTTGCTGTTGATCTTTGGCGCTCATGGGGGCGCGCCTTTGATGTTGGATTTAGCGGCCAGGCTGTCGGTTTGCGGCCCTGTACGTTTATTAGACTGTGGGAACCGCAGCAATATGTACCGCGTTGCGCGAACGCTGAGAACTTTGACCGCCGATCCGGTGACTGTGCTGCGGCAGATCCAACTTTCGCGAGCCTTTACCTGTTACCAGGTAGTAACGCTGCTTGAAAAAATCGCTTCGGGCAAGGGGACGCCGGTATTGGTGCTTGACCTGTTGGCCACTTTTATGGACGAATCCGTTCAGGCTTCTGAAAGCAGCCAGCTATTTGAGCGAGCGCTGCAATGCCTGTTGGCAATAAGCGCTCATTCCCCGGTAGTGGTGAGTGCCAGGCCGCTTTTACTGCTTTCAGCGCCGCGATTTGGCTTGCTTGAGCAATTAAAGCGGGCTGCCTCAGAGGTTTGGGAGGAGGACGAAGTATTGCCTTCAAGAGCGACTGACGTTCAACTGTCATTACTTGCTGATTACTGATGAGGAAATTATGGGACGAACCATTCTTTCTGCCACACAAACCTGGGTTGAAGAAGAAAAGGCGCTGCGACGTTTTGTGCGGGCGCTGCGCAAAAGCGACCAGGCATTGATCTTGGAGCTGCTGGCGCTGTCGCGCCGCCACATCGCCGAGTCTTCTTATGCCAGCAATCTTTACCCGATGGACATTTACCTGGTTTCGATGTTGCTGGAAATGTACCGCAAAGTACGGCACCTGGAAAACTTAGTGGAACGGCTGGAGGCGGACACGGGAGAAGATCTGCCCTTATCAGATGAGCCCATTCTTCCTCTGCCTTCTCTTATGAGCCTGGTTCATCCTGATGAAAATGTTCAGGACGAGAGTGCTGAAAAGCCCGTCGGCAGGATCGAATACGTGGAGCTGCAGGATGGAGCGTGATGAGCACACACCTGCGCGGCTGGCTGCTTGACCTCTATGAAGACGCGGTGGATGGGCTGCGGCTGTGGTTCGTCGCGGAAGACGGGGCGCGCGTTTGCCTGCGCCAGAAATTTGAGGTGGTGTTCTACGCCAGCGGGCGCGACGAGCAGCTCCGCGCTCTCTGGAAGGCGCTGCAACGACGCGATGAGGTGGTAACACTTCAACGTGAAGTGCGGCGCGACGCGTTTGTCCCGGAACCCATCCCCGTATTGAAGGCTGTTATCGCCAGCCCGATGGACGAAGTTCGGCTCTTTCGAGAAATTCAGCAACTGCTCCCTCAATTGACTTATTACGACGCTGACATTCCTGTAACAATTCGCCACTCGGCCAGGTACGGCACTTTTCCCATGGCGTATTGCGATATTGAGCAGAACGACGCCGGTGAAATTCTAGCGCTGCAGGTACTGAATTCA
The DNA here is from genome assembly GCA_012798065.1 of Chloroflexota bacterium. Lineage (GTDB taxonomy): Bacteria > Chloroflexota > Anaerolineae > Anaerolineales > Anaerolineaceae > UBA6107. Next base: position 3,587 of record JAAZNW010000053.1, read on the forward strand.
CGCTGGGACCTGTCACCCGTGCACCCGGTTTTTCGGGTGCTCATGATTGAGCCGGATTGCGACCCGGGGCGTGGAGAGCCGACCGCCTTGAAAATACAGACTGGGCGGAAAAAGCTGACGGTGGCACTCCACCCGCCCGAAGCCTTACTGCAGAAAGTGAATCAACTGCTGGAGGAGACAGACCCAGATTTTGTCCTGTCCCATTGGGGCGATACCTGGCTAATCCCTGCCTTGCTTAAACTTTCGCGCCAGACTGGCATACTGCTGCATCTCAACCGGGATAGTTCTCGTGAAGTCGCCTGGAAAAAGGAGATAACTTACTTTTCCTACGGACAGATTGTTTACCGCGCGGAAGAAGCGCATCTATTTGGTCGTTGCCATATTGACCAGTGCAGCGCGATGATGTGGAGAGACTACGGGCTGGACGGCGTGCTGGAATCTGCGCGTGTGACTGCACTTCCGATTGAGAATGCAGCCCGCGTTTCGCCAGGTTCGGGAATTTCAGCCATGCAGATGCTCACTGCGCTGCAGCAGGGTATTCTGGTTCCATGGCATAAACAGCAGGTTGAGCAATTCAAGGATGGCGTGGAGCTGATACAGCGCGATCGCGGCGGCCTTATCTATCAGCCGCTTGTTGGCCTGCACGCCAATGTGGCGCAGGTGGATTTCATTTCGATGTACCCCGCGATTATCATTAAAGGCAATATTTCACCAGAAGTGCCATTACCGAACGGCATTATACCTGCCAGCGAGGAATTGGGGGTGGTGCCGTTGACGCTGAAGCCGCTTTATGAAAAGAGGGTTGCCCTTAAGTTGCGCAGCGCCGGCTTAGCAAAGGAAAGCCGGCTGTCAAAGAGAGACAGCGCGCGTGCGGCTGCTTTAAAATGGCTGCTGGTAGTTTGCTTTGGTTTCTTGGGCTATAAGAATGCCCGCTTTGGCCGTATTGAGGCGCACGAGGCAGTGACTAATGGTGGGCGCGAGGTACTGCTGCGCGCAAAAGAGGTGGCAGAGGCGCTTGGGTTTGAAGTACTGCATATGTATGTAGATGCTTTGTGGCTTAAAAAGGCAGGCGCTACAAAAAAAGCGGATTTTCAGGCGGTATTACACGAAATCTCCGCGCAGACAGGTTTGGGAGTTTCTCTGGACGGCATCTACCGCTGGGTTGCCTTTCTGCCTTCGCGTATGGATGAGAGAGTGCCTGTGGCGAACCGTTACTTTGGTGTTTTTCAGGATGGTTCAATGAAAGTGCGTGGAATCGAGGCACGACGACGCGACACACCCCCCTGGGTAGCTGAAACGCAAACGCGAATGCTCGAACGCCTGAGCCGTGCTGGCAGTGTGCGCGATCTTGCTGGTTATGTTCAGGAGGCGTTTGATCTGTTCCGCGCCGCGCTCGAGGAGTTACGGCTCGGGCACGTTTCCCTTGAAAAGCTGGTTGTCACGTCTCGAATCAGCCATGAGCTAGAGAATTACCGCTCTCCTACTCCCGGCGCGCGGGCGGCGCAGCAGTTATTCGAGCAGACCGGTAAGCGCGTCAGGCCCGGGCAAAAGGTTCGGTTTCTCTTCACCCAGGGGGTTCCAGATGTGTGTCCGTGGGAGTTGGCTGGAATGATTGACCCGGTGATGGTAGACAGGGTAAAATATACGGAATTGCTGGCGCGTGCAGCCGCGAGTATTTTTCACCCTTTTGGGATTAAAGACGAGCAGTTAAAGCAGTGGGCGCATACAGGATCCATCGCTTTAGATCTGAAACTGGATAGCGAACAGAGAAATGTGCGGAAGATTTACAATCATGCTCCAGGTAGACGAGCTGCGGGAGCAGTTGGGGTTGGGAGAATGGGTCGAAGCGTTTTCTCCTAGCCGCAATATCTCCCCTGGTCAATTCGTTCCTGTTGTGACTGATGCCGTGTCGCGAAAAGTGTCATTGTATAAGTGGGGATTAATCCCCGGATGGGCGAAAGACCCAAAAATCGCTTACCGGATGTTTAACGCAAGGGCAGAAACGCTGATTGAAAAACCCTCGTTTAAAATCCCTTTTTTGCGCCGCAGGTGCCTGATCCCCGCTGATGGGTTTTACGAGTGGAAAGTGATTGACGGGAAGAAGCAACCCTTTCTTTTTACATTGAAGGATAAAAAGGCTTTTACTTTTGCCGGATTGTGGGAAATTTGGCGGGATAACGATGGACACGACTTGTACAGTTGTACGATCATTACCACTGAACCAAATAGCGTTGTGGCGCAGTACCATGACCGGATGCCTGTTATACTAAACGATGAGCACCGCTGGCAATGGTTGGAGGCATCTCAACCCGCTCAATTGCAGGCGTTGCTTAAGCCTGTGGATGGAGAATTAATGGCTGCACCGCTGAGGGTGGATCCATTAATTGATTTAAAAACGGACCAGAAAACCGAATCTAACTTAAAAAAGAGGTGAGCAATGAGGCGTGAAGAAATAATTGGATTCATAAAGAAACACCCAGAAGTGGATGCGTTGGTCGTTGGAGCGGGCATCAATGGCGCCGGCGCTTTTATGGATTTAGCAGCCAATGGCGTAAAAACCCTGTTAATTGATAGGGGAGACTTTTGTTCCGGCACATCCGCTACCTCTTCTCATATGGCGCATGGCGGGATTCGTTACCTGGAGAATGGAGAATTTCGACTGGTGAGAGAAGCTGTTACTGAACGAAACCGCATGATACAAAATTCTCCTCATATGGTCAAACCTCTCCCGACTGTTATCCCCATTTTTAAATTCTGGTCGGGTTTGCTCAACGCGCCTTTCAAATTCTTGAATCTTTTAGACAAACCTGCAGAGCGCGGGGCATTGGTCATAAAAATCGGGCTCATATTTTACGACTCATTTACTGGAAAGAATCGTACCGTTCCTGCTCATAAATTCTTCAACCGTGTTGAAAGCTTAAAAAGATACCCTCTTCTAAATAAAGAGGTGAAATATACCGCCGAATATTATGATGGACTGATGTTATCGCCAGAAAGATTGAACACAGAGATCATCCTCGATGCTGAAAAAGACCACACAAATGCGATGGCTTTGAACTACGTATCGCTTGATGGAGTTGATGGCGGGCAGGTCGTTCTTGTCGATGAAGAAACAGGAGAAAAAATAAAGATCCAGACCAAGATTATTATCAACGCTGCCGGTCCCTGGATCGACAGCGTGAATCAGCGTCTTGGCGTTAAGAGTAAATATATTCTTGGAACAAAAGGCTCGCATATTATTGTAAAAAACCCTGTATTAAAAGAGGCCATCGGGAACCGGGAATTCTTCTTTGAAAATAAGGACGGCAGAATTGTGCTGCTTCTACCTTTTTTTGACAAGGTCATCATTGGTACGTCTGACTTGCCGATTTCCAACCCTGACGAAGCGAAGTGCTCTCCAGAAGAAGAAACCTACTTTATCGACCTGGTCAAGCGAGTTTTTCCTGAAATCCCCATTACTCCTGACCAAATTGTCTTCCGCTTCTCGGGTGTCCGCCCCCTGGAGTATCAGGAGACAAAAACGACTGGGCAGATTACCCGCGATCATAGCATCAAAATAGATAAAGTGAACGAAATTGAAATTTACAGCATGGTGGGCGGTAAATGGACCAGCTATCGGGCCTTTGGTGAACAAATCGCAGACAAAGTAATGCAACGCCTGGAGATCACCAGGAAAGCAAATACTTCAGACGTTAGAATTGGAGGAGGAAAAAATTACCCTGCTTCAGAAGAGAAAAAGTCGCTGTTCGTTAAAAGATTAGCTGAAGAAACTGGCAGTGATCTGCAGATGGTTGACCTTCTTTTCGAACGTTATGGAACGGTTGTCAACGAATTCTTATCCAAGCAGCAACCATTAGGGTACCTGAAAAGCAATAAAATCTTGACAGTGAACGAATTAAGGTATATCGCTGAAAAAGAAAAATTGGTGCATTTGGATGACCTGCTTCTGAGGCGCTCTTCTATAGGCTGGTTAGGACAAGTCGATGCAGACAGTTTGGTTGAAATCGTCGATATTGTAGGAGAAGTTCTTGGTTGGAACAAAAACAAAAGGGAACAGGAAATTCAAAGGGTGAAAGAGATTTTCAGAAAAAACCACACCGTTGAGATTTAGAGTCAAAAAACCATCATCTTTTTGATGATGGTTTTTTTTATTTCTGGCGGGAGCGACGGGGTTCGAACCCGCGATCTCGGCCTTGACAGGGCCGCATGTTAGCCGCTACACCACGCCCCCGAACGAACAAAAGTTTACCATAGGAGAAGGGGGGCGTCAAGTAAATCGTGTTAGTTCACCTAAAATGTTACTAAGATAACATCGTTAGGCCAAAAGAAAATGTTACTGGAGCCAACGATGTCCGAAGAAGAACCCATGAACGTCAACGAACGCAGGAAGTATATAC
>JAAZNW010000010.1 GCA_012798065.1 Chloroflexota bacterium
AACTCTACCGTCCTACCCCGCTCATCCGCGCCACCCGGTTGGAGAAAGCGTTGGCTACCCCGGCGCACATCTACTTCAAGTACGAAGGCGTCTCGCCTTCAGGCAGCCATAAAACAAACAGCGCCCTGCCGCAGGCCTTTTTCAACAAAATTGATGGCACCAAAGCCATGACCACCGAGACCGGCGCTGGTCAATGGGGCTCCGCCTTGGCGATGGCCTGTGCCTTTTTTGATTTGAAATTGGAAGTGTACATGGTGCGCGTCTCGTACGATCAAAAGCCTTATCGGCGATTTCTAATGGAAACGTACGGTGCCCAGGTTTTCGCCAGTCCAAGCAATTGTACAACCTACGGACGAAAAGTACTGGCAGAGCAACCAGACACAGCCGGATCGCTGGGTATCGCCATCTCCGAAGCGGTTGAAGCCGCGGTCACCTCAGGCGGAAAGAAGAAGTATGGTCTTGGGTCTGTGTTGAACCACGTGCTGCTGCATCAGACGGTAATCGGCGAGGAGGCGCTAAAACAAATGGATATGGCGGGAGAATACCCGGACGTGGTCATCGGGTGCGTGGGCGGCGGGTCCAACTTCTCTGGTATTGCCTTTCCCTTCTTGCGTGAAAATCTCAAGCAAGGGCAGCGCACCCGCCTGCTGGCAGTGGAGCCCTGTGCCACCCCTTCTCTCACCCGTGGTCTGTACGCGTTTGATTATGGTGATTCGGCCTGTATGACGCCAATCGTTAAAATGCACACCCTGGGTCATGATTTTATCCCCGCAGCCATTCACGCCGGTGGTCTTCGTTACCACGGTATGGCGCCCGCTTTATCCGCGCTCTACGATGCCGGGCTGGTTGAGGCAGTGGCGGTGCATCAGAAAGCGGTGTTCGAGTCGGCCCTCTTATTTACCCGTACAGAAGGAATCCTGCCTGCGCCTGAATCTGCGCATGCGCTGCACGCTGCCATCAACGAAGCGCTTGAAGCCAGGGAAACCGGAGGGAAAAAAGTGGTTCTATTCAACATGACGGGTAATGGGTACTTCGACCTTACCGCTTATAGCCGTTATTTGGCGGGAGAGCTGGAAGATTACGCTTACCCACAAGAAGTCATCCATTCCATCCGTCAGCACCTTCCGGCTGTAAAAGAAAATGCCGGTTTGTTGTAAAAGGCAACGGCTGTCACGCTTTCATGACCCGCCCTGGTTGGTCAGCGCTGTTTTTTGCCACCAAGTAGGCTTGATGAGGTGAGCTTCTTCCTGATTACCGGTCGCCGGCAGTGTTCAGATTGTTTGTACAAAAAACGCGGTTTTCGGCTATTATAAATTCAGGTGTTGAAATGAGAAAACCCCTGGTGTATCTCCCCGCATCGGCTCCGCGGCCAACCATGCCTTTTGAGCGCTTCCTCCCCCTGGACCCGCCTGGCATGGTCAGCCGTTGGCTGCAAAAGGATCTCCCCGCTGGCAGCCTGCTTTTGGACCCATTGGGCTCTTCACCGCAAGCCATACTGGAAGCCGCTGCCGGTTACCGGGTGTTAGTGGCTTGCAACAACCCGGTGACTGCCTTTCAAATCCGCCTGCAGGCTCGCGCTTCACGACAATCAGAATTTAACGGCGTTATCAGAGAGTTGGGTGACCTGAAAAAAGGGGAAGAAAGGTTAGAAGCCACCATCCGCAACCTTTATCTCACCCGTTGTGTCAGTTGCGGAGCCGAAATCCAGGCCAGCGGTTACATCTGGAACCGCGGTGATTCTGTGCCGCATACGCGCCTGTACACCTGCCCGCGCTGCCATGACAGTGGAGAACACCCGGTTAGCGATGATGACATCCAACGGCTGCAGATGACCCAGCGCAGCGAATCGTTGCATCGTTCACGCGCCCTCGCCCGGGTAATGGGGAACAGCCGGGAAAACCGCGAAAGCGTTGAGCAAGCGATCAACGTTTACCCGGCGCGGGCGCTTTACGTGCTTTTCACCCTCATCAATAAGCTGGAGGGGATGCATTTACCTCCGCAGCGGCGTGAACTGGCGGAAGCGGTGTTGCTCTCTTTGCTGGATGATGGCAACGCCATTTGGAGCTGGCCAGAAGAACGCGAGCGCCCCCGCCTGTTAAGCGTTCCGCCGCAATACCTCGAGAAGAACCTGTGGATGGCGATTGATAAAGCCATTGATGCCTGGAGCACGGCAGGATGTTCTGTTCCGCTAACCTATTGGCCGGACCTGCCTTCCACGGCTGGCGTTTGCCTTTTCCAGGGACGAATGCGCGACCTGGCGCAAGCGGCTGAGCCCGGTCAAGTGGATGGCATCCTATGCGTCTTTCCACGCCCCAGCCAGGCTTACTGGTCTTTGTGCAGCCTGTGGGCATCCTGGCTGTGGGGGCGCGAAAAAGCCGCGGGGTTCAGCCAGATACTCGAACGTCGGCGCTTTGACTGGCACTGGCATACCACCGCGCTACACGCGGCCCTGCTTCCTGCCGCGAACCTGTCAAAACCTGGAGTACCCATGTTTGGCTTGCTGCCCGAACCTGCCGCCGGGTTGGTCAGCTCGGTTATCGAAAGCGCTGCCATCGCCGGGTTTCAAGTCACCGGCGTGGCCGTGAAGAACACCTCAGAGCCCATCCAAATAAAATGGGAAACCGGTTCAAGACGGAGGGATTTTTCACCCGTAAACACACAGAGGATCGCCCGAGATTCCATCCGCGAGTTGCTGAGCGAAACAGGAGAACCCACCGCCTACATCAAGGTCCACACCGCAACCCTGTACGCATTAGCGCAAGAAAACGCCTTCCCACCCACCATTCAACAGCTGACTGCAGAAAAAGCTGCTGAGTACCAATCCACCCTCAATTCATTGCTGGCAGACACAGGCTTTTTGGTGCGCCTGGATGCCACCGCCCAGGACCCGGAGAGTGGATTATGGTGGCTGGCTGTCCCGGAAGGAACAGCCGTTCCTTTGGCAGACAGACTGGAAATCGAGATTGTCGGTTGGCTGCAAAAAGCCGGTCAGCTCACCCTGGCAGCGCTGCTTGAACGCGTTTACCAACAATTCCCTGGTTACCTTACTCCTCCAGATGAGCTGGTGCGTCAGTGCCTTGCGTCTTACGCGGTTTCAGACGCGGCCGGAGAGGTATGGACGCTGAAGGCTCACGACCAGGTTGACTGCCGGCTTGACGATATCGAGGAAATGCGTAAATTGCTTACCACGCTCTCTGACCGGTTTCACCTGCTGCAGGCGGACAACTCGGGCATTACCTGGCATCAAGGTGACCCCGCAGAGTTACCCGTCTACCGTTTTTTCATCTCATCTTCTGCGGTGATCGATCGTCATTCGCTTCTTCTTGTTGAACCGGCGCCCTGCCAGACCATTTATGTGCTGCCTGGTAGCCGCGCGGGTTTGTTGAAGTTCAAGAGCGAACGCGATCCTTATCTGCGTCAGCTCTTGGGTCCACGGATTCACTTCCTCAAGTTCCGCACCCTGCGCAGCATCGCCAGCCGCGCTGATCTGTCTTTGGAGCTATTCAAAGTGCTGGTCGATTCAGATCCGCTCAGCCTGGAAGAAACCACCCAACTTTCGATGTTCCGTTAAGAAAAAACGGCCCATCGGTCAATGGATCAGTGGATATTCAGCGAACCTGCTTGAAATTAATGAGAATCAGGTTTTTATCACAGGTCTCGTAGGTGTGAAAGATGACCCGGTTTGAAAGCGGCATCAATGCCTGGTCCACCAACTGCACAGCCAGCATCGCATTTGAACTGATCGGTTTGTCGCCCAAAATGAATTCGTAGCCCGATGCCCCATACCACGCCGCCGCCCCTCCAGAGAGCGTGGTCATATCAATTGTTCGGCCACCATACAGGCCGGTCAACTTCACTACCACCCCAACCATAGGTCTGCCTTGCAGGTCCACCACCCTCCCGGCCACACCTTGCCAGTCACATCCCTCGCCCGGGTGAAAGACCGTGTTGGCCATAGCCGCCGGTTCTCCCTCGATGGCGTATGGCAGGTTTTGGTTTACCGGCTCGTCGGTGAATAATGGCAAGGGGCTTGCCGTGGAAGTTGATTCCGCAGGGGTGGTGGCTGAAATGGGCGTGTAGGGCAACGGAGGTTCCTCTGTGGGCGGCACTGTCGGCGTCCAGGTGGGCGGCAGTCTCAGTGGGGTCGCGGTGCCAGGGAGCGCGGTCGCCAGAACAGGCATTGTGGGCGGGGGGAATGGGTTGAAAGCGACGTAAGGGTTGGAAAAAAGCACCAGGTAGAAACCAACCAAAAAGATGGTCAACATCAGTACCACAGCGGTGAGCAGGTTCCAGGTTATATCACGCCGACGTTGTTTGGCGCGGCGCTTAAAGCGGTTTTCGATTTCATTTTGGTCAGAAAAACGCATCGCGCAAAGCCTTCGCTAATCACGGAACGAGTATCTCAATGGTGCTGGCAGCCCTGGCGTTTTCAATCCAGGTTGCCAAAGCTTTTTCCTGTAAAATCAAACGGGCTTCTGTTGAAAGTGGATGTTCAGGCTCACGCTCAATAACATTGACAATATGGTAGCCGAGGTTGCTGGCAATAATTTCGCTGGTCTCCCCTGGCTGCATGGTGAAGACCACCTCCTCCACCTCTGCTTGTGTGAGTACACCGCGTGGGAACCAACCCAGGTCACCGCCAAGCACATCGTCCTGCTGCCGCGCCAGGGTTGAAAAGTCTATCCCCTTTTTTAATTGAGCCAAAGCCGCGATCGCATTTGCTTCATTTTTAAAGAATAACTGCCTGGCGTGAATCTGCTCGGCTGTTTCAGGCACATTATTGACGATAGTGTCCCGCTGCCAGGCAACCGCAATCGCCCTCTTGAGCGCCACCCTGAAGGTTTCATCTGTATACCCATTGGTACTTTGCCATTCCGCCAGTTTCTCTACCCCGCCCATGTCGGTCGCCAGTCTATCAATACGCGCTTGCACCTCTTCATCGGTAACGGTGAAGCCGCTCTTGCCAGCAGCCTGCGCCAGCAACAGTTCATCGGTGAAATTCCCCAACACGCGCTCTTTTTGTTCCTCGAGAGTCATTTCTTGTCCCAGTTCAGTCAGCGCGGCCTGCAGCCTGGAAAGCTCAGACTCGTATTCAGAAAGGAGAATGCCTTCACCGTTAACCTTAAGCGCCATCGGCAGCGAAGTTGGTGTGACGGTAGGTTCAACTGTGACAGCCGGTTCCTGGGTTGTGGCGGGGTGCACTTGGGTCAGGGTGGTTTGCCGGGCGCAACCTGAAAGGAGAATGAACCCTAACAGCAGCGCAATCTTCATGCCTGTTTTCATCGGGTAGATTATAACCGAATTCCCCATACAAAAAAAACTGGCAGACCTGAATGTCTGCCAGTTGCTTGCGTTACTTTTTTCTAGTAATCCATCGGGGGCGCGGGAGGCGCGGGAGGGGTTTTCTCAGGGATTTCAGTAATGAGGGCCTCGGTGGTGAGGATCATGGCTGCGATGGAAGCCGCGTTTTCGAGCGCGCCGCGGGTCACCTTGGCGGGATCACCCAGGCCACCTTTGATCATATCAATGTATTCCTCGCGGATGACATCGAACCCGACCTTATCGTTCTTCTTGGCCTTCTGTTCTGCGCGAACCTTCTCCAGCACCACTGCACCGTCCAAGCCCGCGTTTTCAATGATCTTACGCATGGGCATTTCGAGCGCTTTGTAAACAATCTTCGCGCCGATCTGTTCATCTTCGCTGTTGAGTTTAAGGTCGTTCAACACGCTCATGGCGTTGATCAGGGCAACGCCGCCGCCCGGGACGATACCTTCTTCAACAGCTGCGCGGGTTGCAGAAAGCGCGTCTTCAACGCGATGTTTCTTTTCTTTCAATTCAGTCTCGGTCGCAGCACCCACGCGGATGATCGCCACACCGCCGGAAAGTTTAGCCAGGCGTTCCTGCAGTTTTTCGCGGTCATAATCACTGGTGGTCTTGTCGATCTCCACGCGAATTTGCTCAATGCGCCCTTTGATCTGGGCTTCGTCGCCCTTGCCGCCAATGATGGTGGTGTTGTCTTTATCCGCCACGACCTTTTCGGCGCGGCCGAGATCAGGCAGCACAACCGTCTCGAGCTTGCGGCCGGTCTCTTCGGAGATTACCGTGGCGCCAGTCAGGAAGGCGATGTCCTGCAGCATAGCCTTGCGGCGGTCACCAAAACCGGGGGCTTTGACCGCCAGCACGTTGAGCATGCCGCGCAGTTTGTTCACCACCAGCAATGCCAGGGCTTCGCTATCCACATCTTCGGCAATGATCACCAGGTCGCGTTTGCCGGTCTGCACCAGTTTCTCCAGGATGGACACGAGGTCCTGGGCCGCGGAGATTTTCTTGTCGTAGATGAGGATGTAGGGTTCAGGGATAACAGATTCCATATGCTCGGGATCGGTGATGAAGTAAGGGGAAATATAACCGCGGTCGAACTGCATCCCCTCTACATATTCCTGTTCAAATTCAAGACCTTTGGATTCTTCAACAGTGATCACGCCGTCCTTGCCGACTTTGTCCATCACATCTGCGATTAATTCACCAATGGAGGAATCCTGCGCGGAGGTGGTGGCCACGTTGGCTATATCTTCGCGGGTGGAAATGGTAATGGCGTGTTTCTTGATCTCTTCTGAGACCTTCTTGGCGGCCACTTCGATACCACGTTTGAGCAGCATGGGGTTTCCACCAGCTGCCAGGGTTTTCAAACCTTCACTCACAATGGTGTGAGCCAACAGGGTTGAAGTGGTCGTTCCGTCGCCGGCGATGTCGTTGGTTTTTGTTGCGGCCTCTTTAATGAGCTGCGCGCCCATATTCTCATAGGGGTCTTCGAGTTCGATCTCTTTCGCCACGGTCACACCATCATGGGTGATGGTGGGGGCGCCAAATTTGCGGTCAATCGCCACATTGCGGCCCTTCGGACCAAGCGTGGTAACCACCGCTGTCGCGACGGTATCAATGCCGTTCTTCAATTTTCGGCGTGCTTCTTCAGCAAAGATGAGTTGTTTTGCTGCCATAAGTGCATTCTCCTTTTAAATTTTTGGTATTGTTTATTTTGTAACGATCGCAAGCAGGTCGCTTTCGCGCAGGATCAAGAGCTTCTTGTTATCAATCTTGACCTCAGTGCCACCATACTTCTGGAACAAAACGGTGTCGCCGGCTTTCACATCCATGGGGATATGAGCGCCTTTCTCATCCCGGTCGCCAGGACCAACTGAAAGAACAGTGCCCTTTTGCGGTTTTTCTTTGGCGGTATCAGGTAAAACAATACCACCCGCAGTGACTTCGTTTTCCTCTACGGGCTCAACGACGACACGGCTTCCCAACGGTTTTAGATTTAGTGACATGCTTTCCTCCTGATTAGGATTGGTTTATTCTTTTTTTTTTAGCACTCGTGTTGGAAGAGTGCTAAAAGCAGTTGAATAATAACCTCCTTTATTTTTCACGTCAAGAGATTAACTCAATTTCTAATAAAACTCTGATAGTCTCTAATGGTAACCATAAAAGCCGCAGATGGTTTCACCTTCTCGAACAATGCCCATGATGGTCTCATCGTTGGCGAATTTCGCCCTGATCTCATCGAAAACCGTCATCGCCTCATCGCAGTAGTGATTATTAGGTTGGTGCAAGCCCGCCAGCACCGAACCCAGATGGTAGTAATAAACCACGCTGTTATTGGTCAATTCAAGGCCATGGATGGGGATATCGGGGATTGACTCAGCAGCACATTCCAGCCCCCCGTTGCGCACCAGGCAAGATTCTGCCGCGCTGCAACCGCGCACCGCGCAACGCAGCGGTAAGATCGAACCCTCGTAATTACGCGATTTGTAATAAACTACACCCAGCTGACCGTACGCGGTGGGGTCATCAGGAGCAAATGCCACCGCGCGCAGCATGTTACGCGCCGCGGCGAAAAATTCGCCCTGCTGGACATATGTATTGGCAATGGAGATGAGCGGAATGGGATCCCTGACGCCTAACTGGTCGTTGATCGCCACAGCCTTGGCAAAAGCTTCCAACGCCAGCCCAAAATAGTAGTTCTGTTCGGTTGTGATTCCCGTCATGTTAGCTAGTTGGCGGTAATTCGCGCCCAATGACAAATACAGGAAGTTCAGGTTCGGGGTAATTTGGATGGCTTTCTTATACTCTTCGATCGCCTGAGTATAGTTCGCGCTGGCTTCCTGCACATTGCCGTTCACCCGGTGCACATCCATAAGGGTGTCATCCCGCTCCAGCGCCTGGGTGATGTACTGTTGCGCTTGTGAATACTTCAACTGATCAATCAATAATTCTGCGTAATAAGCCAGCGCCAACGCGTTGGTATTATCATATTGCAGCGCTTCTGTGGCGGCTTGTTCCCCTTTGACCAGGTACTCCTGCGAGGCTTCTCCTGCTGCCCCTGAAGAGCCGTACCAATCTAACGCAAAGGCTTTAACCGCGTACAGGTTACTGTTTTGCGGGCTGATTGCCAACCCTTCTTCAATGGTCGCCAGCGCCTCTTCCAGGCGCTCTCTTTTGCGCGCATCAACCGTGATTTGCGAAGTTGAGTAAACCTGGATGCGCGCCAGCTCGGCCCTCAGGTCGGCGTCTTCAGGGTCGATGGCAATGGCGTAGCGGTAAGCCTCGATCGCTTTCTCCAGGTTCCCCGCCTGAAAATGAGTTTCCCCTTCTTGCACGTAAGAATTCAGGCTACGGGTTGGCGTTGGTATGATTTGTAAGATGGGGGCGATGCGTCCATCACGCACTGCCTGAATCACAAACAGGCCCGCCAGTATCAACATCAGCAGGGTGAATATCCAAATTGGGTTGGATCTTTTTCTTGGATGGCCGAATAAAGCGCGTTTTCCGCTATAGTCGATCATAGTTGCGATTGCCCGTCATACCCAATGGTCAGGGCGCGGCTTCTACCGTTGGGGTTGTCACAGCAGGTGTGGCCGTTGCCGCGATATCAGATTTACCTTCACGGGCGAGGCGCTCGCAGATATTGACCATTTCTTCAGCATTGAAAACAGCGATGTCATCATTGCGCAGCCCCATCTGAACCGCCTGAGAAATTTCCAGCGCTTCGCCGCATTGCCCCACCCTCGCCAGGGCGAGCCCATAAGTGTAATAATACTGCGCCACCCGGCCATAATCCATTGGGATGCCCTCAACCGGAGCGCCATCGGAAGATACCCCGCCACGCACCGCGATTCGCAGCATATCGATCGCGTCAAGGTACTGCTTCGCGCTGCTGTAGATCAGTCCCAGGTTGCCATATAGTCGCGCATTCTGTGGCTCATCCATAATCGCCGCCTCGCCGTATTGAATAGCTTTCTGGTAATCGCCATTCAAAGCGTAAGTTCGAGCGATTAAAGATTCAGGGGTCGGATCCCTGGGGTTCAAAGCGTTTGCCCGGCCAAATTCAGTGATGGCATCGTCATATTCCTGGATGTTGAAATAATTGCGCCCCAGACCAAGGTGCAGATCAGCGATGTTCGGATTCAAAGCTACCGCCGCCTCAAATTCTGCCACGGCTTCTTTAAAATTCGAGGTGTATTCAAGCACCATTCCACGACCACGGTGTGTTTCCAGGGTGCCCGGCGCCAGTTCCTCCGCGCGGCGCGAGGCATTTATGGCATTGTCCAGGGTCTGCAGGTCTCCCTGTCCTGCCTGCAGCATATAGGTGTAAATCTCCGCCAGGTAGGCATACGCCGCGGCGTAATCAGGGTTCGCAGCAATAGCCTCTTGCAGGATGCCCGTGCCGCGCACATAGTCTCCCGTCAACCCAATCGCCCAGCCGCGCAGCGCCATCGCCTCGTCGTTGTTCGGGTTAAGCAATAAGGCATTTTCCGCATCGGTGACGGCTTCTTCATAATTTCCGGTATAAATGTTCAAGCGCGCCAGTGCAATGAAGTTATGCGGGTTGCGCGGGTCAGCTCTGACCGCGTCTTTATAAGCTACGATGGCCAGAGGGTATTTCCCTTCAGCCTCCAACCCTTTCGCGTCTGAGGTGATGGATTCGGGCGCGCGGGTAGGCGTGGGCGTAGGCAGAAAAAACTGCGGGATAGTAGGCACAATCATGAGGTCAAAGTAGATGGCCGCGGCGATCAATACGATCAACAGGATCACGCGGAATGGGTTCGACCTGCGTTTCTTTTTCTGCATGCTCCACTTGCTGCCCTTGATATACATGGAATTCATCTTACCAAGTGAAACCAGCAGCGTCAAGATGACCGGAAGCCCCCCCTCGCTGTTCTTTATAATCGCAATTAAGCTTCTTTGGTTACCTGGGCAGGGCTTCACTTCTCCTGTCCACTTGGCTCCCATACAGGGACAAATAGCAAGGTTACCTATCGGTCCGCTCACCATCGAGCTCATTTCTTTCATCCTGATGCGCCATTTTTCATAAAGAAAACGGCTTGCCTGTGTTCGCGCTTCTTTGCTAGAATGAAGCCATGCAATTCGATGTCTTTACTCTCTTTCCAGGGGTTCTGCGGCCTTACCTCGATTCAAGCATCCTGCAGCGCGCCCAACAAAATGACCTCATTAAAGTCGCGCTGCACAACATCCGCGACTGGACCTTTGACCGGCACCATGTGACCGATGATGCCCCCTATGGTGGCGGTGGTGGTATGGTGATGAAAGTGGAACCTATCTTCGCTGCTGTTGAGTCCGTCCTGGGAGCCCCACCATCTTGCCCGCTGCTCTACCTCTCTCCGCAGGGAAAACCTTTCACTACCGCCATCGCGCGCGAGCTGGCGCAACAACCTCGACTGGGGTTATTGTGCGGACGATACGAAGGGGTTGACGAGCGCGTGATTGAGCATCTGGTGACTGAACAGATCTCGATTGGGGATTATGTGCTCACCGGTGGCGAGCTGCCAGCGTTGGTGCTCATCGACGCGGTATCCCGCTTTATTCCCGGCGTGCTGGGTGACCCTGACGGAGCCGAGGAAGATAGTTTTGGCAATGGTCTCCTGGAGTACCCGCACTACACCCGCCCAGAAGAATTCCGTGGTTGGCGCGTACCAGAAGTGCTTATCTCTGGCAATCACGCCCTGGTCGCCAAATGGCGCCGAGAACAATCCCTGTTGCGCACCCAAAAGCACCGTCCAGACCTGTTAAATGGTGAATCCAAGGTTCAATCTACCACAAAAACAAAGGAGTAAGAGATGGAGAAAAAGAAGTTTCCATGGGGTCGTACGTTTCTGGTAGGGTTTGGTTTTTTTGGCATCAGCATTTTATGGCCAATCTTCAATCAATGGGTGCCGCTGATCCTGCAGGCGGGTAATCCCGGATTTAAAACCAACATCCCCAATTTTGTCGGTTTTGGCATTGGCCCAGCGCTCGCCATGTTCATCATGACCTGGGACAATATCATCAACATCTTTGTACAGCCATGGGTGGGGAATCGCAGCGATCACACCTGGAATCGTTTCGGTCGGCGAAAACCGTGGATTCTACTGGGTTTACCCATCGCGCTCGTGGGCTTTATTTCAATTCCGTTGGCGCAATCAGTGCTGGCGGTGGCGGTGTTCATCATGGTCACCAATGTCGGCATGGCACTTTTCCGCTCTCCGGTTGTTTCATGGCTGGGCGACCTGTTCCTGCCAGAGCAGCGCAGCAAGGCGAACGGCGTCATCAACCTGATGGGCGGTGCCGCCGGTGTCCTATCGTACGTACTGGGAGGGCTGATCTTCAACGCCTTTGGCAGGATGGGTCCCTTCGTCGCCGGCGCGGTCGCCATGACCGTGGCGTTGGCCGCGGTGTTGATCTGGGTAAAAGAACCCAAAGAACGCCTGGGAAAGCACACCGAAGATGAGGACAGCAGCGGCGCGGTGAAGGGATTGGTGCCCAACCTTAAAGCGGTCTTCAGCAACCAGGATAAATCAGCGCTTTTCATTCTACTGGCCATCTTCTGCTGGTTCACCGGCTTTAACGCCATTGAAACGGGGTTGTCTTCCTTCGCGGTCTTCGATCTGGGCATTGCCCCTGGCAAGGCTTCGATCGTGGCTTCAATTGCCAATCTTTCTTTCCTGGCTTTCTGCATTCCTTCAGGAATTCTCGCTGGCAGGTTGGGTCGTAAGAGGACCATCCTCTATGGCGTGTTCGCGCTCACGCTCATCTTTCTCATCAGTTTCTTCCTGGTGAAAGGGCTCATCTCCTTCATTATCATCCTGGTGCTGGTAGGGTTCTTCTGGTCCTGGGTCAACGTCAACAGCCTCCCGCTGGTGTACGACCATGGAGATGAAAAACGCATTGGCGCGTATACCGGTCTTTATTATTTCTTCTCACAAACCGCAGCCGTGCTCGGACCAACCCTGGGCGGGCTGCTGGTTGAAAGAATACACTTCAACTACAAAGTGCTCTTTATCTTTGGCGCGGTCTTTCTGTTCCTGGCGTTCTTATCCATGCTGAAGGTAAAAGACCGCGCGCACGAAGAAAAAATGAAGCTGGATGCAGGTGTTGGCGCATCCTCCTCCACCAGCGAATAAACGGTGCCAGAATGAAAATACCTCCCCATCAGGAATTTTTCATGGCATTTTTCATGGCTGGGATAACTTGCATTGAAGGGCAAATATCGGTATACTCAATTAATAGACGGGGCAGTCCCCCGCACATCCAACAACCCTGCAGGAGGAGAAAAAATGTCTAAAAAAGTAATGCTCGTCATGTCAGTGCTTCTAATTGCCGTTTTTGTGTTGAGCGCGTGCGCGAAAACAGCCGGACCGGCAAAATTTAAAGCCTGCGAAGTCACCGATACCGGTGGCGTGGATGACAAATCCTTCAACGCGACCGCATGGAAGGGCGCGGTAGATGCCAAAGAAAAGCTGGATATTGAAGCCAAGTATTTGGAATCAAAAGAAATCGCTGATTTCGAGAAGAACATCAACGCCTTCATCGCTGAGAAATGCGACATCATCATCACCGTTGGTTTCCTACTGTGCGATGCCACCAAGGCAGCGGCTGAGGCCAATCCCAATCAGAAGTTCTCCATTGTTGATTTTGCCTATGATCCCGTAATCCCCAATGTCTTGGCCCAGGCTTTCCAGACTGATGAAGCCGCATTCCTGGCTGGTTACGCCGCGGCTGGTTTCACCAAGACCGGTAAGGTCGGCACCTTCGGTGGAATGCAGATTCCAACTGTGACCATCTTCATGGATGGCTTCGCGCGCGGCGTCCGCCACTACAATGAAGTGCACGGTACTTCAGTAGAGACCCTCGGCTGGGATGCAGACGCACAGACCGGGCTCTTCACCAATGACTTCAGCGACCAGCAGAAAGGCAGCGATATGGCTGTATCTCTGATGGATGAAGGCGCTGACATCATTATGCCGGTTGCCGGACCTGTTGGGCTGGGCGCCGCCGCAGCAGTGAAAGCCCGCGGTAACGCCTTGATCATCGGTGTTGATTCCGACTGGTTCCTAACCGCGCCTGACTACACTGACATCATCTTTACCTCCGTGATGAAATTGATGGACGTGACCACTTTAGACGCGATCAAAGCCGCCAAAGATGGCACTTTCAAGGGCGGTTCCATTGTCGGTACTCTGGCCAATGGTGGTGTAGGTATCGCACCGTTCCATAACTTCGACGGTCAGGTTTCCGCTGAGCTGAAAGCCGAACTCGAAGGGATTAAAGCTGGCATCCTCTCCGGCGAAATCCAGATGAACCCCGCCTTCAAGCAGTAATTCGCGTACATGTGAGAAAAAGCTGGAGTTTTACGCTCCAGCTTTTTTTAATTTCTGAGTTTGAGACGCCTGTGATACAATAATCAAAATCCCCTCTGAACAAGTGGTGCATACATGGCTCCGATTCTTCAACTCAAAGGAATTACAAAACAGTTTCCCGGCGTTCTGGCAAATGACCACATCGACCTCACCTTGAATCAGGGCGAGATATTGGCGTTGCTGGGCGAAAACGGCGCGGGTAAAACCACCTTGATGAACATTCTCTACGGGTTGTATCAGCCAGATGAAGGCGAGATTTTGGTGAATGGCGAAAAGATAACCATTCATTCACCAACTGATGCCATCAATGCTGGTATCGGTATGGTTCACCAGCACTTTATGCTCATACCGGTGTTTACTGTAACTGAAAACGTGATGTTGGGTTCTGAGCCAGTGAAAGCCGGTGATTTCCTTGACCGGCCCAAGACAGCCGCGAAGATTATGGAAATCTCCAGTCAATACAAACTGGAGGTTGA
The DNA here is from genome assembly GCA_012798065.1 of Chloroflexota bacterium. Lineage (GTDB taxonomy): Bacteria > Chloroflexota > Anaerolineae > Anaerolineales > Anaerolineaceae > UBA6107. Next base: position 14,171 of record JAAZNW010000010.1, read on the forward strand.
CCCCAATGATTATGTCAAAGACCTGCCTGTCGGCGTGCAGCAGCGCGTAGAAATCATTAAGCTCTTGTACCGCGAAGCCAATATCCTCATCTTTGACGAGCCCACCGCTGTACTGACCCCACAGGAAGCGGATGACCTCTTCGTCATCATGCGTTCCTTAGTAAAACAGGGCAAGTCCATCATCTTTATCACCCATAAATTACGCGAAGTTTTAGATGTGGCAGACCGTATCATGGTCATCCGTCGCGGCGCGGTGGTAGGAGAGGCGGATCCCAAACAAGCGAACCGCAACAAACTGGCAGAAATGATGGTTGGGCGCGAAGTCAACCTGGTGGTGGAAAAAGATATCAAAAAACCCGGTGATGTGATTCTTTCAATAAAAGACCTGGTGGTGACTGACCAGTTCAAACAGGTGATGGTGGATAAAGTATCCTTTGAGGTTCACGCCGGTCAGATCCTGGGCATCGCCGGGGTGCAGGGGAATGGTCAGACCGAGCTTGTAGAAGCCATCACCGGACTGAGAAAATCAGTATCCGGCGAGATTAAGTTTAAAGGACAGAGCATTCTGAATGAACCTCCGAGAAAAATCACCGAACTGGGCTCTGCCCATGTGCCTGAAGACCGCCAGGCTGATGGATTGGTGCTGCCTTTCCCTGTAGCGGAGAACCTGGTGCTGTGCACCTATTACAAAGAACCTTTTTCGCGCGGCGTAGTGCTGCAATATGAAAAAATTCTTGAAAATTCCGAAAAGCTGGTGCAAGACTTCGACATCCGCACCCCCAGCTCTTTAACTACTGTTGGCAGTCTTTCGGGGGGAAACCAGCAAAAAGTGATCATCGCTCGTGAGCTATCGCGCCCCATCGAATTGCTGGTCGCGTCTCAACCAACCCGTGGTCTGGACGTGGGTTCCATTGAATACATCCATAAGCGCATCGTACAGAAAAGAGATGAAGGCTGCGCGGTTCTGCTGGTTTCACCTGAACTCGATGAAGTGATTGAACTTTCAGACCGCATCGCGGTGATGTACCGTGGCAAGATTATCGCCCTCCTTGAAGCCGAGGAAGTAGCCAAAGAAACTTTAGGGTTGTTGATGGCCGGTATCGTCCCTGACAAAATTGAAAAACCGCAGGGGCAGAGGGTTGTAGAAACCACTTTTTAACGAGGTGCATCCTTGGGTAAAAAAGACTTAGAGAAACAAGATATCGGCAAGACCATTCTGGAAGAACTGACAGGTGGAGAACCAAAAGAAAAGCGCCAGAAGCGCGGTATCTGGAAGATACTGCAGATCCCTGCGCTGGCTATCCTGACTGGATTGATCATTGGCGCGGTTCTCATCATGGCGACCAGCTTCGATGTCTATGACGCGTTCAAAGTCAGCCTGTGGAAAGGCCTGGGTACCGCGTTCGCAGAGGTGGGAGAAGCTTACCTCGCGCTCATCACCGGTTCACTGGGAAATCCGGTGGAGATTGTCCAAGCCCTCCTCTACGGCGACGCGCTGGATTTCAGAAACGCCATCAATCCGATTCTTGAAAGCCTGGTTCAGAGCACGCCTTACATCTTCGCCGGACTGGCCTGCGCCTTAGGGTTCAGAGCCGGCCTGTTCAATATTGGCGTTGAAGGGCAGTTGTTCATCGGTGCTGCCGCGGCTACCTTTGTGGGTTACTCGCTCACCGGTCTACCGCCTTACATCCATATGCCGCTGGCTTTCCTGGCTGGGGCATTGGGCGGCGCTCTCTGGGGGATGGTACCCGGGTTGCTCAAAGCCACCACCGGCGGTCACGAAGTCATCAACTGTATTATGATGAACTATATCGCCTATCGGTTCACCACCTTCCTGCTCACTGGCCCCATGTCTCGCCCGGGCACCGGTGGTATGCCCGTAAGCCCGATAATCGAGAAATCCGCCCAGATTCCCCAGTTCTTCAAGACGCCTATCCGTTTCCACCTGGGGTTCTTCATTGCGCTGGCATTCGCTGCGCTGGTTTGGTGGGTGTTGTTTAAAACAACCTTGGGATTGAACCTGCGCACGGTGGGCACCAATCCGCGCGCCGCCAAGTACGCGGGGATGAACATTATCGCCACCACCATTATCGGTATGGCTGCCTCCGGTGCGCTCGCCGGTATGGCAGGCGCCAATGAAGTTTTGGCGGTGAACCGCAGCATGGCTATCGGTCTCTCGGCTGGTTATGGTTTTGACAGCATCGCCCTGGCGCTGCTTGGCAACAGTCACCCGGTTGGTGTCATCTTCGCTGCCCTTTTATTTGGCGTGCTTAAGAATGGCGCCACCAAGATGATGGTGGTCTCCACTATTCCCATTGATATCGTCACCATCCTGCAGGCAGTCATCCTTATTTTCGTCGCCGCTCCTGCGATCATTCGGTCAGTCTATCGGCTTAAACAACCAAAAGTGGAGGCCGCTGCCATCATGCTCAGCGGTTGGGGAGGAGTTAAATAATGGCAGCCACATCAACTTCCATCCAACGTGTCCGCATTTCTGATATCTCCCCTGCCCGTAAGATCAGCACCGGTGTTGTCGAAGTTTTAGTTGCCTTGTTTATCTTTGCCGTCTTTGCCAGAACCGTCTCTGCGGGCAGCATCACCACTTTTGTCATGACCCCGGGCGGGATCACCACTGGTCAGATGGGCAACTGGGTAATTCCCAGCCAACTTACGCTGTACCTGCTCGCTGCGCTCAGCCTGGTGATCGGACTTTTTCAGTTGATACGCGGGTTCGGGAAAATCACCAATCTCATGGTTGGATTGGTGTTCTTGTTCTTCATTTTCAGTTTCCTCACCTGGCAAGCGGCTGATAAATCCTTAAACCTCGCTGGTATGCTTTCCAGCGCAGTACAGCTGGCTGTGCCTATCACCATGGGTTCCTTCTCTGGTATCTTATGCGAGCGCTCAGGCGTGGTCAACATCGCCATTGAGGGCATGATGCTAATGTCTGCCATGGTAGGAGCCTTGATGGGCAGCCTCACGCATAGCGCATGGCTCGGTTTATTCTTCGGCGTTCTTTCTGCGGTTTTACTGGCAGCCCTGCACGCGGTCCTGTCGATCAAGTATAAGATTGACCAGATCATTTCTGGCACGGTGATTAATATGTTCTCCGCGGGTATGACCGCTTTTCTTTCTCAAAAGTTCCTGCAAACCAGGCAAGAGCTGAACAACCCTGCCATGTTCACCCGAATTGAAATCCCCGGTCTGGCGGAAATCCCATTAATTGGTCCGATTCTGTTTAACACGAACTTTTTTGTCTACCTGATGTTCGCACTGCTTATTATTCTACAGGTGGCGCTCTTCTCCACTCGCTGGGGGTTGCGCGTGCGCAGTGTGGGCGAGCATCCCAAGGCAGCCGATACACTGGGCATCAACGTTATCAGAACCCGCTACATGTCGGTATTGTTGGGCGGGATGGTGGCTGGGATGGCTGGGGCGTTTTTCACCCTGGGGTCTGTTGGGCGTTTCGAGGAAGGCATGACCGCGGGGAAAGGCTTTATCGGCTTGGCCGCCATGATCTTTGGTAACTACACCCCCATCGGTGCGCTTGGAGCGGGCATCCTTTTTGGCTTTGCCGATTCTTTGGGCTCAAAGCTGTCTTTGCTGGGCAGCGCCATCCCCTCTACATTGATGTCCACCGCGCCTTATGTGATCACCATGATCGTCCTCGCCGGGTTTGTCGGCAAGGGGCACGTTCCCGCGGCGGATGGAGTGCCGTACACCAAAGAATAAGCTTGACAAATCAAAAACCTGCACCGGTCTTCCATCGTATATGGTAAGGAAGACCGGTTTTGTTATAATCACAACAATAAACAGAAAGGAACATGATGCCCAACATTATCGTTGACCGCATTTCTAAGACTTTCGGCAACCTCCAGGCGGTAAAAAACGTCTCCTTCGAAGTCAACCCTGGCGAAATCTTTGGTCTGCTCGGACCAAACGGCGCAGGTAAGACCACCTCCATCCGTATCATGCTGGATATTTTTAAAGCGGACTCCGGAACAGTGAGCATACTGGGCGGTGCCATGACTGAAGAAAAGAAAAATCGTATCGGTTATCTGCCTGAAGAACGCGGGCTTTACCAGGATATTCAACTGGAACGCTGTCTTGTTTATCTCGCCACTCTGAAAGGGCTCGAAGAAAGCGAGGCCCGGGGGCGCATCAATGACTATCTGGAAAAGTTCGACCTGGCTGATGCGCGGAAGAAGAAGGTTAAAGAGCTCAGCAAGGGTATGCAGCAAAAAGCCCAGTTGATCACCACGCTGGTGCACAAACCTGAAGTAGTGATCATCGATGAACCCTTCAGCGCGCTCGACCCGGTGAACACGCAGATGGTGAAAGACCTGCTCAAAGAAGAACGTCACCGCGGCACGACCATCGTCATGTGCACCCACCAGATGCATCAGGTGGAAGAACTGGCGGACCGAATCGCGCTGATCAATGCGGGAGAAACTGTCTTATATGGCGGGTTGACGGAAATTCGCCGCCGGTTCGCTTCTGATGGCGTGCTCGTTCGCGCGGTAAACTCGCTGCCGTCTGCCATCCCCGGTGTGCAGGAGATCCGCCCGCACAACAGCAGCACTTTGTTAAAACTCGAGAATGGAAAAACCCCGCAGGAGGTATTGAACACCCTCATCCACCAGGGGATCATCCTCGAGCATTTTGAAATTGCTCTGCCGTCACTGGATGAAATATTTATCCAGGTGGTCAACCACGAAAGCGAATGAAAATGAACAAAACCTGGCTGGTGTTTCGCAATGAATACGCCACGCATGTAAAGAAAAAAGGGTTCATTTTCGGTATCCTCAGCATGCCGTTGTTTGTGGTGCTGATGGTTCTGGTGGGCTTTGTTTCAGTCTGGCTGGAACATAACCCGGCTCCTGTTGGCTTCATTGATCTAAACCATGTCATGGGCAACGTCCAGCAGGTGCCGCTGAAGAAAAAGCAACCATTCCCGCCCGTTCATTCGCTTCCCTTTGAAGATGAATCCAGCGCCGAGCAAGCGCTGCGCGATGGTTCGATTCAGGCTTACTTCCTTCTTACTGACAATTACTTTAACAGTGGTGAAGTAATCATGGTCACCACCGAGAAAACCGGGGCTAACGCTGAGCATGACTTCGGCGACTTCCTGGTGCATAACCTGGTTAAAGATCAGCCGCCGGTACTCGCTGAACGTTTACGCGAAGGACCCAACCTCATCATCCGTTCGCTGGACGGCGCGCGGGAAATGGCCGCCGATGATTGGGTTTCCATCCTCATGCCCATACTGGCAGGGGTTCTCTTTGTTATCGCGGTCAACATCAGCGGTAATTACCTGCTGCAGGCAGTGGTGGCGGAAAAAGAAAACCGCACCATGGAGATCATCGTGACCTCCATATCGCCGGGTCAACTTATGGCAGGTAAAGTGCTGGGCAATCTGCTGGTTGGCCTGACCCAGCTGTTCACCTGGTTCATTTTCGCCATTATCGCGCTGAAGTTATTGCCCACTGTGTTCCCGGTAAAATTCACGCCACGGGTGGATCCTGCAGGCATACTGCTCATCGCTGCCACATTTTTACCGGCTTTCGTGATGGTTGCAGCATTCATGGGAGCGATAGGCGCGACAGCGACGGATCCCCGCGAAGCGCAACAAATAACCGGTTGGTTCACCATTCCCATCGTTATCCCGTTATGGTTCACGAACGTTTTTATGTTCAACCCCAACGGCGCGCTTTCGGTTGCAATGAGCCTTTTCCCGGTAACAGCGCCAATCGCGCTGCCTTTCCGCGCGGCGTTCACCACCGTACCTCAATGGCAAATAATCTTATCTATCACCCTGCTGTGCCTGCTGGCCGCCTTTGCGCTCTGGCTTTCCGGGAGAATCTTCCGCCTGGGAATGCTGCGTTATGGAAAACGCGTACGCCTGCGCGAAGCCTTCTCCAAGAGCGGAAGTAAACCATGAAAAAGACCCTTCTGATATTAAAGAACGAACTCATCACTGCTCTTACCCGCAAATCCTTCCTGATCACTTTGGTTTTATTGCCCCTTACCAGTTTTATCATTTTGCTGGTGATATCAGGTCTGCAGAAATCTGGGCAGGACACCAGCGCAATGCTGGAAAATTTGTTTGTTCCCGCGTCGCTGTCTTCAGCTGAAGGTTTCGTGGATAATAGCGGGCTGATGAAAGAGATACCGGATGAGATTGCCAATGCGCTTATCCGCTACAACACGGAAGAAGACGCGCGGGCTGCGCTCAACGCGGGACTCATCAGCGCTTATTTCATCGTTCCCGATGATTACCTGGAGAAAGGTGATGTTTTCTATATCCGTCCGGATTTTAACCCGATGGGAAGCACGCAGCAGTCTTCCTCGATTAAGTCCCTCATCGCCTTCAACCTCAGCGGCGGTAATCCTGCCCTGGCTTACAGGCTGCAGGACCCCATCAACGCTATCGAAGTGAGCCTTTCTAACCAGGAACAACGAGATAGTGACCACTGGCTCACATTCTTTTTACCGTACATCATCACCTTTCTTTTTTATATCGTCATTCTCACCTCTTCCTCGCTGCTGTTAAACAGTATCAGCACTGAAAAACAAAACCGGGTAATGGAAATCTTGTTGACCTCACTCACCCCCAGCCAGGTACTCACCGGCAAGATCATCGCCCTGGGGTTGACAGGGTTGCTGCAAACGGTGGTGTGGCTGGGCGCGGGGCTGCTGATGCTGCGTTACTCTGGTCGCGCTTTTGCGCTCAGCGCAGCGTTTCAGCTGCCATTGTCGATAATGGCCTGGGGCGTGCTGTTTTTCATTTTCGGGTACGCGGTTTTTGCCAGTCTCATGGCGGGTATCGGCGCGCTTGTTCCCAACTTGCGCGAGGGATCACAATTAACCACCGTGGTCATCCTGCCAATGATCATCCCACTCGTGTTCATCAGCGCGCTGATTAACACCCCAAACAGCCCGCTCTCCGTATTTCTCAGCATGTTCCCGCTCACTGCTCCTGTAAGCATGATGACCCGGCTTTCCGCCACGCAGGTGCCGTTCTGGCAGGCGAGCCTGGCCCTGTTATTACTAGCGCTTACCGCTGTGTTCCTGGTGCGTGCCAGTGCTTCGCTTTTTAAGGCTCAAAACCTCTTGACCGGTCAAACCTTTACTGTAGCAGGGTTTCTCAAAGCCCTGGCAGGGAAGTAATTCACACCATCCTTCATCGTCTTCATCACGCCTTTTTGAAGGAGGTTTGCGTGCAACGCAAAAAACTGGTCATTATCCTGGTCCTTGGCTTCCTGATGGCAGCCGTTGCCGAAACCTTGCTCTTGGTTTCTATGATCAACACCCGCAACAAAACAAGCGCGGACCGCAGTGGGCAACCACAACAGCTCGATGCCACAATCCCTTCCTCGACAGAACCTGCGCTTGGCGTTCCAGACGGGATTGGACCTGCCTTAGTGGAAGTTTATACAAAACAAAACGCCCTGGCAGCCATTTCTACTGAACGCATGTTCGCGCGCCTCACAGAACTTACCCGCATCCAGCCGCATTCAGGCTGGCGCGGCGCGGGTACCACCGGGGAAAAAGAAGCCTTCGACTACCTGGAATCCAGGCTTACGGAATTGGAATGGCTCACGAGCCTGGGAATGTCATCCGAAAGAGAGCGGTTCAACATCTTCCTGGGGACCGAAGTTCATCAATCCTCTCTTTTCTTGACTTTGGGAGCGCATACCTATGAGGTTCCCGCTGACGCAACCCGCGGCAGCCGCGACAACCCCGCTGCAGCCTTGCGCATGGACTCTGATGGCTTTTTTAATCCACCTTATGAAGACCCTGTTGAAGTCACGGGTTTCCCGCTGCTTATTCCAGATGCCGCCACGCTGAACAGCCTGGAAAAAACGAGTTATCAAAACAAGGTCTTCCTGGTTGATTACGCGCTGGTCGATACAGAGAACCCCCAGGCGCTGAGCAACGCCCTCTCTCTGCTGAGATTGAACCCCGCTGCCATTGTGTTGATCACCAGGTTCTCCAACACTGGTGGGCAAACACACGGAACCTTCGCCGGGGATGGTGGCGGCGTGCTGCAGCGCGTGGAGGGCCCGGACGCCCTTCCTCTCCTGTTTATTGAGTTCGAAAACCTCTTCCCGTTGGGAATCCATGATTGGGATGAAATGAACGCAATCTCTCAGGCGCGCGTCATTTGGGATACAGATGTGCTCAACCCCGCTCCATCCGGTAATCTTGTGGTGCGCATCCCCGGTAAATATGCAGATAAGCCGATCCTGCTTTCAGCCCATATCGACAGCCCAAATTCCCCCGGCGCCCTGGACAATGGCAGCGGCTCGGTCATTCTGCTTGAAATTCTCACTGTGCTCAACGACTTGAAGATCCAACCTGAGAACGACCTGTTTTTCGCCTGGTTCGGCAGCGAAGAAGCAGGGTTGTACGGGTCTACCTCCTTCACCACTACGCATTCTGACCTGCTTGGCAAACTGCAGGCGAACATCCAGATTGATTGCCTGACGCGCCCGCTCGATGGACTGCCCGCCAGCATTATGCCCATGTACAGCCACATCAGCACCTCCGACCTGAACACCGATCCCTTCAAAACCTTTATGGATGAAACAGGCGCAGAGCTTGGATTGGAGCTGAAATCCATTTTTTACGAATTCGCTTCAGATAACGGCAGCCTCAGCGCCTTCAACATTCCCAATACCAATCTTATTTATCAGTCCATGGAAATGGAGAACTACCCCGGTGGGGTTTGGGTCTCAGGTCATCTGCACGACCCTTACGATACGGTGGAGCTGGCGCGGGATATGGAAGCCGAGCTGCGGGATATGGCCAGGTTGGCGTTGGCTGCCGCGCTTAGCGGGAACGCGCAGATCGATTTTGTGCAGCACGACCCGCAGAAACAGGCGGTTTTTCTTGCCAATCACACAGAAGCCCCGCATATGACGCCCAGCGGGTTATCAAGATTCAGCAAGTCCTTAATCCGCGCCGGGTATGGCATCACCGTCATCCCCTATGGCGAACCGTTGACCACACAGCATATCAGCGGGGCAGACCTGGTGGTGGCGCTTCCAGCTTACGATTACCCGCTCACCGATGCGTACCCTGCGGCGTATGATACGGGTTGGACAGCTGTCGAAGCAGCGATTCTCAATGAATATGTGGAGCAGGGCGGTAAGTTGCTGGTTGTCAACAGCGCGAACCGCCTGAAGCTCTTCAACCGGATTGCCGAGCCGAATGAAGATTGGTCCGACCTGAACGTCCTGACCAACCAGTGGGGAGTGAACTTCACCACGGCTGGGGTGGATGAAGCCACGGCAGCCGTCACAGCGGATGGCTGGCTTCAGCAGGTATCGATGGTCAATCTCAACCCGCAAAGCGCAGTGACCTTTGCAGTCACTTCAGGCGAGGTTCTGGCAGGCAGCCGCAGCCGGGCGCACATAGCCAAGCTCAAGGTGGGGACCGGTACAGTGCTCATCTTCAGTGACCTGAGCATGCTGGGTGATTATGGAGACGGGTTGTTCAACCCGAAATTAGTACAAGCGCTGGCTGACTGGGAATGATCGCCCTATTGAAATCAGCGCTTACCCTTTTATAGAACCCAGTGGCGTGAGCGTGACCGTGATGCTTACCAGGTCTTGCTGCAGGCGCATCACTTCGTCGATGTCCTTATAAGCCCCTGGGGCTTCATCTAACGAGTTCCGCGTTCGCAGGTCGTGCGCCACGCCTTCCATTTTCTTTTGTTCCTCTGCCAGGTCAAGCGAACGCTGCGCCTGCTTGCGCCCCATACGCCGGCCGGCACCGTGCGCGCAAGACTCAAAGCTCTCCGGGTTTCCCAGTCCTTTGACAATGTAACTGTTGGAACCCATTGACCCGGGGATAATCCCCGGTAAATTGAGAGAAGCTTTGGTTGCCCCTTTGCGGTGCACCATCACTTCACGACCGTAGTGCCGTTCAAGAGCAGCGTAATTGTGATGGATATTGATTTCTTCCAGCCGGTTCGCGGCTGTCTCATCAGCGAGGATTTGCATTACCTGTTCCATCATTCGTGCGCGGTTGGCTCGGGCGAATTCGCAGCAGTAGTTCATGGCTGTAAAATAATCCATCCCTTCGCGCGTATCCAAAGGCAAAAATGCCAAATCCCGGTCAGGCAGGCTGTAACCCATCCGGGTACACAACGCCCGGGCTGTGTGGTGGTAGGCGGTCGCCGTCTTAAGACCGAAATTACGACTGCCGGAATGGATCATCACCCAAATATTTCCATCGCTGCCCTGCTGTATCTCAATGAAATGATTACCGCTGCCCAGTGTGCCCAGCTGCCTGCGCGCGCTATCGAGCTCTTGCTGGATGATGGGGATATCCGGCGCGCGATCAAACCCCGTCCAGGGTTGCGCGGTCTTATGGTGCTCAAACCCCAGCGGTACGTCCTGCTTAATGCGGTTTCGAATTTGCTGGAGAGCAGCTTTTTCCAGCGTATGGAGGCTGGTGCGCGCTGCCAGCATCCCGCAGCCGATATCCACCCCTACCGCGTTGGGCACAATCATCCCATCCGCAGCCAACACGCCGCCGATGGGCATCCCGTAACCTTCGTGGCAGTCAGGCATGATCGCGATCCACTTGTAGGCAAACGGCAGATTAGCGAGGTTGCGCGCCTGCGCCAACGCTCCTTCGTCAATCACATCGATCCAGAGCTTGATAGGCAGTCTTTCAGTAAGGATAAGCCTGGGCATGAAAACACCTCTCTCCCATTGTAACAAAAACGGCGAGGAACAAAGTGAATAAGGTATAATGAGGGTGAAGCCCCCGTAGCTCAATTGGACAGAGTGCCTGACTTCGAATCAGTAGGTTGCGCGTTCGAGCCGCGCCGGGGGCGCCAGATGTACTAGGAAACAAATCATGCACCGCCACATATGCCGATCGAAACCCGAAAATTTTTCGGGTTTTTGATTTAAGGTGCATTAAGGTGCAATTCATTTCAGTCCTTCTTTTGGACTTTTGTCATGACTTGTGGAATTTCAACCAGGATTGGCGTTACCAGTTTATCCATAACTATAGCGGCTTCCCCCTGCATGTCATGGAACACATGAGCGTAAATATCCAAAGTAACGCTTGGCTTGGAGTGACCCAACATGCTGGATACGATAATGGCTGGTACTTTGTTGTTCAACAAAAGCGATGCTGCAGTGTGCCTTAGATCGTGGAAACGCATTTTCGGTAAACCGGCTAGCTCCAGGACGCGATTGAAATCTATACGCACGTTGCTTGCGTCTCCCGGTGTTCCCACTGAACTGGAGAAAACCAGATCCATATCATGCCATCTATCCCCTGCCCGTTCTCTTTGCATCGCTTGATATTCTTTGTGGTGCCGTAACACATCCAGTGAACCTTCACCTAATTTGATGGTTCTTCTTCCAGCATTGGTCTTGGGCTCAGTAAAAGTACATCCTTGTCCCGGTACATATTGTTTCTGTCGCTGCACGTGTACCACACCAGCATTCCATTGAATATCCGACCATTTCAATCCAAAGAGTTCCCCCATACGCATCCCGGTGGTAATTGCCAAGTGGAA
>JAAZNW010000117.1 GCA_012798065.1 Chloroflexota bacterium
CTTAAGTATATCACCGCCAGCCATCACCCCACCAATGCCCTAATCGCAGACAAAGGCAACAACACACATTTCATTCTTGCTGGATTTACCTCTCCCATTAACTCAACCACCACCTTCCCATCAAGCTCTCTCACCTCATCAACCTTCATGCCTTTAACCTTATCACTTAACATTGAAGCTGCTGCCGTTGATAATGCACACCCCACCCCTTTAAACCGAATATCTCTGATCACTCCTCCATCCACCTTAGCGTAAAACTCAACCATATCTCCACACGTTGCATTACTCTGCTTACTTCTTTTATTAGCCCCCTTAAGATCACCAAAATTCCTTGGATTTCTGGCATTATCAATAATTTCTTCTGAGTACTCCATTATCTTTTCCGAAATACTTTTTTAACCTCAACCAACTTATCAATCAAGTAATCAATCTCAGCCCTAGTGTTATACACATAAACACTCGCCCGCGCTACTGCCATCTCTCCTAGACTCTCCACCACCGGAGCTCCACAATGCTGACCGCTTCTAATCGCAATTCCAAAACCATCCAACACCTGCGCCGTATCATGAGCATGTATACCTGGTAAGTTGAAGGTAACCACCCCCGCCCGTTTTCTATAATCCCCCGCGCCATACACCTCTGCCTTACCCTTTATTTTCTCTAAAGCATAAGCCACCAACTCCTGCTCATGCTTCCATACCTCATTCATCCCTAGGCTTTCAAGATAATCTACCGCCGCTCCCAGTCCCACCATTCCTGCCATATTTGGAGTCCCCGCCTCAAATTTCCATGGCAACTCGTTCCACTCACTCTTGCCAAGCTCAACCTGTCCAATCATGTCTCCGCCATACAAAAACGGTGGCATCTCCTCAAGTATCTCCCGTCTGCCCCACAACACTCCTATTCCCGTTGGCCCCAACATTTTATGTCCAGAAAACACCAACCAATCAACTCCCATTTTCCCAACCTCAGTCTTCATCACTGGCACACTCTGAGAACCGTCTATCAAAATCTTCGCCTTTGTTTTTGTCCGAACCATCTTAACGATTTTCTCAAGCGGGCTTACTGTTCCCAGAACATTTGAGACCGCTGTTATCGCCACCAGTTTTGTTTTCGCCCCCAAAGCCTGCTCTAAACTCATTACTCTCACTCCCTGAAACTCCCTCATCTCTCCACCACTCACCCTTATTTCTCCCTCCCCATCTACATCCACCACCCGCAATACTGCTCCCTTTTTCTGGCACAACATCTGCCAAGTTACTAAGTTAGAATGATGTTCCATCAAAGACACCACCACCTCATCTCCTTTACCAATATTTTTCTCTCCCCAGCTATACATCACCAGATTTATCGCCTCACTTGCATTGCGCACAAAAATTATCTCTTTTTCATCATTACTCCCTATAAATCTAGCAATCTTTAAACGTGCATTCTCAACCATACTCGTCGCTTCCTCACTCAAAGTATGAATTCCCCTGTGCACATTAGCGTTATGATTCTCGTAATAATCAACTATTGCCTCAATCACCTGTTTTGGTTTTTGAGTCGTTGCCGCATTATCCAGATAGGCCAAAGGATAACCATTAATCTCTCTTTTTAATATCGGAAAATCTTCTCTTATCTTCTCTACCTCAAACATGACCAGATTCTATCACGACTCAATACATCAACCTACACTTTTTTCCAAAAACCCTTCTACAATCATTTTCTCCGCATTTTTCCTGCAAATTCCCCGCGTCAATAAGTAAAACATCTCTTCTTCATCAACTCTACCCACCGTCGCAGCATGAGAAGCCTTTACTTCATTAGCCATTATCTCCAATTTTGGTTCAGCCACCGCGCTCGATTTTCCGTCCAATACCAATAGCTTCATCTCCAAAAAATCCTCTACTCCCTGAGCTTGCTTGGCTATTTTAATCAAACCAGACACCTTCACTCTAGCTCCATTTTTAGCTATTCCCCTTACAATTACTCTACCAAACGTCCTACCCACCTTGTGATCACTCACCACATCCAACTGATACTCTCCCTGTTCCTCTCCCCGAATCAACACTATCAACTCCTTCTCCTCACCTTCATTTAAATACTTTAGATTGATCCTTCGCACTCCTGGTCTTCTTATCTCCACTCGCCTCATCCCACACTCCCTTCCATCTCCAGATTAACTAACCTATTCATCTCTATTGCATACTCAAATGGAATCTCCTTCATCACTGGTTCCAAAAACCCATTAACAATCATTGCCTCGGCCTCATGCTCTGATATGCCTCTACTCATCAAATAAAACAACTGTTCCTCTCCAACCTTACTCACCGTCGCCTCATGTTCCAAGCTCACTTCATTCTCCCAAATCCTATTTACTGGGTAAGTGTCAGATCTACTTTTATCATCCAAAATTAACGCATCACACACTACCTTAGATTTTGCTCCACTCGCTCCCTTACTCATCTGGACCATACCTCTATAGCTCGCCCTGCCTCCATCCTTACTAATCGACTTGCTAATAATCCGACTGCTAGTCTTGGGAGCCAAATGAATCATCTTCGCCCCAGCATCCTGATGTTGTCCTTCACCTGCCCAAGCAATTGACAGGGTCTCACCCTTAGCCCCTTTTCCAGCCAAGATACAAGCCGGATACTTCATGGTCAAACGAGAATTATGAACTATAAAACCTTCACAAATAAAGTTTCCCGTCCCCTCAACCTCAATATCCCAAGTTGGCAACTCCTTCCCCACATCCTCGAACTTCACCCTTGCTATCTCCACATCCCCACCCAACTTAATGCCTGATCGTCCCACCAACCGTTTCTGCTCTTTCACCTTTGGC
>JAAZNW010000054.1 GCA_012798065.1 Chloroflexota bacterium
CCGCAGCTTTTCAGAACGGTTCATCTGGGCGCCTTTCTTTAACCAGTTCATCCATCTCTCCCGTAGGTACGCACGGTGATATCGCGGTCGTGTTTTCTCTCAAGCGCCAATTCGACCAGGCGATTGATAAGTTCGGTATATGAAATGCCACTTGCCTGCCAAAGTTTTGGATACATGCTGATGGCGGTGAAACCAGGAATGGTATTGATTTCGCTGACGAAAACCTCTCCAGTCTGGCGGTCGAGCAAGAAGTCCACGCGCGCCAGCCCAGCGCCATCAATCGCGCGAAAGGCGCTGACCGCGGTGTCGCTGACCAGCCTACTGGTGTCCTCGTCCAGGTCAGCCGGGATTATCAGGCGGGACTGATTGGTGAGGTATTTGGCTGAATATGTATAAAAATCTTCCTGCGGTTGGATTTCTCCGGGAACGGAGGCGATGGGGTTCTCGTTGCCCAGCACGCTCACTTCGAGTTCACGGGCGTTAATGGCACGCTCCACCAGAATCCGGCGGTCAAAACGAGCCGCCTCCAATAATCCTTTCATTAAATCAGAGCGATTGGAGCAGCGGGTAATTCCCACCGAGGAGCCCAAATTGACCGGTTTCACAAAGACAGGGTAAGCAAAGTCGGCTTCGATTTGTTCTATGCTGGCGTTGATATCCGTGCGAATGGAAGAGCGGTTGAGGAGCAACGAATCGACCACGGGAATTTGATGAGCGCGCAGCACATCTTTGCAAAGGCTTTTATCCATACCGACCGCAGACGCCAGCACGCCGCCGCCAACATAAGCCAGGTCAGCCAGTTCCAGTAAGCCTTGCAGCGTGCCGTCTTCACCGAAAGTACCATGAATGAGCGGGAAGACTACATCGATATCAGGCAGGCGCTCCATCTGCCCGTTTTTTACCGCGAACAACGCGCCATTGAGCGGCTCAGGCAGAAGGGCGACCGGTGAGAGCGTGGTGTAATCGTGTTTTTCGAAGCGGCCAATCACATCATCACCATGTAGCCATTTTCCAGCAGGAGTGACGCCAATTTGGGTAATTGCGTAACGGTCAGCATCAAGGACGGCAAGAAGCGAGCGGGCGCTCATCAGGGAGACTTCATGCTCACCTGATCTACCGCCGAAGATCACTGCCAAGCGAATTTTCCCAGTCATGCCTGTTCCTTCCAGTCACCAATCAGTTCAAATTCGGGTTCCAGTTTGATACCGGTTTTTTCTTCCACGATTCGCTGCACGAGATGAATCAGATCGTAGTAATCACGGGCGCTGGCGCTGCCTTCGTTGACGAAAAAGTTCGCGTGCACGGGGCTTACCTGCACGCCACCCACACGGGTGCCTTTGAGGCCGAGCGAATCAATGATGCGCCCGGCGGAATCACCCGCGGGGTTCTTGAAAGTAGAGCCTATGCATGGGCCGGGAGGCTGGGTTTGCTTCCTCCTGGCTGAAAATTCGTTTATAAGTTCTTTTATCCTTTCTTTGTCGCCTTTTTTGATGGCAAGCCGGGCGGAGAGGATAACAGCCATGCCCGGTTCGCGTTTGAGCGCGCTGCTACGATAGGAATAACCCATTTGCTCAGTGTTGAGCGACAGGCAGCCCTTACCACGGTGCAAGATATCTACCAGGAGAAGATGTTGCTGCATTGAAGCGCCATACGCCCCGGCGTTGCCGTAAACCGCTCCGCCGACCGTGCCGGGGATAGTGGTTGCCCACTCCAGCCCGGTGTACCCGCGTAACGCCGCCTGACGGGCAGCGGTGATGAGGATGGCGCCGGATTCAGCCTGTACATACGAAGAATCGCCTTTTTCAACCAGATGAATGTGGTTTGCTTTATTGTGGATGACCACGCAATCGACCCCGGCATCACTTACCAGGATGTTGGAACCGCTTCCCAGAATGAAGAAGGGGATTTCTTCAGCCCACAGGAAGGCCACATCTTCCGCGAGTTGAGCTGCATTTACCGCGTTCAGGAAATAGCGCGCCGCACCACCCACTTTGGCGGTGGTCAGGTTCGCCAGAGGAACATCCTTCTTCAGGCGTTGGGCAAAACGTTTGAGAAGTACCTTCTCATCCATGGGCGCGGTCATGCTCCTGTCTTAGAGTTCTCTCACTCTTTCAATCAGCTTCTCCATCAACTCCACGCGGTCTTGCAGGCTCAAAGCGCGAAAATCAGCCACAGGTTGGTTGATCTGGCGTTTCACCTGAATACGGGGGAACTCAGAGAAGTAGCGGGGCGTATCAAAATCGTGATTGACATTCTCATAACTATTTTTTCTGGGCGGGTTCATTATTCACCTTTCCTTTCCTGCAGACGGGTTCTCACTTCACGACAAACCTGGTCAGCATCACCGGCTGACAGAACAATCAACACATCTCCCTTTTGCAGCGTCTTTAATAAAAAATCCACCACATCGGGAATTTGAGGGATATAACTCACAGAGGGAGCTTTCATTTTTTCAACCATTTGCTCGGCGCTGTACGCACGCGCCTGTTCGCGCGCTGCATAGATGGCGGTGACCACCAGCAGGTCAGCATCATCAAAGGCGCGAATAAAATCACTTTCCAGCGCCTGCGTGCGAGAGTAGGTGTGCGGTTGCCAAACGACAACAAGGCGACGGCGGGGGTAGCGTACACGCGCAGCGCTGAGTGTGGCGCTTATCTTGCTGGGGTGATGCGCATAGTCATCAATAATTGTGATGCCTGCTACTTCACCGATAACCTCGAAGCGCCGGCTGGAGCCGCTATAAAAGGAGAGGGCGTCCGCGGCCTGCTGCACTGGGAAACCGAGGGCGTGAAGTGCAGAAAGCACACCGAGAGCGTTGCGAACGTTGTGCATTCCGGGAACAGCCAAACTGACCTGGGCTACGGGGGCGTGAATCTGAAGCGCACTGATTTTAAAATCATACCCACCGGCGGCGTTGACGCGCCAATCAATGGCGGAATAATCGGCGGGCCCGTTCAGCCCGTAGGTCACTACGCGGGCAGATTCGGGAATGTCGTGACGTTTCGCGGCTGCACCATGGTCATCGGCGTTGGTCACGAGCAGTCCACCCGGTTCAAGCTGGTGAACAAACTGCGAAAACGCCGCCTGGTATTTTTCTGCTGTCGGGAAGCAATCGGGATGGTCATATTCGACGTTGGTAAGGAGGATGACCGCCGGGTTGAGACCGAGGAACATATAGTCGTATTCATCCGCTTCAACGACGAATAACTCCCCGCTGCCCGCGTGCGCGTTATTTGCGAGGTTCCTGGAGACGCCCCCGAGGATGTACCCGGGATCCAGCCCGAGTTGTACCAGGCTCCAGGCCATCATTGTGGAGGTGGTTGTTTTTCCGTGAGAACCGGCAATCGCAATACACAGGCGCTCCCGGGTCAGGTCTCGCATGAAATCCTGGCGCTTGAGCACAGGGATACCCAATGCGAGGGCTGCGGCAACTTCAGGGTTATCATCAGCGATGGCGGAAGAACGCACCACCATATCCACACCCTCGATATGTTGTGGATCGTGCCCCTCATATACGATCGCGCCGGCAGCGCGCAGGTTAAGCGCAAGCGGAGAAAGGGTGCGGTCAGAGCCGCTCACAGTAAGACCCTGCTCCAACAAAACACGCGCAATGGAGGACATGCCGCTACCGCCAATACCGATCAGGTGTATGCGCTTCATCATATGAACACCACCAGTACGAAGACAAAGCAAACCGCGACCGCGATATAAATGGTTGGAGTGGTCATCAGCCAGGCGGGCGGAAGGTTTTCGATCCAGCGCAGGGCAGTTTGTCCAGATTGCGTGAGCGCGTCGGGCGGCAGCACAAATGGGTAAGGATAACCAGTGGAATGCAGGTAGTACCAAACTGTTCCAAAAATCAGGTATCCATTTATACCGCCAAGAACAGCACCCAGCATGGTATCTTGAAGCACATGACGGATAAAGCGCTCGCTTTCAGCCAACCTGGGAATCTTGGGCGTCTGGTAGCCAAAGAAGACCAGCGCCATCAGGATGCCGCTTTTGAGCCAGAAGACGGTTGATGGTTGGGATTGTTGAATGGTCTCTTTAAAAAAGGGCAGGAATGCTTCAAGCACGGTAAGCGAAAACATGGCCAGGATGATGCTAAAAGTTACCAGCAGCTCTTTAGCCCAGCCGCGCATGGCGCCAACAAGCGCGAAAAGAACGATAAACACCCAGAGCAGTACGTCCAGACTGATCATATCAGGCGCGCCTTTCTTTGCCCTGTTCCTCTGCGAGCAAAACCAGGAGGTCAGCAATTTTCCGTGCTGCATCCGGGGCAGCCATCACGCCCATCTTTTTGCCCATATCGGTAAGGCGCTGTGGGTCAGAAAGCAATTCATCCACCAGCGCGCCCAACCTGTCTGAAAGCTCATTATTTTCAACGGTCAGCGCGGCACCGGACTGTGTGAGGTGGTTGGCGTTCACCTTTTGATAGCGCCAGGCGTAAGGGTAGGGTACCAGGATGGCGGGAAGCCCATAAAAAGGCAGCTCACCGAGTGTGGAGGCTCCAGCCCGTGAAAGCACAAGGTTGGCGCAAGAAAAGGCAGCGCTCATTTCTTCGTGTAGATATGGGTAAGGTTGATAACGCGCTCCAAGATGCACTTCAAGCGCGAGCCTTATGGAGTTTGCTTCTTCCCAATCCTGCTGACCCGTGAGATGCAGCACCTGGGTTTTGTGTAACAAGGTGGGGAGGTTATCAAACACAGCCTGGTTGATGGAATGGGCGCCTTTGCTTCCGCCGATGACCAGCAGCACTGGTAGTTCTGCGGTGAATTTAAATGTTTGCAACGCCTGCTCTCGCGGTACCTTTTGCAGCTCTCCACGTAATGGGTAGCCTGTAACGACTACCTGTTTTTTCTTGCTGAAATACCTGGTAGAACTTTCATCGGTCAGGGCGATGATATTGGCAAACTTGGCCAAGGCTTTAAGCGCCAAACCGGGTTCAATATCAGGAACATAGAGCAGTTTACGCACACCAGCTCCAGCCAGCGCCATAGGCACCGCCACGTAACCACCCGTGAAGAACAACACGTGCGGTTGAAAATCGCGCAGAATGCGCCTGGCTTGAGAATAACCGCGCCCGAGTTTGATCAGGTTGCCTGGCAAGGCAGCCAACCCAACGCCGTGAACACCAGCGGCGCTGATTTCAGCAAACGGAACACCGGTGCGCGCGACTAGAGCGGCTTCCATACCGCCCTGACCGCCCACCCACAGCGTCTGCTCAACACGATCAGCGACCGTCTGCAGCACTGCCAGCGCGGGATACACTCCCCCGCCGGTTCCGCCGGCGCAAATCAACAACCGCATTCCTCGGGCTCCTTTCTGCGCTTAATTTCGCAAGCTTAGATTGACGTGAAATTCCCATTAAAATACCCACTGCTGCCAAAGTAGTGATCAGGCTGGATCCGCCTGAACTGATAAACGGTAGCGCGTTGCCGGCAAAAGGCAACAGGTTTACCAAAACACCTATGTTGATGATGGCTTCAATAAAGATCCACAGGGTAATACCCGATGCCAGATATTTTCCAAGCGTATCAGGTGCGCGGTCAGCGATGGTGAGACCACGCCACAGAAGGAGCACATATAAAATAATGACCGCAAAGGCTCCGAGCAGCCCGGTTTCTTCGGTGATGACCGCGAAAATGGAATCAGTGGTAGCAACGGGCAGGCCGATGAACTTGGTAGTTGACCGACCGATACCTACCCCGAACAAGCCGCCGTTGATAATTGCTTCGAGAGACCATTTCACATGATCTGATGCGTTCTTGGGGTCTTGCAGACCATTCCAGTAATCCGAAAGACGGGTGGAGGCGGTTGAACTTACCTTTACTAATAAGAACCCCAATAACGCTGTGGCGACAACCACTACCAGAATTTGGCTCATCTTACCGCCTGCGATAAAGAAAAGCACCCCACCCAGCAGGACAATGGTGGCGGCGGCGGAAATATCTGGCTGCATCAAAATCAAGCCTGCGGTAACACCTAGGATGGCAAGCAGCGGGATTAACCCATAGCTCCACATGTGGAGCCGACCCCGTTTGTTGTACAACCAGAAACTGAGGTAGATAATGACGCCCAATTTGGCAAATTCAGAAGGCTGAATGGAACCGGAGAAGAGACCGCGGCGGGCGCCAAACTGAGTTTCAGAACCAAAAAGCAACACCAGAAGGCATAAGCTGACAATCAGCAGCATTCCGGGCACAACAAACCTCTGGTACTGGTGGTAATCGATCAAAGTGATAATGACGATACCGCCCAGCCCGGCTAACCCGATGAGCATTTGGCGCATCACCATTTGGTATTCTGAGAACCCCTGCACGCTGGCATATTGCCAACTGGCGGAATAGATCATCAGCAGACCCACCGCAAAAAGGGTGAGAACGACCACTGCCAAGGGTAAATCAAAACTTTCACGCAGACTCAGTCGGCGGAAGTGGGTGCGGCGTGGTCGGGGATTCAATCCTGTTGTCGTCATAAGTGGTTCACCCATTCAATAAAAGCCTCACCGCGTTCTTCAAAATCCTTGAATGCATCGTAGCTTGTGCAGCCCGGGGAGAGAAGCACCACATCGCCTTGTGAAGCCAGGCGCGCAGCTTGTAAGACGGCTTCCTGCAGTGTACCTACCTGACTGATGCTCTGCAGGTAATCCACTTCGGTCGGGGTCCCCAGCGCAGCGGCGATTTTTGAACCGGCTTCTCCAAACAGCACCGCATGGCGTGCCCGTTTCTTTACTTCTTGGGCGAGCGGCTGCCAGGGCAGGTTTTTGTCTCTGCCGCCGAGAAGGAGAATAATGGGTTCCTGGAAAGACTGAAGCGCCGCGAGTGACCTTTCAGGGGCAGTGGCGATAGAGTCGTTGTACCAGCGCACGCCGTTCACTTCGCGAACGAACTGCAGACGGTGCTTTACCCCGTTAAACCCTTCAATTCCCCTGACCATTGCCTCTACCGGGAAGTCGCAGGCGAGCGCGAGAGCGCAGGCGGCGAGGACGTTCATCAGGTTATGCTTCCCGCGTAGCGAAATCAGGCTGACCGGGAATAGTTCAGTGGCTTTTCCTTCCACTTCGGCGTGAATGTTGGGGTCTTTAAGGTAAACCTGGTTACCCACGCTTGGAGACCTCTCCATGCCGAAACTCAGCAGCGCGCCGCGAACCAATGGACGAAGGTTCCACGCCCCCATATCTTCACGGTTCAGTACAGCGATGTCAGCGGTAGACTGATGGAAGAGAATGCGGGATTTGGCACGGGTGTATTCATCCATATCCGCATGTCGGTCAAGATGGTTGGGGGTAATATTCAGCACAGCAGCGATATGCGGGCTGGTGGTCATCAATTCCAGCTGGAAACTGGAGAACTCCTGAATCACCAGGTCATCGGCATCGATTTCTTCTGAAAACTCAATGAGCGGATTCCCGATGTTGCCGCCGACCCAGGCTTTACACGGGGATTTCAGCGCAGCGGCAGCCATGCGCCCAAAAATTGAAGTGGTGGTGGTTTTCCCAGCCGAACCGGTAATTCCCACCACTGGGGCTTTGACTGTTTCCATGAAAATTTGCGAATCATTCGTGAGCGGGATGCCGCGCTCGAGCGCCGCCTGTACCAGCGGCAGTGTTAATGGAACACCGCCTGAAACACAAACCAGGTCTTTTCCATCGAGCAGATGAAGAGGATGTCCGCCGAGCGCCCATTCAACGCCGCTGCCAGCAAACGGTTGCATCACTTGCTGGAGCTGCTCAGGGGTTTGTTGGTCGTTGAGGGTGACAAGCGCCTGCTGGTTGATCAAATATCGGGCAAGCGCCAGACCCTGCCTGGCGGCGCCGATGATCAGCACGCGTTTCCCATTAAAGCGGTTCATCGTCTCCTTATCCCAGTGCCAGCGCCATTCCGATCATGGCGGCCAGCAAGCCAATCAGCCAAAAACGTTGCACAATTTGCGTTTCGCTCCAGCCCAGGAGTTCAAAGTGGTGGTGCAGTGGAGCCATCTTGAACAGGCGTTTGCCCTTGGTTGCCTTGAAGTACAAAATCTGCAGCACATCGCTGGCGGCTTCACTCACCGGAATGATGGCGATGATTGGCAGCAGGACCCACTGACCGGTCATCAGGGCTACCACTCCCAATACCGCGCCAATTGACAGAGAGCCTGTGTCTCCCATAATCATCATCGCCGGGTGTACATTGAACCAAAGAAAACCAAAAAGCGCGCCAACAACGGTGAAGCAGAAGCGGGCGACAAATATGTTGCCCTGCATCAGCGCTATACCACCGTAGGCAGCGAAGGCAGTCGCGCAAATCAACCCGGCCAGACCGTCCAGACCGTCTGTGAAGTTCACTGCGTTAGACATGGCGACGATGATAAAGGTCGCCAGGGGGATATACCATACTCCCAGCTCGATATTAATTTTTAATCCCGGCCAGTACATATCAGGTACGTCAAGGACATTCTTGAGGATGAAAGCCGCGATGAGGGCGAGGATCACCTGTAGTAAAAACTTGGTGCGCGCGCGCATGCCCAGCCCGCGCCGGGGGCCGCGAATTCCTTCCCAATCATCGATGGCGCCGAGGAGGCTGAATGAAACCATCACCACCACGGGCAGCAAGACAGAACGACCGCTGAGGTGCAGACCCAGTATCGAAGCCGCATTCAATAAAACGGTAAAAAGCACCACTGTTCCCACGATGACAAGCCCGCCCATGGTGGGTGTGCCCATTTTCGTAATGTGGCTTTCGGGCCCTTCGACGCGGATGATCTTACCCATCTTGAAGTGCTTCAGC
>JAAZNW010000055.1 GCA_012798065.1 Chloroflexota bacterium
CGCCCGCAACAGCGCTTCTTCATCCACGATACCTCCGCGTGAAATGTGCACCAGGTAAGCGCCCGGCTTCATGGCGTTAAATTCTTCTTCGCCGATCATTCCGCGGGTTTGGGGTGTGAGCGGCAGGGTGACGACCACAAAATCGCATTCCCTGAGCATTGATTTGAGGGCTTCGATAGGGTAAAGGCGGTTGAAATAATCACCTTCTGGGTCTCCGTGACCATCCATCACGTAACCGTTATCCTGCGGGTGCATGACATCACGCTTAACGGCGAGCACAGTCACGTCAAACGGGCGCAGCAGGCGGGCTACTTCACGCCCAATGCTGCCATAACCAACCAACCCCACGGTTGAGCCGTTTAATTCACGCGGTGAGAATTTTTCCCAGCGGTCATCGGGCCATTCGGCTTTTTCCTGGTTTTTCATCAGTCCCCGCATATGATGACCAAGCGCCAACAACATCATCAGGATATACTCGCCTTCCTGAATGGCTGAAGCACCGCTCATGGAGGTTAATTTGAGATCCTTGTGTTTAAGCAGTTCTGACCCCTGCAAAAAGTCAATACCAGCGTAGTGAAACTGAATCCACCTGAGATTGGGAGACAGGTTGAGGTCTGGCAGCAGGATATCCGTATAGAGAACTTCGGAGCGCTGCCAGACCTCGCGCGGTATCTCGTCGATCTTACTGGCGGGGATGCAGGTGATTTTGATGCGTGGAGAAAGCTCGCGCAGTTGACCCATTACCGCTTCGGGGAAGGGCACTGTGGTGAGAACTTCGATGTTTTGCGCTGACGCCATGATGAACTGCTCAAGAACCTTTCAGGTAAATCCCGCCTGGATCGAGCTCCTCGCGCAACAACTGAAGCTCAGATGGCAGTGGAGGTTCAGTGGTGGATACTTGCCCGGAGGTGCGTACCTGCCAGCCGGTGTTCTCCCGCACCTGTTCAAGGGTGCAGCCCGGGTGCAGGGCGCTGAGCACAAGTTCGCCGTTTGCGTCCGGTTCCAACAAGCCCAGGTTGGTCACCACCACCAGCGGCCCGCCACCCCTGGCGCCGGTCAGTTCGCGCTGCGCGCGCCCGTTCAGGAATCCTGCTGAGGTGATAAAATCCACTTTTTCGGGAAAGCGGCGTTTTTGATGCGGCGTGATGATATAACACCGGTTGGCCCAGCCGGCGATTTCCTGCGATCCGCCGGAACCCGGCAGGCGAACCTTGGGGTGTTGATAATCTCCGCCGATGATGGTGGCGTTGATATTACCAAAACGATCAATCTGCGCGCCGCCCAGAAAGCCCACGTCGATGTTGCCGCGCTGCAGGTACTGGGAAAAGATATCGAACATACCGCAGACGGATACCGCCCCGGTTACCAGCGTGGGGTCACCGATGGAAAGAGGTAACCGCGAAGGCCGGGCGCCGATAACGCCGGCTTCGTAAATTAACTGCAGGTTGGGGGCGTGGGTACGGCGCGCCAGGTTGCACGCCAGGTTGGGCAGCCCAACCCCGACAAAGACCACATCGCCATCTCGCAGCAGGCGGGCGGCGTTGATGCACATCAGTTCTGAAGCTGTATAAGTGAGATCGCTCATACCATTTCCACCAGGTGCTAATAATCCCCGTAGTTTACGGGAGCTGCGTAACGAGGTTTTACCGCCAGGCGGGCGTGAGTTTCGCTCCCCAGCTTCTGCCAGTATTCTTCCGCACCCTGCACGCCGTGCACCCATTCATCGAGCCAGGCGTTGACCGTCGCGCGGTCTTCACTGATCTTATCCCAGTTGAGATAGAACACATTGTCGCGGTCGTAATATCCCTGGGTGTAAGAGGGATGCGCGCAGTGCGGTACCTGGCAGACGGCTTTAACAATGAGACCAGGAATCAGCGTGCGGTTGGGGTCTGAACGGATGACATCTTCGCTCACGATTTCTTCAGCGGTGATAATGACATCGCGCGAAGCGAAGGCGGCTTCTTTTTGTTCACCAAGGATGCCCCAAACCTGCGCGTTACCGTGTTCGTCAGCGCGCTGCACGTGGATGATGCCGACATCAGGGTTGAGGGCAGGCACGGTAACCACATCCTGGCCGGTGTAAGGGTCTTTCACGCGGCGAATATTCGGATTGCTGCGTTCCAGGTCTGGAGCGGCGGTCTGATTCATGGGCATGAAAGGCAGGCCAGCGGCTCCAGCCTGCAAGCGCGAGATCATGCCGAAATGGGAATACTCTTCCCACTCCAGACGCCCGGCTTCAAGCTCTTCGCGCACAATGCGCAGTGAGCCTACGCCGGGGTTACCGATGTAAGAAAAGATTAGCTTTTTCGCGCAGCCAGCTGCTACCATCTGATCATAGATCAAATCAGGGGTCGCGCGTGCCAGGGTAAGGTTCTTTTTACCCTGGCGGATGATCTCGTGACCGGCGGCGAAGGGGATGAGATGGGTAAACCCGGCGCAAAAGACCGTGTCGCCATCATGAACATAACTGGAAATAGCCTCAGCGAGCGAGCAGATTTTGGACATATCGCTTTTTACACCTTGCGAACCAGGTTCTGGATCTGTTCGTGCATATAGAGTTGCAGGTAATGTAAACCGCCGGCATTCTTACCGCTGGAACCTGAGCCTTTCCAGCCGCCGAAAGGTTGGAAGCCAGGCCAGGCCCCGGTGGTGGAACCCATTGGACGGTTGGCGTAAGTGACCCCGGCTTCAATATTATCGAAGAACCACGCGGCTTCTTCTTCTGTACCGTAGAACCCGGCCGTCAGACCGTACTCCACGTCGTTGGCAATTTTCATGGCGGTTTCCAGGTCATCGAACTTGCCGACGGTGGTGATGGGTACGAACATCTCGTACTTCCACAGGCGGTGGGTGTAAGGGGCTTCAGCGATGGTCGGCGCGCAGAAGTAGCCTTTGGCGAGATCCCCATCGGTGAGCACCTTGCCGCCGGTTAGAATTTTGCCGCCTGCCGCCAGTTCGCCAACAAAACCCTGGTAGTCGCGGTAGCTGCCCTTGTTGACGACAGGGCCCAGGTAATTGGCGCGCTCGGTGGGGTCGCCGACGGTAAGCTTGCCGGTCAATTCCACCAGGCGGGCGACCAGCTGGTCGTAAACCGAAGAATGGATGAGCACGCGCGAGTTGGCAGAGCATTTTTGCCCCTGCAGCCCAAAGGCGGAGCGCACGATGCCAATGGCGGCTGCTTCAAGGTCAGCGTTTTTGGTGACGATGGCGGGGTTCTTGCCACCCAGCTCGAGGATGGCAGGGCGCACGTAGCGACCCTGAGCGAAATCGCGAAAGATCTTCATGCCCACATCATAAGAACCGGTGAAGGTGATCCCGTCCACTTCGGGGCTCTCAATCAGCGCCTGGCCGAGCGTGGAGCCAGGCCCGGTGACGTAGTTAAACACACCTTCCGGGAGACCGGCTTCCTGGAAGCATTCTGCGATCAGGCGGGCGGTCCAGGGGGTATCGGTGGCGGGTTTCATCACCAGGGTATTGCCGGCTACCAGCGCGGCGCCTGAAGGGCCGCCGGTGAGCGCGCCGGGGAAGTTGAAGGGGCTGATGACCAGCCACACCCCGTAAGGTTTGAGCACGGAAACATTGCGGCTTTCATAGCCGCTGAGCGGGTCGCGTCCCATAGGGGCAACAAAGCCATCGCTGGCTTCCATACGATCGCAGGCGTAACGGATGAGATCTGCGGTTTCCGCCACGTCTCCCAGCCCTTCCATCCGGTTCTTGCCCACTTCAAGCGATAAAACCACACCCATTTCAAAAGTGCGCCGGTCCATGATGGCGGCGGCTTTGCGCAACAGAAAGACGCGTTCTTGCCATGGCGTATGCGCCCATCCCCTGGCGGCTTTGCGCGCAGCGGCGAGCGCGGCTTTGGCGTGTTCAGCGTTGCCTTTTTGAAAGGTTCCCAGCAGAACGTCGGTGTTGGCGGGCGAGCGGTTATCGAACTTCTCTTCGGCAAACACCTCTTTGCCATCGATCAACATTCCGTGATCTCGACCGAGTTCTGATTTGACCTTGGCGAGCGCCTGGTCATAACGGGTGTGAAGTTCCTCGGGCGGGTTGAACATGGTGGCGTAAGTGAGCTTGAAGACTTGATCTGCAGCCATCTGAAAATGCCTCCTGTATAAGGTCAGAGATTGCCCGTGGGTTTTACGCGGGATGTTTTAAGTATAGCAAATGAGAAGAAAGGCGTCAAAGTAAAAGCGCTAACTGAGCCCAAAAGGTTATGACTTCCCTTTCAAGATCCGCGCTGACGAACGCTCAATTGAACACAGTACAGATTCAATGAAAACGAGTTTCTCAAACGATGGCGATTCTTTTATAATTATCAAAGATCCTGGAAAAGAGGGTGTTTGATACCTGCAGCGCAACCTGTAAAGACGGCTTTTGTTGTCATTAATCCGGTGGCCGGCATTGTCAACGCGGCATTGCTGCAACGGAACATTGAAAGCCGTTTTAAGCACAAAGGTTGGCAAACCCGCTTTCATCTGACGGCGGCGGGTGAAGATTTGAAGACTATCGTGCAGCAGCAAATTCTTTCGGGCGTGGACCTGGTGGTAGCGGCAGGCGGAGACGGCACTGTCGCGGCGGTGGCTGCGGGGATGGTGCATGCGCCTGTGCCGTTGGGTATCATCCCCACGGGCACCTGGAATGCCATCGCGCGCAACCTGATGATCCCCTTTAGCAGCACGCGCGCGGTTAATTTAATGACCGGCAGGCATCGCATCAAGCAGCTTGATCTAATGGCGATTGGTGAAACGGTGCACGCTATGAACCTGGGGATCGGATTCAGCTCGATGATGATCGAAAATACCGCCCGCGCGGAAAAAAGGAAATTTGGCAGCCTTGCGTATTTTTCACAGGGGTTTAAACAAATTTTTGGATTGCAACAGCGCCGTTATATGATCGAAGTGGATGGGAAGCGCTACCGCGGAAGGGCGGCGGAAATTTTTGTGGCGAACTATGGCATGGTGGGGTTGAACGTGCTCGAAGCATCGCTGGATATCAAGCCGGATGATGGCAAGGTGGATGTGCTCATCTTGCGGGCGCGCAACCTGTTTGACCTGCCTGGGATGTTCTGGCAGATGTTTGTTCAGCGCAAGCGCCGAACGCCCAAGTACCGGCAGCTCTCCGCGGCTGAATCGCTGTTTATTCGCACTAACCCACCAGCGGCTGTACAGGCGGATGGCGAGTTGATTGGTAAAACCCCGGTCACGGTGCAGGTGTTACCCCGTTGCGTGAAGGTGATTGTGCCGCTTGAACCTCCCCTCTCATTTCCCCTTCAACCGCGACGGGTATAACGCTCCCACAACAAAAAGGTGACCTCCCTGAGCCGTTCACCGAGCGTTGTTCCACGCGCTGTGGTCACGTCATCCGAATTATCGAAAACCGCGTAGGGCACACGCCGACCCTGAATCTCCAGGTATTCCGGGTCAGCGGCGCTTAGCTCTTCCCAATCTGATTGGCGGTAGAGCCTTTCCAATTTATCATCGGGGATACCGTGCTCAAGGATGCTGTCTGGTTTTTCTGGGTTGAAGCGCAACCTGTTCTTGCGCAGTGATTCTTCCCAACTTACGTCAACATACAGCACCGCCATACGCTCCAGCATATCCAGGGAGAGGTGGCAGAAGGCAGAGCGGTATCCACCGTGTTCACTGCCGCGGGAGAATTCAATAAGCGTGGTGTATTCTCTCGCCAGCCCTGGCACGTCGCGCAGGCGCTTTTGATACTCTAAACAGATACGCTCGATCAACAGGTTCCATAAATGGTTCCCTAAAAAATACCCGGCGGAATCAGTATGCAGGCGGGGGTAGCCCATGCGTTCCAGCAACGCGTCTTCTTCGAACCAGGTCCACAACATGGGGAAGTCATCGATTTCTTCCAGTTTACCAATATGAAAGCGCTGCAGGCGCTGGCGGAGAGTGGTTTTCTTTAAATAATCAATGATCTCGCTCTTGCCCGCTGCCGGGCGGGCGATGAGCAGCAAAATTTCAAATCGGTCAGCGGCGGGCATGTTTTCCTCCTGTAGATGCATCTTGATGATTGTGGGCGAGATGTGACATACTGTCAAGACCCCGGTTTTGGCAAATGATATAATCGAGAACATCCTCCGCGGGGGATTTTTTCAACCATGATCGAATCTGAAACCACTCACCGTAATAAATGGCTCATCCTGCTGGCGATCGGCATGGGCGTGTTTTTAGCCACCATCGACGGTGGGATTGTGAACATTGGATTGAACACGCTGGTGAAAGATTTCGGCACGCCGTTGGCAGTTACCGAGTGGGTCGTGTTGGCTTATATGCTTACAATCTCCAGCCTCATGCTTTCAATTGGGCGGCTGGGAGACATGATTGGCAAGAAATACCTTTATATTGCCGGGCTGGCCATTTTTACTGTTGGGTCTGTGCTTTGCGGGATGTCGGAGACCATTTACTGGCTGATCGCTTTTCGGGTACTGCAGGCGGTGGGGGCTTCGATTACCATGGCATTGGGCACAGCGATGATTACAGAGGCTTTTCCTGACCATCAGCGCGGCAAAGCCCTGGGCATTATGGGAACGCTGGTCTCTATTGGTATCATTGCCGGCCCAACGATTGGCGGATTGATACTGGAACATTTAACCTGGCACTGGCTTTTCTTTGTGAACCTACCGGTGGGCATCCTGGGGGTCTTGATGGTGTGGCACTATGTACCGCTTGACCGCCCGGGAAAGAAGCAGTCTTTCGATTCTTTAGGGGCTGGGTTGTTATTCATCACGCTCAGCTCGTTGTTATTGGCCTTGTCCAGGATCCAGAGCGCAGGTTTGACCGACCCTTTGATCCCTGGCCTGTTATTCCTTTTTTTGATCGGGCTGATTGTTTTTATCCGCGTGGAAAAGCGCAGCGCTGAACCGATGATCGATCTCTCGATGTTTCGCAACCGTATGTTTTCTGTGAACCTTATCACCGGGTTCTTGACCTTTGTCGTTGGGGCAGGAACCATGATTCTCTTTCCTTTATATCTTCAAAATGTATTGGGGTTTGGCCCACAGCAATCAGGCTTAATGATGGCTGTCACCCCTCTTACAGTGGCTATCGTCGCTCCCTTCTCTGGGGCGTTATCAGACCGGGTGAGTTCACGGGTGTTAACTTCCATTGGGTTGGGGGTAATGCTTGTCGGGCATAGCCTGATTTCAACGTTGAGCACGGATACCAGTGTAACGGGGTACCTGCTGCGGTTTATCCCGCTGGGCATTGGCATCGGCCTGTTTCAGGCGCCGAATAACAACGCGATCATGGGATCGGCCGCGAGAGAACGCTCTGGCGTGGCTTCAAGCCTGCTGAGCCTTACGCGCACCGTGGGCCAGACCACGGGAATTGCGCTTTTGGGGGCATTTTGGGAGAGGCGCGCCACCACGCTGGCAGGAGACGACGCGTTGCACAGCGCGCTTGCGGCGCCACTTAAGGCGCAGGTGGGAGGGCTGCAGCAGACCATGTACCTGGTCATTGCCGTCATCATCGCGGCGCTGGGGCTCTCTCTATGGGCGCTTGCTGCCTGGTTGAGAGAGCGCAGCCCCCAAAACGCCTGACCAGCGAACCCAGGGAGAAAAGGCAGCCATGAGAGCAAGTATAATTAATTGGGTTGATTCCATGTAAAGACGAAAGGACGCTTATGATGCGTAAATATTTGATTTGGATTACGACGATCTTCATGCTTGCCTCATTTATGCTGGTATCCTGCAGTCTGCCTGAGGTTACCCCCCCGGCGGCAGGTGAAACAGCGCCAGTGGTCTCGACCCCCAGTGAGCAGACAGTGCCACTGCCTGCCCAGGTGATAACAGCCACCCCTGCTCAAACCCGGTTGATCAAAGCCAGCGAGGTTGGCAGGTTGGAGATTTCACAGCGCGTGGCGGTGAGCAATATCCAGGATATTTCCTGGTCGCCTGACAGCAACACCCTGGCGCTGGTCACTCAAAATACGGATGCTGCCCAGAATCAGGTTTTTAGCGTTACCCTGTTAAACGCGAAGGATCTCTCCACCCAGGCCGTTTACTCTGCAACCGGCAACCGGGTGACCTCCGTTGCCGCGGATGGAAAAACCGCAGCCGTGATCAACCAGGACCAGATGTCTTTCTCACTGGTGGATACCAGTGTGAAGGACGGCGCTTCGCGCAGCCGCGTTACCGATTTTCTGATTGGCAACGTGACGATATCACCCGATATGCGTTACGTGGCGGTGACCAAAGCTGAATTTTGGGAAGTGATCCTTTATGATTTTAACACGCTGGAAGAGGTGCGCTTTTTATCCGGGTTCTCAACGGCTGCCCCTGTTTTTGACGCGGGTTTTAACCACAGCCCACAATGGCTGGTGTGGCACGCCCGCGCCACCCTGCAGCTGCAGGAGGTGGAGACCGGGATGTTGAGCAACCTCTACTCGCACGAGGATTTCGTTACTGCTTACACGTTATCTCCCGACGGGATGATCCTTGCCAGTGCTTCCTTCAGATCTACCAACGACGCTTCAGTACCTGTGGTGATCCTTTGGGATACCTTGAATGGAACGGAATTGAAGGTGCTGGAAATCAGCCAACCGGTGAACGCTCTGCAGTTCTCGCCAGATGGGAAATTGCTGGCTGTGGCGGCAGGGAGTGACCTGCAGATTTGGGACGCCGCTGGCGGAAACTTGCTCACCACGCTCACTGGGCATTCAGATTTCATCCTGCAACTGGCTTTTTCACCAGACCAACACACCATTGCTTCTGCCGGGCAGGATAAGCAGCTTTATTTGTGGCAGATTCTGGAATAGACAAGGTCTGCATGACTGACCCGGCCATAAACGACCGGGTTTTTTCTTGAAATAATCCTTGTGGTATACTACCAGCGACTGTTCCAGGCTCAGGATCGCATATGCCGCTGCTGACCGCTGCCAATCTCTCCAAGTCTTACGGTGCTCTGGATATTTTTCCAGAGATTTCTTTCAGTATTCCTCACCGGGCGCGCATCGGGCTGGTAGGCGCCAACGGGGTCGGCAAGACGACCCTGTTGCGCGTTCTGATGGGCGAAGAGGAACCTTCCAGCGGCACCATTCACAAGGCGCGCGGTATTCGCATCGGTTACCTGCCGCAGGAAGCAGCTCTGGATTCGTCCCGGACGTTATGGGGGGAGTGCATGACTGTTTTTGAACCGCTGCTCGCCCTACAGCAGGAGCTGCACGCCATGGAAGAGGCTCTTTCAGCCAACCCGGATTCGACTGACCTGATGCAGGTCTACGGCGAACGGCAAAGGGAATTTGAGCACCTGGGCGGGTATGAATTTGAAGCCCGCACCCGCATCACGCTTTCGGGATTGGGATTTAAGCGCGCGGATGAAAAACGCCCGGTCAGGCAGCTTTCAGGCGGGCAGCGCACACGGGTGCTGCTGGCTAAATTGCTGCTTTCAGAACCCGAGCTGCTGCTGCTGGACGAGCCCACCAATCACTTGGATATTTCTGCGGTTGAATGGCTGGAGGGGTTTTTTAAAGAATGGCAAGGAGCGGTGCTCATTGTTTCGCACGACCGTTACTTCTTAGACCAGACCACCACCACGATTTGGGAAATGACCCCCGCGCTTGAAGAGTATCGCGGTAATTACTCCGCATACCTGGCGCAACGCGAAGAGCGCTACCAGCGGCGACTGCAAGAATACCAGGCTCAGCAAGAATTTATTGAAAAAGAAGAGGAATATATCCGCCGCAATATCGCTGGGCAGAACACCCGCCAGGCGCAAGGAAGACGCACCCGCTTGGAACGCCTGTTAAGCGAAGCCAGGTTAACCCCGCCTTTGCAGCGCCGCACACTGCGCATGCAGCTGGTTTCTTCCGGCAGAAGCGGTGACCTGGTGCTGCGCACGCGTTCTCTCAGCGTGGGTTATGCGGATGAAGGCAAGCCCTTGTTTGAAGTGGATGACCTGACCCTCGTTCGTGGAGAATGCGCTGCCATCATTGGCCCCAACGGCGCAGGAAAGACCACCTTCCTTAAAACGATTCTTGAACAAATCCCCCCCTACGCGGGGGAAACCGTATTAGGCGCCAGCTTGAAGGTGGGTTACTTTGCACAGGCGCACGAAGGGCTGCACCCTGATTGGACATTAATGGATGAGATACAGGCGATGATGCCGAAATGGCTGCCGGGCGAAATTAGAGACTACCTGGCGAAGTTCCTGTTTACCGGAGAAAATGTGTTCAAGACGGTTCACCTGCTGTCAGGTGGAGAACGAGGGCGCCTGGCGCTGGCCTGCCTGGCGTTACAGGGCGCCAACCTGTTGCTGCTGGACGAACCCACCAACCACCTTGACCTGCCTTCACAGGAGATCCTGCAGAACATCCTGGGACAATTTCAGGGCACCATTCTACTGGTTTCGCACGACCGCTACCTTATTGACGCGCTCGCCACCCAGGTGTGGGAGGTGCTGCCGGAACAGCGCAAACTGGCGGTATTTGAAGGCAGTTATAGCGAATACCGCGCTTTAAAGCAGGCAAACCTGATGATACCTGATGGGAGACCGCAGCAGAAAGTGGGGTTAACCCGGGCAAAAAAACCCGCTGTGGGGAAAAGTAAAGACCAGTTGCAACGCATGAAGGCGCGCCTGCGCGCGCTGGAAGAAGAGATCGCCCGCCTGGAGATCGATGCGCGCGGCGTTGAACAACGTTTAAGCGATAGAGGGGTTGATCCTGGCGAGGTGCAGCAGCTCGCCAGCGAATACGCGCGCCTGCAGGCGCAGCTTGAAGCCAAAATTGAATTATGGAGCGATTTGGGAGATGAGTTGAGCGAGCCATAAACCCTGGCATTCCTCCGGGGTTTATCAGCGCTATCGAAACAACCCGTTCAGGTGCCCCAATCCCTCAGGTACAGGAAGTCATAACCGACAGTGCGACCGCTCAGTTTGGCGATGGGCGGCATGACGCGTTTGAACTGGTTCTTGCGCACGCGCTC
>JAAZNW010000122.1 GCA_012798065.1 Chloroflexota bacterium
ATGTCAGTTATTATACTATTCTATCAAAGAAATTTTCCTCTGGCAAGCAGAGCGAGATAGAAGAGTATCTCTCATGAAAATTGCAATTATTGGAGCAACACGTGGCATAGGTCTGGCTCTGACACAAACGGCGCTGGCAGACGGACACGAGGTCACTGCGCTTGTACGCCCCTCAAGCCAAATGCCCATTAACCATGCACACTTACTTATTGTTACAGGAGATGCCATAGATCTTGATGCGGTCACGAAGGTGGTGAAAGGCCAAGATGTGGTTTGTGATTGTCTGGGTACTGCCAACGTGACGGCACAAATAACCATGTTCTCCCACTGCGCGGAAAACCTTTCAAAAACACTCAAACCCGAACAGCTGCTCATCGCAGTTACCGGTATGGGAACCGGAGACAGCAGAGGGCATGGTAGTTTTGTATACGACCATGTGATGCTTCCACTTATGCTGCGCCGTATCTATGCCGATAAAAACCGCCAGGAAGACATCATCAAGAAAAACCTTAATCGCTGGATCATTGTTCGCCCCGGTTTCTTGAGCAATGGTCCACGCACAGGGCAGTATCGTGCGCTTACGGACTTGCGGGGAATCCATGGCGGCAGGATTTCACGCGCCAACGTTGCCGATTTCGTACTCAAGCAAGCCAAGTCGCTCCAGTTCATCGGTCAGACGCCGATGTTGATTTATTGAGGTGCCCAGGAAACACAGAATTTGAAGGATGGGTTGAAAATCCACCATAAAAAAAAGACTCTCGAGAGAGAGTATTTTTCAGGTTGCGGGGCTTGACTCGAACCAACAACCTCCGGGTTATGAGAGATTTTCCTGGTTTCGGAACGTTTTTCACTCAGGCTCCGCATTATAGCCTGGCCTGAGGGACGCTCCTCTGAAGAGGCCGGAGGATCTTTGGTTACGAGTTATTAGTCGTATGATAGCGACTTTTTACGACAGGGTCAAGTAGTAGTTTTTTCGCGACCCGGAGGACGATGGTTGCGAATTAGTGAACGAACGTCCAAAAAACACGAACTTTTGGTTCTATCATTCATGTGCGATTTGTTAAGGTAATTCAAGTTTTCCGTTGTCACAAAAGGTCAATCGTTGCTAAAAATGGATGTGTGTCAATCATCATTCAATAAACCATTTCCTAAATCGTCAATTTTTCAGCAATTTGACGATTAAGGAAACTTTAGTTATTTTAACAATATTCCGAAAAACCAGGTTTGTTAGAACTTGATAGATATTATTTGTTTTGGTTCGAAAGTTAGCGATTGGACCGAACAATAGTCACCATTTTTACAGATTACCTACTTGTACTAGACCTAACGTCATCTTACCTGGCAGGTCTGGTTGTCACCCTTTAATCCTCATTCACCTGTCGGCAGAGAATACAGCTCTTCGATCGTCATGCCAAAGGTATCACTGACGTATTGCACCATCAGGTCGATGGAGTGCTGGTAAACATCCGTGATGGCGGGGTCGTTGTAGGCTTTGATGAAATATTCCTCCACGGTCTTGTCAGGGTAGCTGCACCAAACATCGAGGTACTCACCGGTATCGATGTAATATTCAAAACTTGCTCCGCCCTGGTTGTCATCATCCGCACTTGCTATGAATTTTCTTTCGGCAGCATGCCAGGTGACAACAATGCGATACCCCTCCCTTAAGGGCGTATTAAACCGAACATCGTGCTCCCTCTCACCCCATTCGGGGCGGTGGACTTCCATGTTGACATCTCTTTCGCCACGCTGTTCGAATAAATAAACCGCGTTCGCTTCATCCGGGCGGAAACCCAGGTTCTTGAGCGTCGGCGGCGCATAAGGCAGAGCGTATAACCTTTCAGCGGTCATACCGAAGGTATCTTTAACCAAATCGCGGAAAATGCGCATGGGGGCGAGCAATGGATCTTCACCTTCCGTGACCTCAAATACCTCCCGCATCACCTGCTCTATCCTCGCGCGATCCTCTTCTGCTATGTTGAGGTTGCCGTTTTTGGCATCGTAGACGTAGTTCACCAGGGGTTCGCCCTCCTTGTGGATCATGAAGACGTAGGCATTTTGATTACCATAGTAACCTAATAAGACCTTATGACCGCTCTCCATATACATGGAAGTGCGGATGGTATTGGTGTGCCACTCCTCTGGAGGAGAACCCCAGGCGGCGTGGTGGATGGTGAAGGTGGCCTCCTCTGTGTCATAGATAGCCTGGCGGCTGTTCTCATCCAGGTTGAAGCCGAGTTCAGCCAGGGTTGTGGCAATGATGAAATCCTTGTCCGTTAGGTTTGCGTAGATGGGTTCAAGTGTGGACAAATCCTCCACGGGGGAGTTTGCCAGATGGAGCTGCCGCAAGGTGGTTAGCTCGGCCAGCGGAGTGAGGTCAGAGATGGTCGAGTTATCGAGCATGAGAACTTGTAAATTGACCAGGTTCGAGAGCGCGCTGTAATCCTGCGCTTTGCTCCCTGAAAGCATCAGCACCTTAAGCTTGGTCAGCCCTGCAAGTGGTGAAATATCCGCAATGGGGTTGCCAGATAATGACAAGACAGTGAGTTTGGTCAGCCCAGCCAGCGGCGAAATATCGGCGACAGCATGATTGGACAGGTCGAGGGTTTCAAGGCTGGTGAAGTTCTCAAGTCCGCTGAGATCCTTGATCGGTGTCACTTCTGAAATGTAGCTTTGTAATTCATTGCTGAAATTCATCCTCGTCACCGCCTGTGCCTCAGCCAGGGCGATTTCGCCTTCAGGTTTGCCCATCGCGCCGCGTATCATCGCTTCCAGCACTGGATCAGCAAATGTTACGACGCCGGGTACCGATGTCTCAACTAGAGACGAGGTCGTCGTGACCTCCACAGCCGGGTTTGATGAGGTCTTTGTCACCGTGGGCGTGTTACAAGCTGCAAGGGTTATGGTCAGCAAAACGGTCATCAGTATATTATGAAGCTTCATCATCGTAAGTAATCCTTTATATTATTTGAGTGATAACTGTGAAGGTGGGCATCTTTTTTGGTTATTTACATAATAGAATTTTAGTACCCATTTGAATTTTACACTAACCGTCTGATCACACATAATGCTATGCAATTTAAAGGACATCACATGTTGATGTTTTGATTTAATAAAAAATAACCCACCTCGGTGCGCATGCAAAGCAGAGGCGTGGTGGGTACTGTTGGATTGATGATAATCAGGTTTACCCATAATAAGTCTTACCCGGCACACTTCCAAGCAATATTAAATTTTGAAGAATTTCTCGCGAGTATTTTAATATTGGCGTGCTATAATAAATAAAGAAATCATGATTATCATAATCTGGATTTCTTTGTAAATGTAGCACCTGCGAAATTGGAGGACTTTATGTTCGTCAACCGGGTTACAGAACTTGAACTGCTGGAAAAACGCTATGCTTCAGATAAAGCAGAGTTTTTTGTTCTTTACGGCCGCCGGCGGGTTGGCAAGACCGAACTCTTGGCTCGTTTTTGCGAAGGTAAGCGCTCGATTTTCTTTGTTTCAGACCTGGGCTCGGAGATATCTCTCCGGACTGCTCTTTCTGCTGCGGTTAATACAACTTTATTCGGGCCCAACCAGATGAACGCCGTTTACTCCACCTGGGAAGATTTGTTCCATGCGCTTGCCCAGGCAGCACAAACCGAACGGTTGGTGGTCGTGTTAGACGAATTCCCTTACCTGGTGAC
>JAAZNW010000056.1 GCA_012798065.1 Chloroflexota bacterium
GATAGGCATGGCAACTCCCATGGAGAATTGATGAAATTACATCACAAAAAGCAAGTTTCGACAATAGCCGATCTCCCCTCCGGGTTGCCGGTTGAACGCCGCGGTGGTTTTGCATATACTATTAACAACGAGAACACAAGGAGGCCGAGGATGAAACCGATCCTTCTATTGGATGAGACGCTGAAAGTAGAGGTCTTTTACGCCTGCGAAGACCACGACCTGGAGGATAATATCTGCTTAAAGCTGACCGAAGATTGCGCTGAAAGCGAACGGCTGCTGCGCAACGAAGAAAGCCACCTGTATCTCACCGCCCCCCAGGCGCGCGCCTTCGCCGAGGCCCTGTTGGCCGCGGTGGAAAAGAGCGGGGGGTGATTTTTAAATCTCAAGCGGATAAGTGTTGCGAGTTATCCAGAATATTCTGGTTGATCCTGCCTGCTCCAACAGATGCCAACCTCAAGAAAATCAAATTAAATACCAGCCCCACCATCCCGAGAAACAGGTCAAAAAACGGGATAACAGTTCGTGGAACCAAGCCCGCCCCAACCAATCCCGCAACAAGATAGACTATAAGCAAAATAGTGGGAAAGAGGATAAACCAATATTTCACCGTTCTTTCAACTGCGTGATCGTGAATCAAGAATAATAAAGGGGGTATTAATACAATTGACATATGAATATGCGCGTGCCAGGTCACTGCACAGGTAGCCGCCATCACACCCAAACTCGTGAAACCAATCGATGATTTATCTAATTTTTGTTGTCGCGAAAAACTCAAAAAGAACACCAAAGCGGTTATCGCCGAACAAACCGCGACAAGTATTTTTCCGAACGTCTCATTGACGAAATACTCCACAAAAGTCCCTACCATTCTGAAATTCATCATGGCTTGTGGGTTACTGGCTGCTCCTCCTTGAGAAGAACTAACGATTAAGCCAAATAAATCCAAAAACCCTTCTCTCCCAATCAATACCCAAGAAATCAAACCTATTCCGATGGACGAAATCAGAAAACCCGCAATGACCTTCAACTCCCTTTTGAGCAATAGAAATGGTAGTAATAAAATCAATAATTGAGGTTTTAAGAGCAGCCCTCCTAACCAAATTCCAGCTTTGACAGGTTTCTTGTAGAAAATCGCCCTTATGAATTCACCAGTACATATTCCTAACCAAATATTCAACTGTCCATAATACAAATTCAGAAATACAGGGAGAGATAACATCATTATCAGAAGAAGTTGCGACTTTATTGTTTCAGCATGAATTTCTTTATAAAAGAATTTCAGATATAAAGAGAACACAATAATATTTAGAACAGACCATGTCAGGTAGCTAAAAGGTAGATCGATTAACGAAAATAATTGAAAAGTAACCAAGAAAAATGGCAGGTATGGAAGAGGTACCTCCTCAAAAATGTCAGGCGCCTTTATGGCTTGCGGGTAAATACCTCTCTGAATACTGAGCAGGATATCAGCGTCATAAATGTACCGATAGCCCTGTTCATTCATGATTCTTCCGCCGCTCCAATACGCACAAAAATCATAAGAAAGTCCACCACAAATATTTTTATACATTAGCTCCTGTCCAACGAGAAGAGCATAAAAAGTGACCAGCCCCGCGAAGAATAAATTCAGTTTCGCTTCATAGGTTAGATTTTTGAAGGGTATAGCGATTTTTTTCATAATGACCTTTCGGCTGTGAACCTGTTGGATCGCAATATTAATAATTGTCGAAAATCTTCTTACATATTGCGCGTCTTCTAAGTTCCTCGATTGCCATGGACACGGCTCTACATTACTATCCCCATTTTATACATTTTTTTCCCAGCGTACCCAATTTTCTGGCTTGCAATCAATTGTCATCGTTCAATCAATGATGAAGGTTTTCTTACCGCTTTTCTCCAGTTCCCCTCCATCTCCCTTTCGCGCCTGCCCCTCCCCGTTCAATCGTAATTCACCGCGGGTCTGGTTCGCCCCCGCCCTCCGCGCGCCGTACATCAGGTCGCCCGCCAATCAATGGTAAAATCAGCCCATTGGAGGTAAACCAGATGGCACTTAAAACCGGCTCCCCCGCACCTGATTTCACCCTGCCCTCGCAACTGGGAACAAATATCACACTCAGCGATTACCGCGGCAAGAATGTGGTGCTCGCTTTTTTCCCGCTGGCTTTCACGCCCATATGAACGGAGCAAATCCCGCTTTACGAAGCCGAAATGGCCAGTTTCGCGGGATTGGACACCCAGGTTCTGGGTATCAGCGTGGATTCCGTCCCCTGCCTCACCGCCTGGGCCAAAGACCTTGGCGGCATCACCTACCCGCTGCTTTCTGATTTTTGGCCGCACGGCGCGGTGGCGCAACAATTCGGCGTGTTGCGGCAAGAAGGCTACACCGAACGCGCCATCTTCATCCTGGATAAACAAGGCGTCATCCGTTACGTCGATGTGCACGACATCGCCGCGCAGCCAGACAACGATGAACTGCGCCGCGCCATCCGCGAGATAGACCCCGCCGTGCGCCACCGCCCTGAGCCGCCCGCACCCGAGCCGGCAGCGCTGCCCCACGGCGGCATCGTGATGTACTGCACCAAATGGTGCCCCGATTGTAAAGACGCGCGCGCCTGGCTGGCGCGGCATCAACTGCCTTATACCGAAGTGGATATCACCACCACCCCTGGCGCCGCGCAGCAGGTACAGCGCTGGGCGGGCGGTAACCGCACCACTCCCACCTTCGATATCGACGGCACCATCGTGGTCGATTTTGACCTGCCGCGCCTCAGGCAGGTGCTCAAAATTTCTGATTGAGCGCCAATCACATCCCGTTATGGCAGGGGCGCAGCCGCGCCCCTGCGTTGTATTCCGGTATAATCACCCCATGCCCCCGCCCTTCTGGAAAAGCAAACGCTTAGACGAACTGATCCGCGAAGAATGGGAATCTCTCTGCGATGGCTGCGCGCGCTGCTGCCTGATCAAGTTCCAGGACGAAGACAGCGGGCATCTCTACCTCACCAACGTGGTCTGTGAATACCTCGAGATCTACCACTGCCGCTGCACGCGCTA
>JAAZNW010000057.1 GCA_012798065.1 Chloroflexota bacterium
GTACCGGCCCCACATTTTGTGTATATACTTCCTGCGTTCGTTGACGTTCATGGGTTCTTCTTCGGACATCGTTGGCTCCAGTAACATTTTCTTTTGGCCTAACGATGTTATCTTAGTAACATTTTAGGTGAACTAACACGTATACCATGCAAAAAAACGAAAACTATGATAACCTTAACCAGAGGTTCGAAGAATGGCTGAAAGTTCACTGAGCAACATTGACCCGGTCTTCCCCTGCCGTGAATGTCAGGCGGGGCATATGCACCGTGATTACATCGCTTACTTCACCTGGCTGGGAGATGAGCTCATCTCTGTGCCTGATTTCCCTGCCTGGGTGTGTGACATCTGCGGGCGATGCGAATATGATGAAAACGCGCTGACCCGCCTGACTTTACTCTTAAGCCCCAACGCAGGAAAGACCATCGCTCCCGCCCGCCTTCCGCGCACGAAAACGCGCGTTAAACCCAAAGTGCAAAGCCCCACTCAACCTGACTAAAAACTCCCGGCACGCCGGGAGTTTTTTTTAGGGGATAGGGAAAGGCACCGGCTGCCAGGCGGGTTCTTTATCCTGGCTGGCGAGGTTGGTAAGGTTGGTCACCTGCTCGCCGTTTTTGTCCATGATGTAAATTTCTGCATTGCCGTCGCGCGTGGAACTGAACAACAGCCACTGCCCATCAGGCGACCAGCACGGCCAGCTATCTTTGCCGGAACTGGTGAGCGCGGTGATGGTTTTACCACGATCGGCAAATGGTGCGACGTAAATATTGGTCTTACTACCGCTCGTTTGCGTGTAGGCGAGCAAGGCGCCATCCAGGCTCAGATTGGGTTGTGAAACCGAACCCAGCCGTCCCTCGTCAGACATACGGTCAAATTTATGTTCGCCGTTGGTATATTGACTGTATTTATCGCGCATATACACAACATTCAGGTTGCCTGTCGATTGAACAAACAGCAGGAACTCCGCGTTTGGCGTCCACGTCGCGTAGCTTTCAGCGAAAGGCAGGCTCAGCCGGGTTTGTTTTTCTCCCTGTGGGTCCGTCATGAATAACTGGGGGATCCCGTCATCACGATAATA
Source organism: Chloroflexota bacterium (assembly GCA_012798065.1). Classification (GTDB taxonomy): domain Bacteria; phylum Chloroflexota; class Anaerolineae; order Anaerolineales; family Anaerolineaceae; genus UBA6107. The sequence continues at coordinate 1,076 of JAAZNW010000057.1, forward strand.
ACTGGTATACACGATCATGTCGCCTACAGGCGACCAGGAGGGGTATTTGTCATCGCGCTGACGCAAACTGATATCCACCGCTTGCGCATCGGGAACTGAAAGATCCAGCAACCAGATATCCATAGCCAATGGGTTGCCATTGGCGGTAAACCCTTTTGAAAAACCACTATACAACAATTTGCTGCCATCTGGAGACCACGCGGGGTTGGCTTTGTCTCCTTCGCTAAAGGTCAGTTGGACGGGATTGACCCCAACCAGTTGACCTGACTCGTTTTGCATCACGTCCATCAGCCAAATCTGGTCAAAACCATCTGCCTGGCGGTTGCTGACGAATGCCACTTTACCGCCTTTGCCAATGGAAGTGTAGACCGGCGCTTCAGTTTCGGCAGGCAGAGGTTCAGCGGTGGAAGTTGGCTCAATGCTTTGGGCGGCAGTCGGTTCTTCGGTGGCGGGCGCGGGCGTCTCGGGCGATTGCGCGGTGATCACAATGACCATGGGCGTAAGGGTTGGAGGAGTTTCGTTCGAAGGAGTGCTCCGCAGAGACAGGTTGCGAAGAACCAAAACGGCGGCGATGCCCAAACCAAGCACTGCCAGCGCGCCGATGATCCAACCGAGAGGAGATTTCTTTTTTGATGGCAGCGCTGGCGCAACCTGAGCCGGAGGAGCAACGGATGGAGGGGGTACGAGCGGATCGCTGCGTCCAACTGCTGCAACCGTGCGCTGTCCGACCAGGGTATTCTGAGAAGAAGAGGGATCTGGGATGGGAGAGGTATTGCAAAGAGCCGCGATGAAATCCTGGACAGTGGAAAACCGCGCTTCAGGTTTGATGGAGAGGGCTTTTTCAATGGCAGATGCGGTGTGCGCGGGAATGGTGGGATTCAATTGTGTCAGTGGGATCAGTTCTTCCTCGCCAATCATGCGCTTGGCGCTGTCAGCAGGGGGTTTGCCGGCGAACAGGTAATACAATGTGGCGGCCAGGCTGAACTGGTCTGAATATGGTCCGGTGCGCAAACCGCTCACCTGTTCAGGTGGCGCGTAACCAGGCGTGTACCCCCAGGCGCCGGATAAGGTTTCTTGAGAGGCTTCACCGGTTTTAGCAATGCCAAAATCCACCAGAATCACTTCACCTTTGGGGGTGATCTTGATATTGGCGGGTTTGATATCGCGGTGGTAAATGGGCGGGTTCTGTGAGTGCAGGTAGCTCAGCGCATTCCCTAGCTGCTCTGCCCACTGCAGGATGAGCGGGGTGGAAAGCGGTGTCTTCTGTTCCACGATGGTGCGCAGATTCTCCCCGGGGATAAAATCCATCACCAGGTACTGGCTGTCGTTTTCTGTGAAGTAGTCGATCACGCGCGGAAGGTTAGGGTGTTTGAGCGAGGCCAGCAGGCGGGCTTCACGGATGAATTGCGCGCTGGCGTTAGGGCTCAGGTTGTGGTTGACCTTGACGGCAACCTGGTTTGCCAGGCTCTGATCTTCTGCGAGGTATACTTCGCCCATCCCGCCTTTCCCGAGCAGGTCAAGAACCTTGTATCTTGATTTCAAAATGAAACCGGGATCGATATCTGTCATAAGAAGGCTTTCTTTGTGTGATTTTTATTTTATTAATGATACACAAAAAATCAAAAAACGTGCCGGCAGAATCGCGTCTTTATCGGTTCGATGACGGGGGTCATACTTGCTGCTCGCAAGATAATGTTCAACCTTAGTAAGTTTCCTGGGTGAGGGGTGAGGATAAGATAAAACCCGGGCAGCCACACGCTGGAAAAGGCCCGGGGGTTGGTTGAGAGGTTGTTACACTGAGGATCAGTTTATTTGGCGGCTGGTTTCTTTTCTTTGGATTTCTTGCGCCTTAGGAGATACCCGATCACAAAAAATGCCACCCCAACCAGTATCCCTGCCAGCTGGACGTTATTGAGCCCGGGGTAGGTACCAATACCGAGGGTGTCAGCGAGCAGCGACACCGCAACAATGACCAAGCCAGCGATCATACCAATGAGACCTGAAGTTTTTCTGAACAAGGCGTCCTCCTTACAAATAGATATGTATATCATAGCACAAGTCACAAGCAGCGATAATCACAAGATTGTAAACTGAAAAACAGAAATCTTGTCCCTGTAATCAAAAAGAAGGCGTCTGCTGGTTCTTTTGAAAAAGGCTGGTTGACCATTTTCAAAAAGGAAGAACCGTCATGAGGTGCGCGAACGGAGAAGAAAACCCCCTGCAGGTTGATGGACGCGCTGGCATGCAGCGAACCAGGAGCACCACGAGTATTTATTAACGTAATTCACACGAAGAATGCTAAACCGCGACCGACCTTTCCGGTGCCTTTCAGTTGCGCTCCTGGGTGAACTGGCACTGATATTGCAAGGATTCCTCCGGAAACAAGGTGCCTGAATGAACGGGTTACCTGTACAGGTGGTGCGATATGGGTTTGAAATACAATGATTTTGCGATACGCGGAATTGACGTCAGCGAGTTCAACGGTGCGATCAACTGGTCCAAGGTGCAGGGACACTTCGCTGCCATTCGCGTGGGTCATGGTCGTGTTATAGACAAGCGTTTTACCGCAAACTGGGCAGGCGCCAAAGGCAAGGTTGACCGCCTGGCCTACTGGTATATGGATTACTACAGCCATAAAGACAAGTCCACCAGCGCGTATGGCATCAGCGATAAAGACTGGGGGCGGGTGCAGGCGGAAAAGTGCTGGAGCGCCCTCAAAAATGACCCGGAAGGCATGGTCTTTTTAGATATTGAGAAATCCAGTTACGGACCGGCGCTTTCAACCGTGCAACCACGGGTGCTCGCCATCGCGCAATCTTTTTTTGATCATTACGATAAATTTTCAGGCAAACTCAACGGCATCTACTGCTCGCTCAGCATGTGTACTTACTTTAACGAGGCATTGCGCAAACGCCCGCTGTGGGTGGCGTGGTACAACGAGGCGCAGAACATTGATTCAGTGAAGAAGGCAGTGGCTGCCCGCGGCTGGCTGGGGAAGTGCCTTATCTGGCAATATGCCAGCGACGGAGACGTGAATGATGATGGGAAAGCCGACGGCACCAGCCTGGGTATGGCCTATGGCTTCCTCGACTTAAATGGCTGGCTGGGCACGAACGCTGAATATCAGCAATTATTCGGAAAGAAGGCTGAAGTGGAACTCTACAAAGTGAAAATATTGATTTACAACCTGTTGGTGAGAAATGGGCCGGGGCTGACCTATAACCGCCTGCGCCGGGCTGATTACCCTGGAGAATACAGCATCTACGAAGAGAGAGACGGCTACGGGCGCATCAGTCAGACGCTCTCTGAGTGGATCAGCCTTGACCCGGCTTATGTGAAAAAGTTAGGCGCTGCCGCGGTTGAACTAACGGACGCTGAGAAGCTGGCGCGGCTATGGGCGGCTCACCCCGAATTACACTGATGGGGGTATAAGCGTAAACATCTCACCTGGATTGCGGAAACCTGTGAGTATGAAAAAAGACTCTTTCGAGTCTCTTAGAGCGGGCGATGGGACTCGAACCCACGAATATCAGCTTGGAAGGCTGACGCCTTACCACTTGGCGACGCCCGCATCACGTTCAGGATTATAAACCAACCTTAATGAATGGGCAAGGAAAAAAACTGGGAGGGCGCGCCCTCCCAGTAGGACATTATGATACAAGCTCGCAGTAGCGTTCTACACGCTTCTCACTCACCCTCAGGCTGTCTTCCCAGAACTTGCGTGTGCGAATGTCAATACCGAAGCGCGCTGCCAGGTCGGCTGCAGGGGCTTCCCCGGTGCTCGCCAGTAGATGGATGTAATCAGGCACGAATTCAGCGCCGCGCTGCTGATAGATGGCGTACAACCCGGTAGCGAAAAGATGCCCAAAGGCGTAGGGGAAGTTATAGAATGAAAGGCCGCCAGAATAGTAGTGTGGCTTCCATGTCCACATCCACTTTTGCAGGTATCTTTCGTCAAGTCCATCGCCGTAAGTGGCCTTCTGCGCGTTCTCCATTATCTCGCATATCTCATCCGCGTTGAGCTCGGTCTTCTCCCGGTTTTCGAATACTTCCTTCTCAAACAGGTAACGCGAGTAGATATCCACGATCACCTGCGAATCACCGTTCAGCTGGCTTTCAAGGATGGCCAGCTCTTGCTGCGGGTTGGTGACCTCTTCCAACAGCGCCGAGGTAACGATGGTTTCGCACATGATGGAAGCGGTTTCAGCCAGCGTCATGGGAGTGAACTTCTGGATTTCGGTCTTACCGGCTTTGACTGCGCAGTCATTGTGGAAACCATGCCCCAGTTCGTGCGCCAGTGTGGAAACCTGGTCAAATGAACCGTCAAAATTGGAGAGAATGCGGCTTTCACCCACTCCGGGCACTTCCATGCAGAACGCTCCGCCGCGTTTACCGTCACGCTGTTCCGCGTCGATCCAGTTGTGTTCAAAGGCGTTGCGGGCGAAGGCTTCCAGTTGGGGGGCAAAACGGCCAAAATTCCTGAGGATGACCTCTCTGGCTTCTTTAAACGAGTAATCTGATTTGACCTCACCGACCGGAGCGAACAGGTCCCACCAGGGGAGTTTTTCCTTGCCCAGGTATTTGGCCTTGGCTTTAAAGTAACGCCGGAACATGGGAAAAGAATCGCGCATCGCGCCCAGCATGGCTTCCAGCGATTGCCGGTCAATATGCGCCGCGTCGATGGCGCTGTGCACCGCGTCTTCACGCCCGCGGCGGCGGTTGAGCACGTTCACCTCGCCCTTGATGCTGTTCAGAGCGGCAGACAGAGGGACTTTCAGTGAGGTCCATAGTTTGTCTTCTGCTTCGTAACCGCGCTTGCGCGTTTCGCCATCCGGGTGCGAACGAAGGTTGATGAGCGCCGGTGAGGGCAGCCTTTTTAACTCGCCGTCTACTTCGATCTCAACACTGGCCTGCGAGGTGAGCATGCCCTGCAGTTTTGTCCAGGCGTTGGAACCGCTCAGGCTGAGCTCTGCGGCCAGCATTTCTTCTGCTTCGCTCATCAGGTAGCGGCTTTGACGGGCAGATTCTTCCAGGAAGTAACGATGTTCTTCCAACACTGGCACGGACTGGATCATCTCAGGAAGACGTTCCTTTACCTTGCCTATCCAGCCCAGCAACTGGGTTTCCAGCTGGTTGATCTTCACTGCCACCAGGTCAAATTCTGATTCCTTACGCAAGGCTTCCTGGTTATATGAATCTGTAGAAACGAATGATTCAATATAGGCGCGGATAGTACCGCCAACCAAAAGGATAGCGTTGTAGCATGCGATCATTTCCTGCGCGAGCGCGCCGAGCGTTGAAGCATCTTCCTGGCCGCTGAAAGCCGCCGCTTTTTCCATCAGGCTTTCCATATCCGAGATGAACGATTTCACCTTTTCGCAATCGGCGTTGTATTCTTTCGAGGAAAGGGAGGGGTAGACGTTGGTCAGGTTCCAGCGTGGTGCGGTTTGTGCCGTCATGTGGGCTCCTTTGAGTGAGAATAAACACGTTGATTATATGCCAAAAACGGCTAGAATTAGGCAACA
>JAAZNW010000058.1 GCA_012798065.1 Chloroflexota bacterium
GATGAAGAAAACCAGCGCCGCCACTGGCGCCTGCCAGATGAACCACACTCTTTGCGCGGAGGTGATATCGTTCAACCCCATCGAACCCGTTAACATGACGGGCACGAGCAAGGTGAGCGCCATCGGGACTTCATAGCTGATGAGCATCGCCACCACTCGAAAACCGCCTAAAAGCGCGTACTTATTATTGGAAGCAAACCCGGCGAGAATGACGCCCAGCTCACCAAGGGCGCCTACCGCCAGGATGTATAGCACGCCAATCTGGATGTTTGAACCATATACCGTAGAGGAAAGTGGAATGACCGCCCATACCGCCAGCACCGCGGCCATAGCCAGCACCGGCGCCAGGTTAAACAACACCGGGTCAGATCCCCACGGGGTGATATATTCCTTGGTGAAAATCTTAAGCATATCAGCGATGGTCTGAAAGATACCCCAAGGGCCAACACGGTTGGGTCCGATGCGGTCTTGGAAACGTCCGCCAAGTTTACGTTCCAGCCAGATGAGGAAGATGGTGAACACCATCGCGCCCAGGCTGAGCGCGCCAGCGCCCAGGATGAAAAGAATGAACTGCGCCCACCCTGGAGGAACTCCCCAATTAGTCAGGAGGGAATTCAGCCAGTTACTGATGAAAGTGATGGGGTCCGCGAAAAAACTCATCCGAGGTCTCCCGACGGCTGCCTTACGTCCATTCCAGCGCTCCTTTGCGCCAGGCGTAAACCAGGGCGGCTGCCAGGATGGCTACAAATAGCACGGCTTCCAGTACGGCAAAAAGCGTCAGGCGGTTATAGGCAACGGCAAAAGGATATAAGAGCACAGTTTCAACATCGAAAATCAAGAAAAGCAACCCGTAAAGGTAATACTGAGCTTTAAATTGAATGCGGCTGGGACCTACCGTTTCAATGCCGCATTCATAGATCGAGTTCTTGAGGGGCGAAGGTTTTTTTGGAGACAGCAACGCGGCTGCCCCAATGGCTGCCGCCGGAATGAACATGGATATCGTCAGAAAGATGACCAGATACAACCACTCGTGCAGCATAGTGCTCCCAGTAAACCTTGTGATTCAATGCAGGCAAATTTTATCATATTTGCCCTTCGCTGCAACCAATCTCAATACTGCTTTAATCGGCAGCGGAGGGTCTGCCCATACCCCACCACCAGCAGCCCGCTCGCCGCCAGGAATCCCGCAGAAATCCTGACCGGTCTGACCGCCAGTCCCATAAACCCACGCGATTGGAGAGTAAACTCCCGCGCCAGCAGGAGTTCATCCGCCGCGTCAGAAGTAACCCATATCCATAAGGTTGCCGGGTACACAGCCTCTTCACCTGTTCGTAACTTCCAAATGAGCCCCACCTCGGAGCCGCTTCGCAAGTGCAGTGTCACCCGTCCAGCTGGAGCCAATTCCTCAAATCCCGCTTCCAGCCTGGCCGCGAGCTCAAGGTTCATGGGTTCGCTGGAAGAACTGTTGACTTTCACTTTGGCGTTCAGCCGGACCGTATCGCCAATGAATACCTGGCGCGGCAGGCCAACTATGACCGTCCCGGAGCGTCCTGAAACCGTTGTAAAGGAAACAACGGCGGTATCGCGTACCTTGTAAAAAGTAAAAGCGAAAAGAAAAATCGAGCAACAAAGGAGGGTTAAACCCGCGTTTCGCCATGCAGTCTTCATAAAAAGATTATAACCGGCAAAAAAATACCGGCAAATCACGCCGGTATCCTCAACGAAAACTGCTTACTCACCTGGTAATGCAGATGAAAACATGGTCTCCATCCTGCTGATCATCCACTTCCACCTGAAACGGCTCGTTCTGTTTAAGCGCCTGCCCGATCTCAAGCAGCATTTCCTCCACGCCCTTTTCTTTCACCGCGTCAGGCATACATTGCCCAAAGTTGCTGAATACCCATGAGACCAGGCTTAAAGGCAAGGGGATGTTAAGAATGATGTTTTGAAGTCTGCCCTTCTCATGTGTTCTTATGCGCACCTGCAGCCAGGGAGATGTCATCAAGATCCAGCCCAACACCATAATCAACACTCCGATGGCTAAGGGTATCCAGGAAAGCCAGAAACTCCAGCCCAACCCTGCTTTCTGATAGCCAAGGTAAATCCAGTCAGCGGAAAACGCAGTCAAAACCGCCCCTCCCAAAAGGATCATGCTCCAGGCGGCCTTCCAGCAGCCTGAGACTCGCAGCGTTTCCTGATCGGCTCCAGGGGTCTCTGGTTCCAGCGGCGGTCGGATGAATTCCCTTTCGCTTTCTTCAGCACCAGCGGCATCTAAAATGCCTATCAGTTCAGAACCTTCTTCCGGTGTTAAGGTCCCGTCCTCCACCTTGCGCAAAATTTCCAGTTTTGATTCATCCGTAGTCATAACGAATTTTCCTTATTTTTCCAGCGCTGAAAGGATTTTTTCAGCCTCTTCAAGCGTGATCTTTTTCTCTTGTAACATCTTCAATACCATAACGCGTTCCTCATCAGTAGCCTTGCTGGTGGGAGTTGGGGTAGAAGCATTTTCGCCTGGAAAGGTGAAACCCACCACCTTGTCGTTTTCTCCACGGCGAAACCCTGTGGCGTTGATATCGCCACACACACCGGGTTTTTCAGGCAGATCTATCGTGATTCCGCGTTCACTGAGCCTTTTTCCTCTCTCATCCAGTTTGCGCATGGCTTGCTCCAGTTTTAGGCGAACTTTTTCACCAGCCGCCGCCGTGCCCAGGGTTGCCCATTTGATTCTTTCTGAGGTGGCTGCCACGCTCTCGCGAACCCGCTTTTCCAGGTCTGAACCAAAGCCTTCCCAATTCTCAAACATCTCATCCCATCTGGACTGAAAAACGCCATCCAGGTCATCATGATCAATGATCAAGATGTCCCCTTCGGCTTTAATACTGACTACATTGCCGCCTTCGCCAAACGGGATGACTACCTGTTCCTGATCCCATTCTCCCTGCTGACCGCAGGCATTCAGGCGGATGGAACCTCCTTTTGTGTAAAGTTCTAGTTGAGCATTACACGCCGCGTGTACCCGTATTTTCACGTCTCCGCCGGCTGTTATCGTCACCATTGCTGGATTGGCTGATGCAAGTTGCAGCACTACATCTCCACCTGCCACCAGGTTCAGGCTGCCCTTCACATCCCGCAGATAAATATCCCCGCCCACTGCGCTTGAAAGTACTGATTCCACCGCACTGCCAACAAGATCACCGCCAACCCGCGCAATCTCCACAGCGCCTGTTGTTCGTTGCAACGAAATATCCCCCCCCACCATTTCAACCGAGGCGCCAGCCAGATCAACAAGCGCCAGGTCACCTCCCACCTTGCCAATGATCACCCTCTGGATCAAACCGCTCACATGGGCGTCTCCGCCGGCCTTTTCCACAGTTACCGGCTGCAAGGCAGGCAGCTGCAAGGATAGGTCGCTGGTCGCTCGAATCTCCACCTTGCCCTGATCTTCAGAGAATTTGAGTGAATCGCTTTCCTTTACCAAAGCCGTCATGAGTAGCTGGTTCTTGCCGGAAAGTGATAGATCATCTGAAACGATTATGTTCACCTGGCTATCCGTTTTAATCGGCATGGATACTTGTTTCATACGCCCTCCCAATCAATTCTCATTCATTTATTTATGAGTATATCAATTAATTTTAGTATTGTCAATACTATTATTAATATTCTTTTGTTTATACGCTCTAATACCTTAATTATATTTATTTCTATTTTCACTTATTATGCAACTGAATTGCTCAAACCATTATCGATCAGCGCGCGGCAATAGGTGTATACTCACTAGCGCCAATATGGACCAGGAAACGAGGAAACAATGAAAAACATCACCGTATCTACCGCAATAGTGCTGCTCCTTTGCTTTCTTTTAATTACCGGGTGCGCTCAAAAACAGGCTTTCACTTATTTATCGGCAGATGAAAGCGCTCAGGTGGCAACCTACACCGATGTTGCCGCCCAGAACATCATTAATGCCATCGCCGCGAACGATTACAACCTGTTCATCAGCGATTTCGATGAACAAATGCGCCAGGCGCTGCCCGAAGAGCAATTTGCCACCATTGTGAAAATGTATGGCAAAAACGGTCAGGCAGAGAGCATTTCTTTATTAAACATAGAAGACAGAGGAGATTTCATCGGGGCCAATTATGGTGTCACCTACTCGAACGCTGCGCTCACCATGTTGATCGTCGTCGCCAAATCAGATCCTTCGCTGGTAAGCGGATTATGGTTCAAATAGATGTGAAATGAAAATGACCGAAATGTTGTTTATAATATCAGCATGGTAATTCTTTACGCTGGATGAATAAAAAGGAGTATACCTACTATGAAACTAACCCCCCCTAAAAATATAACCTGGGTCATCGCCCTGGTCGTTGGTGTTCTCGGTATCATTGGTCATCTGGCGGGTTTCTTTGGCGACTTCGCTTTTTGGCTGGTTGTGATCGGCTTTGTAATCCTCGTCCTCTCTACACTGCTCAAAGACTTGTAAGTTTGCCGTGCCCCGGGGAAACCCGGGATTTTCAATTCAGTGAAGAGAATTACCTCAAAAAAATCCGGCTGTCGCCGGATTTTTCTATTCAATCCGCTTGAAAATGTAATAATCATCCGCTTCAGCCAGCGAGTGCAAACTCGCCAGGAAGTGGCTGCTGGTGTAGTCTTCCGGTTGGTAAGAGAACCAGCCGACCAGGCGGTAATTTTCCCTTAACCATTCCAGCTCATCTCCATTCAAGGTATAGCCCTGGTACGTTTTATCGTGTTTAATATGCTCTCGCTGCACCAACCAGTCAGGGCGGTAATCCATCACAAATTCTGGCCACCAGCGCTCCTCATAAGCCAGGCGGTAATTCACCACTTGCGGTGACACCAACCCGACCTCATCATAGGTATATAACCCTGAGTAATAAGGGATGTAACCGGCAGGCTCTAACAACATCTTATCACCTGCCTGGGCGTGTTCTTTCAGCCAGACGCCAATTCCCCCCCGATAAGCGAATTCTTTGGTTCCCCAAACATACGAGAACACCATTTGCGCATTTAGCCCTGCCAACATCAGCAGCACGCATCCCCAACGTACCACCTGCCTCCACTTCCCAGTCCCTGTTGACCACTCCACGATCAACGCCAGTAAAAATACCGAACCGAAAATGGCAGGCGGCCAGGTGTACCACTGATAGAGCACCCCTCCGAAGGCGTAAGCCACGGGCACCAGCCAGGTGATACTGGCGAGCGCCAAACCGGTGATACGCGACGCTCTATCACTCCATACTCGCCTGAGGTAAAGCCCCATCGCTATCAAAACGAGCGATCCAAACAGGATTCCTGTTCTGCCGAAAATTTCAGCCCTGAAAGGAGAAAACGCGCCGCCGGCGTTGCCGACGAAAACGGTGAACAGGTTGTCCGCGAAACGGCTTATCGTGAACGGATGCCGCATCAGCAGCTTGGCATTGATGGACTGCTGCAGCAACGTGCCAAAATAAAGGGAATTAAAGATAAGCAGACTGGACACACCGATTACCACTGCGGTCAATCCAGCCCAAAGCACGCGCTTTCGCTTGACGCAATCCCAAAAGAGAATCAGTAAAGCGTAAGCAATGGCGTCGGGGCGCACCCAGGGCAGGATCGCTAAGGCAGCCATCATCAGCCAATGGTCGCGCCCCCTGGATACCTGGTAAAGCAACCAGCCGATGATAAAAACCAACAGTGAAGTTTCCATCCCTGAATAGCTCGCCAGCAGAGACTGCGGGAGGATGGATAACAGCCCCCACAACCATAAAACCTGTCGCTCATCGGTAAAAAGTGCCCGGGAGGTAAACCACGTCCCCAAAAGGAACAGCAGCCCGTTCAGCAACTGGAGAATCGGGATGAAAGCCCTGTCTCCGGCTGCCAGGCGCACCAGCGCCGCCAGGAACACGTAAAGGTGTGAAGTGGATGCGCTGACCCGTTCGCCCGGGTTGAAACCATAAACACCGCTCTGCGCCAGGTTTTCAGCGCAGCGCAGGCTGATATACGCGTCTTCCTGTATGTGATGTGTGAAATAGAAAGGCACTCGCGCAGCGAGGAGCAAGAGGAAAAGCAGCGCGAAACGGGCAGCGGGTTGTTGAAGAATTCGCCGTGTCAATCGGAGTCCCTGTCTTTTCTCATCTGGAAAAGCTTAGCCCCGGTTACCAGCAGCAAGGGGATGAGCAGCGCGCCTCCACAAAATGGGGTCCCTGGCCTGCGGTTCAGGTCTTTTTCGGGGCTTTCAGCTGCGGCAGTTTGTAACGCCGCGGCTGAAGCAGCCACCGGCGGAGACGAGGTTTTCGTTATCAATGGCTGAAGGGTGGGGGTTACGCCATCCAGTAGGGGCTCAAACTGAACCGCGGTCAGCACGGGGGTTTGGGTGAGCCAGGGAAAGTCAAACCTCTCATCCACCTCCACAATGCCCTCCTCCATCAGCCAGGTGAGGTCTACTGCGATGCCTTTCACTGTTTCGTCATCAGGCGCCAACTGTAAAGCCAGGTGAATTTGCTCCAGTGCTTTAAGCTTCAAAGGCAGCGTCTGCTCACCTTCGTACCCGGCGTACACCGCGTAGTACGCCAGCAGGTCAGCGTAGCCGGCGTGCCATAACGCGTCCTGCGGTAACAGGTCTGTCGCTTTTGTGTACGCTTCATCGCTCAACTCGAATAGCTCTTTTACACCGGGGTCTGCCTGAAAATGCCAGGTCCTGAAACCACGCCTGCCATGCGGCGAAAAGAGCAGCGTTTTGTAAAGCTTGCCCAACCTGCCCCAGGCCTCGCCATCTTTCGGGGCGGCGGCCACCCGCGCGCGTTCTCTCAATACCTGTTTCCACACAGAAGGGGCGACCAGGGAGATGGTGAAATTGTCTTCCGGCTTTGGTTCAAAGTCACGGTACTGCCAGCTGAGCGTTTCGCCCTCTTTTACCCAGCCGGGGGTGGTGCAGTTGGTTGCATCATCGATGCAGGGCAGCAAAAAGAGCTCATCCACCTGGTAAGGCAGGTTCACAATCAGGTCCGCGCTGCCAATGGTGCCTTTCCAGCCAGCGCCTGTAGAGAAGATATACTGGAACCAAATATAGGGCATCTCGCCGCTGGCTTCAAGGGTGTAAGCCACCTCGATCTTCACTGGTTGCCCGGCGGGAAACAACACGTCAAATTCCACCCAGTCCACCGCTTTTTCAAAGCCGTTGGGGTCTTCCCCGCTGATCCGACGCGTGTTCGAAGGCGTGCCGTTGACCTTGACCGAGATGTCTTGAACAGGTGTTACGCCAAACCAGCCATTGCCTACCGCCGCCGGGAAGCGCGCCGCCATGCGCTCATCCGTGCTGCCCAGGTTTTTCATATTGAACAGCGCCTGCACATCTGCGAAGCCCATTTCTTCCCCGCCGTCAGCCTCGCGGATATTCAACTGCACGCTCTCCGACTCCATGCGCACCTGTGTTTGCTCACTGCCCGGAGCGGGGTTGAACCCTGGCGGGTAGGCTGGAGGAGCCACATCCGCGCGCGCTGGCGCGATGGCGGACAATATAAACAATAAGGCGATAACCAGGGCCATCTTGCGCATGCTATGCTCCTTGAACAGATATTTTCGATGGATGAGGTTATTGATATCTGATAATTTTCTTCTATTCTCAATATAAAACAAAAATAACCTGTTAAATCAACTCAAAAGTATTTTCACCTGAATTGTATTCGATTAGTTTTACCCAATTAATGGCTCCGTTTTCTTGACAAAAGTACCTGTTGAACTCCATCGAAAATCGATTAATCATATTTACATATAATTCTGAATACTCTTCATTACGTTTCTTCGCCTCAAATCCTAAAGGCTCAATTAAATCAGTATATAAATTCTGTTCCCCTGAAATAAAACTCCAAAACTTCTGGCCGCAAAATTTATAGTACTCCCCCTTGTCTGGTTTGTTATCCCTGCCGTAACAACAACCGTTTACAGCGGTAATCGATAATTTGGAGTTACTCGTTCTTAAAGTCCTCTTGGCTCTTGAAAAATCATCTATCAGTTTTGATATCTGAGATGAGTTCCCCCAATTAGGACCTGACTTAATATTGACAATGTATCTTATCCCTTCATAATCGAACTCGAGGTCAATCCCAGGAATGCCGGACTTCCATCCATTGAATACCTGAGAATTAATAAAAATTGCCAACCCCTCCAACCAGGTGCCGAAAATTGTCTCTTCATTTGAGGAAATGTGCGAGTCCACAAATCCTCGGACGATCATCTCCGAGGTCAGCATGTTTTTTGCTTTATATAAATAGGGGTTTTTGCGCTGTAAAACTTTTGTTAACTTAAGGGCGCTAAGGCTATTAATTCGATCTTGGTGAAATTCTCCGATATGTTCATGAACATAAGATTTCACATCCTCAAGTGAAAGATTATTCATCTTGTTTTCTTTCCTTTTTTATGAGTTCTGCTTTCAAGCGGTTAATAGCCACTTCACAATATTCATTATTAATTTCTATCCCAGTGTACATACGGTCAAGAAGAGCAGCTGCCACGCAGGTAGTGCCTGAACCATTGAATGGGTCCAGTACAAGGTCACCGGGTTTTGTAAAAAGCCTGATAAACCATTCTGGTAATGCTACTGGAAAAACGGCTGAATGCTGCTGATTGTAGCATTCAGTAGCCATGTAAAGAACGTTGCTCGGATAAACCAAGTCCCTTCCAACCCAGTTTTCAATTTTCTTACCAAAACCACTGCCAACCCTCGAATTGTCCCTTTTTTTATCAGTTGTTGAAAGATTTTTCAGTCTGGTTTGAGCCCAATCTCCCACGGGCACCATTACTTCCTCTTGATACATAGCAAATTTTTTTTGCTTCGTAAAGTGCAATAGTCTCTCCCAGTTGTCGCGAAACCTGTTAGGCCATTTTCCAGGGTGAGAATTTTTCTTGTGCCACATATATTCTTCAGTCCAATACCATCCATGTCTTCTTAATTCAAGGATTAATTCAATCACATACGTGTGCCGCTCGCCATTAACCACCCGTTCTTTGATATTTAAGATGAAGGATCCTTCAGGTTTCAGAATCCTGTAAAATTCCTTGGCTTTTGGTAGAAACCAATTTACATATTTTTCTGGTTTAATTCCGCCGTATGTACTAGTCCTCTGGTCAGCATAAGGAGGAGAAGTAAAAATCAAATCAACTGAATTATCAGGTAATCCTTTGAGGATAAGTTCACAATCTCCATTAATAATAGAATTTTTATAACCCTCAACAACCAGAGGCGAATCAACTGCGGGCTCAATAAACAATGGGATTTGTTGCGAATTAATGATATATAACCCGCCAGAATCCTGAAGGTTCGGCGAAACACCTTTATTCAATCGATATACTACACAAGAGTCATCCATATCCATCAACAATGATTAAACCATATTTTTCACAAGCCTGAACAAGCGAGTGATCGATTAAGACAGAACAGGCAATAAGGTCTGATTTAATTGCGCGGAACAGACGGATTTGCATCCTACCTCAATGACAAACCGCCAGCCTCTAAACAGGTTGGCGGTAGTTGGTAGTGTTGGTCGGGGCGGGCGGATTTGTGTCATACCTCGATGGTAAACCACGACCTCTTGTTGGTCGGGGCGGGCGGATTTGTGTCATACCTCGATGGTAAACCACGACCTCTTGTTGGTCGGGGCGGGCGGATTTGAACCGCCGACCTCTCGGTCCCGAACCGAGTGCTCTAGCCGGACTGAGCCACGCCCCGAAC
>JAAZNW010000059.1 GCA_012798065.1 Chloroflexota bacterium
CATCAGTTCCAGAGATGAACAATGCCAGTTCATCCATATCAAAAAACGCCAACGGCAGCGCCAGCATCAGGCCTGAAACAAGGCCCGTGGCAAGCCGGGCATGATTTTTCCGGTTGCGCCCCGCGGTAGATAGCGCTGCCAACAACCACCCACAAGCGGGGATGGAAAGACAGAGCACAATTTGAGATCCGTTCTGGCTTAGCCCGCTGACAACGACAAACAAAAAAATGAACAACACAAAGCCGTCAAACAGGAAATCCTTCCTGTTCACCAGGCTGCCAGGGGGCTGAGTCTTGTCGAAGTAATCCACTACGACCGCGTTGATGAAAAAAAGCGCAAATGCTGCGCCGAGCAGCAACGCGGAAAGCGAGTCCTCCACGGAACCCAACGCGCCCCACATCACCCAGGGTGTTGCCAGGGCCGCGCAGGCTAAAAAAACCGGTCCGGCCAACCCTGATGGAGGAAGCGTCTTCGATCCACTCGTTTGCTTATTCCTTAATAAAAACAACACCAGGGTCATCAGTAATAGGACTCCGCAAAGAAGCAGATTGGACTGAACCTGCGCGGTGAGATAGAGCACCTTGGGCGGGACTGAAAGCAGCACAAAAGCCGCGCCCACCGTCCAGAGACGCAACATGATTTTGACGCGTGGAACTTTCACTGCGAAGGACAAAGCCAGCAACGGGATAAACAAGAAAACACCACACACTAAATGAACCAACCAGCGAACATCCTGTATGCCTGTTTCTGTTTCAAACATGCTTTGTTCAATAGACCAGCGCAGGAAAAGGTTTAACCCGGTCAGAGACAATACCCAGAGCGTAGTAAAAAATATCAACAAAATAACGCCCATCTTCCTGGCCTTTTTCAGGCTGTAATCCAATTCCGGATGTTCATTGATTGTGTTTTCGGGTGTAATCACGTCCTCACTTCCATTGATCGGCTTTTCTCAACCATCATTTGTTCCGGCAGATTCTTTATTATAAGGGCGAAAAGCGTGATAAACATCAGGGCACACGATCGTCTTGCGTGTGTATCTGCTTTGAACGGTAGGCAATGCCTCCCCTTTTTATCACTTCCAGATTTTGCTTGACCCATAGAGGGGTTAAGGCTAAAATAACCTTGTCACTATCGTTGCGATACAGAACCTGAAATCAAGATCGTGCTTTTAGATCGGTTACTGAGAAACGAATGACTCATAATTACTCCATTCCAACCACCCCCAGATGCTTGTATGGCCAACATCTGAAGGTGGTTTTTTATTTTTTCCCACTCACATCAAGAAGGAGTTTATTACATGACTGACTATCTGGTACGAGGATCTCTGTCGGAGATCGATCCCGCAGTTTTTAACCTCGTTAATTACGAAGTTGAAAGACAGTTCCGTAAACTGATTCTCATCCCCTCTGAAAGCACCGCGCCGCAAGCCGTCCGTGATTCTCTCTCCTCCGTTTTCCAAAACCTATACGCGGAAGGTTATCCCGACGAAGAAACCCGTTTGATGAGTGAAAAAGAAATCCTGGACTATCCAGTCCGTTTATCCTATTACCGACGATACGCTGATCCTCGTTACTATAAAGGGGTCGAATATGCTGATGTGGTCGAAGCGCTGGCGCGGCGGCGCTGTGCGGAGGTTTTCGCCACTGACAGGGTCACCGCAGATCAACTTTATGTCAATGTCCAGGCACTCTCAGGCGCTCCAGCCAACAACGCGGTGTACCATGCGCTGATCGAACCTGGTGACACCATCTTAGGCATGAACTTGCTGCATGGCGGTCATCTAACACATGGTTCATCTGTGAACCGTTCCGGAAAACTTTACAAGGTCGCTCATTACAATGTTGACCCGGAAACCGAACAGATAGACTACGAAAAGCTGGAAGCGCAGGCGAAAGAAGTCATGCCCAGGATCATCATCTGCGGTTATTCCTCTTATCCCTGGATTCCTGATTGGTCGCGCTTCCGCGCCATCGCAGACGCCGTCGGCGCATACCTGCTTGCGGATGTGTCGCACATCGCTGGCTTGATCGCCGGGAAAGCCATTCCCTCTCCGGTCGGTCACGCTCACGTGATCACCTTTACCACGCATAAAACCCTGTGCGGACCGCGCGGCGCATGCATCCTCACTACAGACAGCGCGCTGGCAAAGAAGATCGACAAAGCGGTTTTCCCCGGCGAGCAGGGCGGACCTCATGTGCATGTGTTCGCTGCTCTCGCCACAACGTTTAAAATCGCCGCAACGGCTGAGTTTCAGCAGTTACAAAAACAAATCATCCAAAATTGCGTCGCCCTCACCGCTCAATTGAAGGCTCGCGGGCTGCGCATCCCGTTCAACGGGACTGACTCTCACCTGGGCAACATCGATTGCAAAACTATCGTCGGTCCTGATGGCACCACTCTGAGCGGTGACATGGCTGCCCGCATCCTGGATATCGCGGGAATTGTGCTCAACCGCAACACCATTCCAGGGGATAAAACCGCCCTCAATGCTTCGGGCATCCGCTATGGCACGCCCTGGATGACTCAACGCGGTTTGACCGCGGAAAATATGCGCGAAATTGGCAACCTTATTGCCGATCTCTTGCAGGCGATTACGCCGTACACCATTGAAATGCGAAAAGGTCCTTCACCGCGCGCCAAAATTGATTTTAATGTTCTAGAGCAAACGAAAATCAAGGTCCGCAACCTTTGCGCCAGCGCTGCAACTGATCTCCCGCATGGCAACAGCGGCTACCCGCATTTTTACTACCTGGATGACCAACCCCGGTTCAAGGGGAAACTGGTTTCATTGGACCTTAAAGGTGACCGGGTTCTGTACTTTGTGAACTATTGCTTTAGCTCCGATGTGGAAGCCTTGCAAAACGGTCAGACCCAACCAACCTCGCTCATCACCCCGCTGAAAAAAGTGGAAGGTTCACTTACCAGAGTGGAAGATAACCTCTACAGGTTTTCCTTCCAGGCAGAAAATTTTGGTCTGGCTGCAACCTTCTTGCGCGCCCTGTCTGATGGTTACATCGCTTTTGATAACGACCTGCCTGCGCGTATCCCCGGCCCAGTTGTGGTGGAAGAATCAGAATTGGTCGCGCCAATGCCCAGCTCGGGTAAAGAAATGGCAAACAACAAAGCCTGGTACATCGGTATAACAAATTCAAACGGCAACGCTCTTCCATCGTTTAAATGGGAGGAAAAGTCTTCCAACGAGCTCATGCGTACCCCTCTTTTTGAAGACCATAAGAGACTGGGTGCCAAACTCATTCCTTTCGCCGGATGGGAAATGCCGGTCTGGTATACCTCGGTAGTTGAAGAACACCTGGCCTGCCGTAACGCCGCCGGACTTTTCGATGTCGCTCACATGGGCGTTTTCCAGGCAGAAGGGTCGCAAGCGGCTCTCTTCCTGGATTCAGTTTGCGGAAATGATATTGGTTCGTTGGAGATTGGGGATTCTTGCTACACGCATTTTCTTGACCCGGATGCCAATGTGATTGACGACACCCTCGTCTACCGCCGCAGCGCGGA
>JAAZNW010000060.1 GCA_012798065.1 Chloroflexota bacterium
CGCACCGCTGCCTGTTCTTCAACGCCGAACTTCACATCCGCCAAAGGCACTATCCAGTTCATGTTTTACTCCGGCAAAAACTGGCTGCGGTTTCTTTCAAAATCCGCGCTGGCGCGCTCGTAATCATCCGGTCGTCCCAGGTCTTCCCAGTATCCTTTGAAGGTGAAAGAACTAACCTTCTCTCCCGCGGCGATAAGGCTGCGCACCAGATCAGGGAAGTCCAGGTACTCGTCTTTGGCGATATAGTTGAGCACCCGTGGTTCAAAGACATACAAACCCATGCTCACCAGGTAATTGAAATCTGGTTTCTCGAGGTAATCGGTTACCGTGTTGTCTTTATCCACATCAACCACGCCCAGGTTGATAGTGACCTTTCGCTTGTGAGTGGCGATAGTGGCGATGGCGCCCTGCTGCTGGTGGTAAGCGATAAGTTCTGCAAAATCAAGGTCCGTGAGCACATCGCCATTGGTTACCAGGAAGGTGCGGGTGAGGCCTTTGACGTTGGCGAGAGGGCCGGAGGTGCCCAGGGGTTTCTCTTCCCGCACATAATCGATCTTCAACCCCAATCGCCTGCCGTCGAGGAAGAAGAGCCGCAGCAGATTATCGAGGTAACCGGTGGTAAGCGTCACCTGGCGAATGCCAGCGCGCTTCATCTGCCGCAGCATGATCTCAAGAATGGGCATATCACCGATGGGCATGAGCGGCTTGGGAATGATGCGCGTGTAAGGCGCCAGGCGGGTTCCCTTACCGCCTGCCAGCACTACCGCGTGTACCTGAGCGTTTTTAGAACTCATATTGACCTACCCGGTACTGGTGAAGGTTTTTCTTCACCCAATCAATGGTTAGCAGCAGCCCATCCTCAAGGGACACCCTCGGCTGCCATCCCAGGAGTTCCCGTGCGCGCGTGTTATCCGAAACCAGGCGCATTACCTCTGACTTTCGAGGGCGCAAACGCAACGTTTTGGTTTCAATGGCCGCCTGGCTGCCGATGATCTTGATGATCCTGCGCGCCAGTTCACCGATGGCAATTTCCTCGCCAGTGCCCAGGTTGAACACCTCTCCCAGGCTGTTTTGATTCTCCGCTGCTTGTATGAACCCGGCCACGGTATCCTCAATAAAGGTGAAATCACGCGTGGCTTCCAGGTTGCCCAGTTGAACAACATCGCGGCAAAGCGCCTGCGTGATGATGGTGGGGATTACCGCCCGGCCGGATTGTCCGGGTCCATAGGTGTTGAATGGGCGCACGGTAACCACCGGCAAATCATACGCGCAAGAGAAGCTTTCAGCCAGTTTATCCGCGCCTATTTTACTGGCAGAATAGGGCGACTGACCCTGCAGGGGGTGGTCTTCGCCAATGGGCGCCACCCTCGCTGTGCCGTACACCTCGCTGGTGGAAGTGTGCACCAGCCGTTCCACGCCTGAATCGCGGCAGGCCAGTAAAACGTTGAGCGTCCCCATGATATTGGTCGATACCACTTCAGCCGGGTGTTTATATGAGTAGGGGATGGAAATCAACGCGCCCAGATGAAAAACCACTTCGCAGCCTTTTACAGCTGCGCGCACCGCGTCCTCGTCTCGCAGGTCTCCGGCGACAAGCTCAATTGATTCGGTTTTACTGGCATCTAACATGCGCAGCAGGCCGGGATCTCCACGCGAGTTATAACGGACAAAGGTGCGCACCTCTGCCCCTCTTTCTACCAGCGCGCCCACCAGGTGGCTGCCAATAAACCCGCCCGCCCCGGTGACCAATACCTTCTTTCTTTGCCAGTGCTCAGGCATTGTTCTCCATTCCCTCCTGGGTCTGCTTGCTCAAATAATCGTTCACTACTTTTAACAGGTCAGGGATCGCCACTACGCGCACCTGCAGCTCTTTACAGGTTACCAGAATGCGTTCACGTTCTGCGTCGCTTAACCTGGTGATGGCCAAAAGAATCAAACCGATACTCTTCTGTTTAACGATTTCTGGGATTTCGCGAGTGGTACCCAGAACCGGGTAGCCGTTGATGTTCTTTTTTAGTTTCCTGAAATCATCATCCACCAATCCCACAATCGAGAACGCTGAATACAAGCTGCTCTTTTCCATCAACCAGATGGCCAGCTGCGCGGCATCTCCCGCGCCCACGATGAGCACACGCTCGCCAATCAGGCTGGATCGTCCGCGCCAGCGGATCCAGCGCGAAGCCAGGCCAGTGAGCAGGCGTTCACGATAGCGCGATAGCACAAACCCGGTAAAGGATAACAATCCGATATTGATGAGCAGGTTGATCGGCAGTTGGATAGACAGCAACGGTGGGCTGAGCAGCGCAAAAACCAGCAGCGCGAGCGTTGTTGACAGCGCAATATCGAACACATGTGTCGGGCTAGCATAGCGCCAACTGACCTTTTTAAGACCTAACAGCGTGTTCGTAAAGCCAAGGATGAAAGCCAATCCAACTGCCAGCAGCAACATGCGTCCAAATCCCACATCCAGGGGGATCTGAATGCGCCATAAGAGCGTGGCAATAGAGATTGCCAGGAAAGCGATGATCGAATCTATCATGAACCAGGAGATGTAAGCGCGGCCAAACCTAACCAACGGTCCTTCAAATAAGGTACCTTCCTTTACTTTACGCTGCCGCAGCCCCGGGATGAGCATTACGATGGTCATCAAGATTACGTCTATATCGCCAAAGAAATTGAAGTGCCGCACATAGAGTTGGTCCAGGCGCAATTTTTCCGGCAAGATGGATATGAGGTAATCATCCAACACGCTGCTGCCTACCAGCATATTTTCCTCGTCACGGAAGATGACCGACGCGGGGCTGGTCATCCCGGGGCGCACGGAAAGTACTTCGGTTTTAACTTCTTCGGGCCAGTTATCCACAAATTCAGGGTCTTCAGGGCGCGGCCCCACCAGGCTCATTTCCCCCACCAGCACGTTCCAAAAATTGGGTAATTCATTCATCTTTGTCTCGCGCAGCCAGGCGCCAAACGGCGTTACGCGTTCATCATTTTTCACCGTCAACCGCAAACCGCTGTTTTTTTGAGGGGTTTCGTACATGGTGCGGAACTTGAGGATTTTGAAGGGTTTGCCATAGCGCCCAACCCGCTCTCCGTGGTAATACACCGGTCCAGGTGATTCACGTTTTATACGAATAGCGATGTACAAAAACAATGGCGAGGTAATCAGCAGGCCAAACGCTGCGCCCAGCAAATCGACCAGGCGTTTAAGAAAACGCAACAAAACGCTCCGCTGACGCGGTAAAACCCAGGCTGAAAATCCCCTGGCTGCCTGCTTGTCTAAGAAATCAACAGTTCGGCTCAATTCTGGCTCTGAACTCTATCCAGCGACGCGTGGCATAATCGATAGAAAATGAAATCTGATCAACGAATCCATTTAATAGTATATCCTAAAACTTGATTGAACCTCCAGATTCAAAATGACCATAAATTTACAAAACTTCGTTGATTCACCTCGATGCTTCCATGCAGGCTAACTCTCAGGGAGTCTTGGGATCCTTTTTTTTCCAGAAGAAGAATGGCGTACCTTTACAAAATGCGCCGGCATTTCCACTGGCAGCTCTCGGCGCTCAAGCATTTGCAACAAGACGCGTACCCGTTCGCTTCCCGGCAACGTAGCGTCCAGAATGGCCATATAACCGGCAAACGGTCCGCTTTCGATTTCGACCTGATCGCCCGCATGCAGATCCGCCGCGGACTGCCCCCCTTTTTCGTTCAACGCGTCCACTTTTCGGCGGATAGCATGAAGGATATTATCCGGTACATGTGAAAACTCGCCGCCAAATGAAACCAGGTTGGCTGCTCCGGGAACGTGTTCCAGAGAAAGAACGTTGACCTGCTCAAGGTCAAGGTGAATAAAAAGGTAGCCAGGGAAGTAAGGCTTGAAGCGGCGCGCGCGTGGGTTCACCGGGTTGACCCGCAGCCGTGGGTAGTAATACTCCACATTCCGAGATTCAAGCTCCCGCGCTAAAAACTCTTCGCGGTTGGGTTTGCTGCGCATCACATACCAGGAAATTGTCATCGATATTCCTCATCCCTACAAATGCCTGCGGTTTCCCCTCAACACGCCAATCTCCTCGTAACCCCTGTATTTCACTTATTCTTTCCCACCCCCGTCAGGCCATGGCCATTCGGTCAGGATACCGCCGTCTCATTCAGCGCCGAATGCCCGCTGTAAAATTACCTCTTCACAATCCATACCCCCAAGCCCAGCTTTCCAGTCGCATGAAAGCCTGAAACTTCTTGAAAGAACAGAAATAATGATACCAGCGAATGCCTATTTTTCACGTAACGACCGGTCTAACAGTGAGAACATCTTTTGGTTGTTGTTGGACTCTTCCAGCAGGCGGAAGTTTAGAACATGCAAGATAATCCCTACCGCCAATAAAATTCCAGCAAATATCATTAGCCCGGTAGCTAACACCGCTTTGGGTACACTGTAAATATATTGATACCGGATATACTCACGAATCACAAAAGAGCCCACAAATAAACTGGTGACCGCCAGCCCCAGGCTGATCCCGCCAAAAAACGTGAGCGGTTTATAAGAGGGAATAATCGAAAAGATTTTATTGATCACTTTAAGACCATCTGAAAATGTTCGCAACTTCGAGTAACTTCCCGTTGGTCTTTCCCGGTAGTTGATTTCAACTTCGGTGATCTTCAGATGGCGATAAAGTAATTGCAGGGTCATTTCTGTTTCAACGTCAAAGCCTGTGGCGACTACCGGGCATTGCATCGTCACCTTCCTGTTAAACGCGCGATACCCGGACATGGGATCTTTGAGGTTGGTCGAAAAAACAGAATTCACCAAAGAACAAACCAACTTGTTACCCAGGACATGGAGAGGAGGAAAAGCCCCCTCCGTATAACTGGACAGCCTTTGCCCGACGACCATGTCCGCTTCTTCGTTTACAACCGGGGCAATCAGCTCGTGTACGCTGCTGGCGGGGTAAGTATCATCGCCGTCTACCATCACATAGATATCCGAAACGACATCAGTGAACATCGAGTTGATCACATACCCTTTTCCCTGGCGTTTTTCTTTTACCACAATCGCGCCGTTTTCAGCCGCCAGGCTCGCTGTTGCGTCCTGGCTGTTGTTGTCAAACACATAAATATCCGCATGCGGCAATTCTCTACGAAAATCATTGATCACCTTGGCAATCGTTTGCTCTTCGTTAAAACAGGGGATTAGAACAGATATTTTTGGTTGTGTCCGATTGGGAGTTTTGACCATTTTTCACCCTGAACCGCAAGTTTTTATCGTAATGAACCAGGAACGACGCTGTGTTTTTTTAATTATATCCTTGACTTTCACTACGGTATGGCTGTTAACCTACAACCATTCTTCAGGATATCGCTCAAATGCTGAAAACAAAGATTCCTTTTACTACCTTACAGGTATCCTTCACGGAATATCTCCTTGAACGAAGCTGAATTGTGAGCACGAGCTCGTGTATCCAGTTGCGTGTGAACTGAATTCCAGGAAGGAAACAACTGCCTGAAGAGTCACTCTTCCTTGATGGCGACCGTAATGAGAGACAACCCGATCGGCGGGTGGATTATTTTTTCAAGTCTGGAAAGGATGGGCACCAGAGAATCAAAAAGTTGAATTTGCCCTTCATTTTGCCTGACAGAACGCCTTACCTTGGCATTAAAAAGCCAGCCCCAAAAACCCAAAAAGTTCGTGTAAAAAATGGTTTGGAGTTTTAGGTTCGTCTCCGCTAAGGCTTTTTTCATGGTGCGCGCAGTGTATCTGCGGAAGTGTCCAACCGCCTGATCGATTGGTCCAAATGCCACAGGCATTGCCGGCACCAGTAGAACCACCTTTCCCCCTGTAGAAAGGATTTCTTCAAAGGTTTTAAGAACAGAGACATCGTTTTCTATGTGTTCCAGCACATTCATACACAATATCGTGTCAAAACGATAACTTTTAAGAGCCGCAGTGTCACCATCTTCTATCTTCGTGTGCAGGATAGTGTAATTCGATGATTTCGGCATCAAATCTTTTAATACATCGACGCAGTATGGATTGGGTTCCATGCCCACCAGCAATTCCACATGATTGAGCATTAAACCAGTCATATTACCAATCCCTGGGCCAATCTCTAAAACTCGCTGTCCAATAAATGGTTCTACAAGTGAATACAGCCAGCGAATGAATCCTCCCCGCAGCAAGCTGCGGGGTATCGTCTTTAGATTTTTTCCTTGCTAAAACAATTTAAGCTGTTCGTCATAATGCAAATGCTTGTAGTCCTTTTCAATTCCTTGCTCTTGTACATACTTTCTGATCGTTTC
>JAAZNW010000061.1 GCA_012798065.1 Chloroflexota bacterium
TAGAGATTAGGCGGAAAATGGCATTGATTGGCGATGTAAATGAGTTATCCGAAATCTCCGATTGGGAAGAGAAATTCAGGGAACACTTGGAAGATTTACGGATCGGACTGGAAAGTTTAAACGCCGCCCCCCAATCGGATGAGGAGCGGCGCGAACAATTTGAACTCAAGCGCAGATTTGTTCAGTCTGTGGTCGACAAAGTAACTATCAATAAAGAACGCGAACTACAGGTCTGGTTCCGTTTCAACCTGCTTGCCCTTGGCTCGCAGGCTGAGAATTTTCGTGAAAACAAATTGGCCGGAACTTATAGCCGTACACCAAAATCCCCTTTTTCTCGCCGTCTTCGCGGAGCTTGCGCGTGACCATTTCCACAGGCATGCCAATCCGCACCGGTTCCTCGCCGAGGTCGGTCAGTTGCGCCGTCACCATCGGCCCCTCGTCCAGGGCAACAATCGCCACGGTGTAAGGCGCGTTCTGCTCATACCCTGCAGGCGCGTCGCGCATCACAGTATACGAGTAAACCTTGCCTTTACCGCTGAAAGCGAAATCTGTCTTGGCTTCACCGCCGCACTCCGGGCATATATCTCGCGGTGGGAAGATCTTTGAATCACAGTGCGGGCAAACTTCACCCAGCAGGCTGTAGCGTTGTTTTTTCAAGCGCCAATATCGCGGGTTTTCCATTTTTCACTCCTTTTGCTACCTTTTCCTTCAAGGTGTACGCATAAGTTTATGAGTTGAAATCTATCAAATACTATCAAGTTTGGGCAGGGGTTGGCGAGCGGAATCTCACTTTCCCGGCGGAGAACACTCCTTCTATCACGCATAGCTGTTTGCTATTCACTTTCTCTCTTCAACACATGCGCGATCGCGGTGGAAGCCGGGCCGCCCAGCGCCAGGCTGAGGGCAGCGCGCGCGCCCTTCACCTGGTTGGCTCCCGCTGCTCCGCGCAGCTGGGTCACCGCCTCGACCACCTGGTACACCCCCTTCGCGCCAATGGGATTGCCGCGTGCCAGGCAGCCGCCCATGGTCAGAATGGGCAGGCGCCCACCGATGTTGTATTCACCATCCCGCGCCATCTTCCAGGCCGCGCCCTTATCCGCCAGACCCACACCTTCCAGGGTCAGCGCGGCGTAGATTGAAAAAGCGTCGTCCAATTCAAACAGGTCTATCTGCTCTTTAGACAAGCCCGCCTGCTGAACAGCCTGATCAATCGCGCGAACGGCAGCGGTAAATGACATCGGCTCTGTCCGGTCATGCCAGGAGAGCGCGTCGCTGCTGGCACCAGAACCCATCACGCTGATAACTGGGTGCGCGTATCCCCTCGGCAACAGCTCGCGCCGGGTGAGAACGAGCGCAGCAGCGCCATCCGCGTAGGTGGCGCCATCAAAGATGGTGATAGGGTCGCTTAGCATCCCTGCTCGCGCGTATCCCTCTTCCGTCAGAGGGTTTCGATAGAACGCGAAAGGATTATGGACAGCGTTGGCGTGTGCCAGTAACGCGAAACCGCTCAGCGCGTTTTGCTCCAGGTCGTGCTCGTGTAAGTACCGCTGCTGAATAAGCGCTGCCTGGCTGGTGCTGGTGAGCCCGGGTATTGATTCGTAATCATAATCCAGCTCCTGAGTAATCATCGCTTCTGCATCCGCTCGCACCAGGTCGCTCCATTTTTCGACCCCCAGCACCGCCACGGTGTCCGCCTGACCGCTGAGGATGGCCAGCACCCCCAGGCGCAGAGCCGCCGCGCCTGAAGCGCCCGCCGCTTCGGTGGTGAAGGCTTCAATGCTATCCAGCCTGCCGTAATCGGTAAACAGCGCGCCCAGGTTTGATTGGTGCGAGATCATGGAAGAAAGCAGGTTGCCGATATACAGCGCGTCAGGTTTCAACCCGCCGCTGTCTTTTAACGCCCGCGTGAGCGCCTGAACGCCCATCGACCTAAGACTGAGCGTGTAATGTTCTCCAACGGGAATTTGACCAATGCCCGCAATGACCACTTCTGTCATGTCTGGCTCCTATCCCATATCGATCTTGCCGCGGAAGCGGGCGTAGGTGGCGTAATTGATCTCGGTGCGGCGGGCGAGATAATCAGCGGTCGAAGGCGCCAGTTCACGCCTTTCGGCGATCTTTTCTGTCACCTCCAAATAGAAGGCGTCTGATCCCGCGCCGGAACCATATGAAACCTGCAAAATACGGTCGCCAGGCTTGGCAATATCCAGAATGGCGGTTAGGCCGACCATCGATGCGCCAGCGTAGGTATTGCCGATGACCGGTACCAGCAGCCCGGGTTTTATCTGCTCCTCGGTGAAGCCCAGATCCTTCCCGGCCTTAAGCGGGAATCTCGGGTTGGGCTGGTGGAAGACCGCGTAGGTGAAGTCAGAGGCTTTCATTCCCAGTTCTTCCAGCATCACCCTGCCAGCAGATTCAACATGTTTAAAATATGCCGGGTCGCCTGTAAAACGCTGGCCATGCTCAGGGTATTTTTGTTCCGGTCGGCGCCAAAAATCAGGTGTGTCAGAAACAAAAGAGTAAGTCGCTTCGATGTTCACTATGGCTTCTTCGCGGGGTCCAATGACAAAAGCCGCGCCGCCGCTGCTGGCGGTATATTCCAGCGCGTCTCCAGGCTTGCCCTGGGCAGTATCCATGCCGATGGCCAGCGCGTACCTGCCCATACCAGAGCCCACCAGCGCGATGGCTGCCACCATGGCTTCTGTACCGGCCTTGCAGGCAAACTCCCAATCTCCCGCCTGGATGTCATTGGAAGCGCCAATCGCCTCTGCCACCAGCGTGCCGCTGGGCTTCACAGCATAAGGATGAGATTCAGACCCCACCCACACGGCCCGCAGCTCAGAAGCGTCGATATTCGCGCGCACGAGCGCGTTGCGCGCCGCCTCAATTGACATGGTGATGACGTCTTCATCCAGTCCAGCGACCGCTTTCTCCTTTACTGGCGACCCTTTGGGCGATCCAGTCCATAGCATGGCCACTTCGCTCCCCGGTAAGCGGTAACGGGGAATATAGGCGCCATAGCCAACAATACCGGTTTTCCGGTCAGTCCGTAATAGCTTTGATGCGGGTTGATTTTTCTCCATAGCTTTACTTTCTCCACTCCAGCAAAATTTGTACCGCCCTATCTGAGCGGATATTGTTTTCCTTTACCAGTTGCTGCGCCAGGCGGTCGACCTCATCACCAGCTGCGCCTGCTGCCAGCGCTACCTGGCGCGCTTGCAGTCCCATGTGCCCGCGCTGGATCCCCTCGGTTGCCAGCGCGCGTAGAGCGGCCAGGTTTTGCGCCAGGCCAACAGAAGCGATCACCTGTGCCAGTTCGGCTGCGGATGCTACCTTTAGCAGTTTGATCGCCGCGGCCGCGGCCGGGTTAGAGCGGGTGGCGCCGCCTACGATCCCCACTGCCATGGGCATTTCCAGGCTGCCTTTCAGGCTGCCATCTGCGGTTACCCCCCAGGTGGTCAGGCTGGTGTATCGCCCATCACGGGCAGCGTAAGCGTGCGCGCCGGCTTCCACCGCCCGCCAGTCGTTACCGGTAGCCAGAATAACCGCGTCAACGCCATTCATAATGCCTTTGTTGTGCGTTGCTGCGCGATAAGGATCCGCCGCAGCGAAAGCCCAGGCTTCAATGATGCCATCGCGTACCGCTTCGGGTGTGTATTCTCCAAAACCCAACACCGCCAGCGGGATGGTACACTCCGCGCGGGCCAGGCGTTTATCCGCCAGGTTAGAGAGGATGCGCAAATGCACTCGCCCGCCGCTGATCTGCGCCACGCGCGGCGCAAGCACCTCCAGCGCGGTGTTGATGGCGTTCGCCCCCATGGCATCACGCACATCGTAAACCAGGTGCATCACCAGAAAGGGACCGATAGGCGAAGTGTGGATCTCGCGCATTTCAATATCCCTCGGACCGCCGCCAAAGCGCGACAGCGTCGGGTGTTCTTTGCCCGCCAGCTCAAGCAATTCCTGCTTATGCGCCAGAACACTGGCCTTTGCCGCAGCGGGGTCGGCGATATCCAGCAACTGCAGCTGACCTATCATCTCAGGCGCGGTTGTCGTAGCGACAAAGCCGCCGCCCGCGCGGGCCAGTTTCGCCATAAAAGAAGCCCCCGCCACTACTGATGGCTCTTCGATTGCCATCGGCACCAAAACCTCGCGCCCGTTGATGAGGAAGTTGCGCGCGATGCCGAGCGGCATGCCGTATACTCCCACCGCGTTCTCGATCATATGGTCCGCGGTTTCTGTGGTGAGTATAGGCTTACCGCCAAGCGGCAACAAGTCCTCTAACGGTAAATCCGCCTCCCGCGCGAGTTGTTCCAGGCGGGAGGAGATGGATAATTCATAAAACCTGGGTGTTTTGCTCTCCATGCAGCTCCGGTCAGCCAGTGTATTGTCTCAATACTACACGCGCGATACTGGCAAAACCTATCAGGATTATTGCCTTTCCGTGCTACCATTGTTGAAAAACGAATTTCCTGGGAGTACAGCGTTTTTATAGTATGATTAATCATCAAATGAATCAGCGTGTTTTTCCCTCGCCCGTTCCGCACTTGCGCCTTTCCCGGGATCTTCCCGCTCCATTCTCCTTTTCGCTACACAGTCACCTCTTATGTAGAGTAAGACAAGGGAGCCGGAAATGACAGTTCATCTGGTACGCCTGGGCGGTTCCATCCTGCGACACGAATTTCGTATTGAAGGTATGGTTCAGCCCTCGCTGGAAGCCCTGGTCACCCGTACCATTGATCGCTTCTACGCGGTCACCGGTCCTCTCGCTGCCAGCTTGGGGGTCGAGAAGGTCTACACCGTGCACCTGGAGCAGAAGGGCGGGAACAATTACGCTCCTGGTAACAGGTTGAACCTTAACACGCTGAACCTGACCGAGTGGACCATTACCCATGAACTGGCGCACGCCCTCGACGCGGCGCATGGCTGGCGGCTTTCACAGCAGATGCGCGCACACACCGGCAGTGGTTTTTTATTCAAAGCTCTCCATTACGCCCGGCCTGCCTGGAAAGTTTTTTGGTACCGGGTAGGCAGCCCTCCTCCCCCTTGCGGAGTGGACAAGAATTTCAATTCGCTGGAAGATTTCGCCGAAACGGTCACCGCCTACATCTTCCCCGCTGAAGCCCACCGGCGGGCTGAACAACGGGGATACGCCTATGAGAAATGGGGTTACACCCATTTCCACGAAACCCCGCGAGGTCAGTTTTTTGCCAACCTGCTGAACCGCGAAGCAATAAAAACGCCCTCGGGTTGAGGGCGTGATGTTTTGAAGTGTTTTCTTATTCCACAGGGAATGTTTCTTCACATTCCGGCGCGTTAACACAAATATAGGCCTTCTTTGGCTTGAGCAAAAAGCGTGGCGTGGTTTTTAGAATCATGCTTGTACCGCAAACCGGGCAATCAGGGATGTTGGCTTCTTTTGAGAAGGGCGTTTTATCCTGCGCTTCCATCTCCACGGAATGTTCAACCATACCTGTCAAGGTCACCGGTGCTGCCGCGCTGGCAGTTGCTGATGCTGTTTTTAAGGCAGACCCAAACCAGCTCTGCTTGGCGGGAGTGGCGGGTTCAGGTTTGCGCACTTCCTGCGGTAACACACGGCGCAGCCTGGTGCTTTCGATGATCTTCAAGAAAGCCCGCCCATCATACAGGAAGATGGGCTTGCCCTCTGCCCACAGTCGCGCCTGTGGGGTGATCAGACCCGTGGTGACAATGGCACCCGCGTCAGCATTAGACGCCCGCAACACGCCATAAAAGTCTCGAACAACCGGCTCACCCACTTTTCCGCGATACTTCTTGCACTGCACCAGCCAGGTTTCTCCCTTGTTGGTGTGCACCACCAGGTCGATGCCGTGGTCGCCAGTCGCTCCCACAATCTCGACCGAATGTCCCTGCTCGCGGTAAGTCTTGGCTACCAGTTTTTCAAATTCTGAAGGCGAGAGGAGCTGCATGTCTTCGATCGATTTGATCGTCCGGCGTTTACGGGCTTCCTCAAACACAATGGCAAGCGCCAATGGCAGCAAAAAGAGCCCCACAATCAGGAAATACTTGGTGTTCTCTGGTTCCTCAATTAACTGGAGGGTATCCATATGGAAATAATTGAACACCACCCTTAATATCGCAAAGAAAACCCAGGCGATCACCAGTGATTTAATGGAAAGCCTGATCATGGTGCCAAAACCGTCTCGGCGCTTGAAAATCCCAAAAAGCAGCACCACGAACATCACCGGCCACATGCCAACCAGAAACCTCCCGGCGGTGGTTAAAAGTTCAAGTATTGTTTCCATCATCAAACCTCCACAAAGCCCAAAACGTATTTCTTTTCTTGTTGCACGAATAATGCCAGAATCCGTCTTTCACAGACGGATTCTGGCATTCCCTCTTCTGGCGTGAAATCTCTATTCCACAGAAACCTGATCGCCCGGCTTCAGTAAAATCACCTGTGTTGGCGTGTTCACCCGAACTCTTTCTGCCCAGGCGGCCGCGTCCTGGCGGATGACCTCAAAGGTGTCGTAGTGAATCGGCACCACCATTTTTGCGCGCAACAGCCGCACGGCCAGCAGCGCGTCATCCGGTCCCATGGTGTAATTATCGCCAATCGGCAGCACCGCCAGATCGACACCTTCATCCCCAATCAGTTTCATGTCGCCAAAAAGGCCGGTATCACCGGCGAGGTAGATTTTTTTACCCTCCAGCGTGGTTAATAAAAAACCGCCGGGATTGCCTCCGTAAGAGCCATCTGGCAGAGCAGAACCGTGCAGGGCGTAAGTCATTTTCAGGTAACCAAATGGGTAATGGAATCCTCCGCCCAGGTGTTGGGCGTGAGTTTTCAGCCCCTGTTTGGCGAACCAGGTGCAGATTTCAGCGTTGGAGATGATCGTTGCGCCGGTACGCCTGGCGATTTGCGGAGCGTCACCCACATGGTCCCCGTGACCGTGTGTGATCAGAAGGTAGTCGGCGGCTACTTCTTCCGGTTTTTGTGTGGTTGCCGTGTTTCCTGTGAAAAAGGGGTCTACCAGCAGCTGGTAGCCACTGGTATCAATGCCGATGGCTGCGTGTCCGTACCAGCGTAAAGTTGTTAACATTGCTTCCTCCTTTTTGATACTCCTGGTCTGCAGCTCCTGCATAGCGCGAGGATGAGCGATGGTTCTGCGCAGGTGGACTTTTTCCGTCATCACTTTCCATAGTATCTCATAAATACCAGCACCGGTTAAATACCCACCTGTTCAAGAGATACCTTTAAGAACTGCCGGGTTAAGCCGAAGCGTGGTGGCGCCAGGGGTGGAACCATGCAGGCAAGGTGTTCTCTATATATCCATTATCGGCATGCCCTTGCGAAATTCTTTGATCAGTTCTTCCGTCTGTTCCAGGTCTGATGTTGAGAAGCATATAAGCGGCGTGAAATAGTACCTGTCGGTGGTGGCTTCAATCGTGCGGCGGATTTCTCTACCAAAAGGTGTGATGCGCAGCAAATCTCCTTCGCGGCTCACCCAGCCTTTACGGATTAATTCGCTGGCTGCGCTCAGCGTATCTTCCAGCGAGAAACCTCGATAGCTGAGAGACTGATGAATGATTCCCAATACCGCCTGTTTTTCTACCCATAGATAGGTGAGAACTTCCCTGGCGTGACCATTTTCTTCATACCTCTGCCAGGCAGCCAGGTGCGCGTCATCGCGAAACGCGATCAACTCCTCCAAAAACTGGTTCACACGCGCCATCATCGGCGCTTTCCTGCCAGGGTCCAAACGGCGTGCGTGCTTAATGCACCAGTTTCCCGGTGGTTCAGGCGTTTCCAGGCAGGCATCCGCCAGGTCTTTTAAGCGGCTTGCCAGGTCCATCATACGGGTTATCGGAAGGGGTTGTATTCCCGCCAGGGTCTTCTGGAGAGATTGGTTGAGCTTCCTGATCGTTTCAAGACCCTGTTCTGTAACGCGGAAGCCAACCCCATCCCTTGAGGATAACATCCCCCCGTTTGCCAGGTTTTCCAACGCTTTGCGGTACAGGTCAGGAGAAGTATAAGGGGAGCGCCTATTCAGCAAACTCGCGCTGACGCACTCTGGCTCAAAGATTGGGGCGACGCAGAGAAGTACCATTTCTTGCGTTGTCAACCCGAAGGCGCTGGATTGCTTTTCAACCACTGGTTTAAGGATTGGAGACAGCGCAAAACAAGCAGCTTCTATGGCGTGATACAGGTCCGTTATCGCCAATTTCCCTCCCTGTCTGTCCTGCTTTTCCAGCCTGCAGTATAGAAGTATTATTTCACAAAGGCGAAGGTAATTCAAGTGACTAGTCAGGTTTTTTATCTCGTTTTCAGATACAATAGACTCTCCTTGAATGAATCGAATGTAAACACACTGAATTGGGGATGAAGTTAATGCCAGAAACTGTATTTCTCACTTTTGAATTGCTGACCCTGCTGTTGTTTGCCGCCTGTCTTTGGCACGCCGCGCGGCAGGGGAAGACCAGGGTACTCGAGTTACTCGCCAGCCTGGTGTACGGCGTAAGCCTGGAGTGGATGACCCTCAGGCAGCTGGAAGCCTATCATTATGGTCAATTCCTGGTGATGATCGACGGCGCGCCGTTATGTATTGGGCTGGGTTGGGCAGTCATTCTTTACAGCAGCATGGAGTTCGTCAAGCAGCTGGACATGCCGCTGTTCGCCCAGCCTTTTCTGGTAGGCCTGCTGGCATTGAATATCGACGCCGCCATGGACGCGGTCGCCATCCGCCTGGGTTTCTGGAACTGGGTGATCCCGCTGGACATGCAGTGGTTTGGCGTGCCTTACGGGAACTTCTGGGCCTGGTTCATTGTGGCTACTTCTTTCAGCGGGATGGTTTACTGGCTGCGAGCGAACGGTTGGCACACTTCCAAACAGGCCTGGCGAGTGTGGGTTTACCCGGTAATCGCCCTGTTCGGGGCCATCTTCATCCTTGCTGCCACCAACTTTCTATTCTTGCATCTATTCGCACACAGCGATATCGGCAGCGCCATGGCCATGGTGATGCTGGTATACGCCGGTTTGGTGATCGTTTTTATCACCCGCCCGCGTCTCGTCCCCGTGCGGCGCCCTGACTGGGTGGTGCTCTTGGTTCCACTGGTCTTTCACCTGTTTTTTACAATCGTGGGGTTCACAAGCGGGATTTATTTGAACTTAAGCGTTCTGGCTGTCATCGGGTTGTTGATGTTCGGGCTCGGGCTGGTTGTTCACCTGTGGCCCTGGTACACGCATCAGGTCAATCAGCAGCAAAACAAGCACAAATGACGTCTTAAAAAAATAGAACTGGAAAAGAGACGACTTCTCCAGTTCTATTGGATGAACCAGTTATTACTGCGCCAGGTGCGCCGCTCCCCGTTTCAGCGCCTCATAGTTTTTCGGTAGCATTTTGTGGTGCCGCTCCGGCAGGTGCCCCGCCAGTGCTTTCTCAATCGCCTGCAGCGGAATCACTGGCAAGTTGGCGATGAGCGCGCCGAGCAGTACCATGTTCATCATGCGCTTATCACCCAGCTCTTCAGCAATTTCATTGGCTTTTACCATCACCACCTTGATATCCTGCCGGGACACCGCGCGATCAACCATCGATTCATTCACCACCAGCACTCCGCCGGGTCTGACCTTGCCCTCATATTTATCCAATGAAGGCAGGTTCATGGCAATCACAGCCTGCGGATCGCTGACCATCGGCGAACCAATTTCTTCATCAGAAATGACCACTGTGCAGTTCGCAGTTCCGCCGCGCATCTCAGGCCCATAAGAGGGTATCCAGGTAACCTCCCGCCCCTCATCCATGGCGGCGTATGTGAGCAGCTGACCAGTGAACAGCACACCCTGCCCGCCAAAACCTGCAGTAATGATCTCTGTTTGCATTTTCCCTCCCGCCTAGAACCTGAGCCCGGCGATCGCCGGGTGGACTTTAAAATCGCCCAGGGGGAAATAAGGCACCATGTTGTTCTCTAACCAGTGCATTGATTCCACCGGGGTCATGCCCCAATTGGTCGAACAGGTGGAAAGAAGCTCCACCAGGGAAAACCCCAGCCCGCGAATTTGTACTTCAAACGCGGTGCGGATAGCCTTTTTTGCCAGGCGGATACTCTTTGGGTCGTGCAGCGAACGCCGCACCACGTAAGAAGCCCCATCCAGCGTGGAGATCATTTCAGATGCTTTGACTGGGTAGCCCTGTGTTTCCACATCGCGCCCCCGTGGAGAAGAGGTCGTTTTTTGACCCGGAAGGGTGGTGGGCGCCATTTGACCTCCGGTCATGCCATAATTGGTGTTGTTCAGAAAGAACACGGAGATATTCTCCCCTCGGGCAGCGGCGTGCACGATCTCCGCCGTGCCAATGGAGGCCAGGTCGCCATCTCCCTGGTAGGTGAACACCACGCGCTCTGGTAAAACGCGTTTCACCCCGGTTGCCATTGCTGGCGCGCGCCCGTGCGGCGCCTGGACAAAATCCACATCAAAGTAGTTATAGGCAAAAACCGAACAGCCAACCGATGCCACACCAATGGTCTTCCCTTTTAATCCCATTTCATCAATCACTTCGGCGATCAAGCGATGCGCTGTACCATGCGTGCAGCCGGGACAATAATGCGTGCTCACATCCACAAAAGAATCTGGTCGGTTGTAAACCTGCTCTTCTATCACCTGACTATTCATTTCCATGTTCAACTCCTCACTTCTTCTGCGCGCTGCGGTTCAACCAGCGGTCACGTGGATGCCCCTCAGTGGAAAGCCCGCCAGCCGCGATGCGGCAGATCTCACTCAGCACTTCCTCTGGGAGCATGAAAACACCGCCCATGCGTCCATAGAATTCCACCATGGCGTTTCCATCCGCTGCCAGCATCACATCCTCGAGCATCTGCCCGTTGTTCATTTCCACCACCAGCATCACCTCCGCCTGCTGCGCGGCCTGGGCAATGGCTTTTGTGGGGAAGGGATTGAGGGTCACTGGTCGAATCAGTCCCACCGGGATTCCTTCGGCGCGCGCTGCCCTGACGGCTGAAAGCGCCACCCGCCCGGTTGAACCAAACCCGATGACTACGAACCTGGCGTCTTCCATATAGTATTCTTTGTAGCGTACTTCGTTGGCTTCGATTTCCTGCCAGCGGCGCATAACCCTGAAGTTCATCCTTTCCTGCGCCGCCGGGTCGAGATTAATCGAACTCAAAAAGCGCCTGTCCCGTCCTTCTGAGCCAGTTACAGCCCAATCAGGGAATTTGGTTTTAAGTGGCTGCATGGGTGGTAGTTCGCAGGGTTCCATCATCTGCCCAATTGAACCATCTGAAAGCACCACCACGATCGAGCGGTATTTTTCCGCCAGGTCAAAAGCCAGTACGGTGAGGTCTACGGATTCCTGCACACTGCCGGGAGCCAACACAATGGCGCGGTATTCACCATGACCACCCCCATGCACGATCTGGTTATAATCACCCTGCCCGGGGGCGATGTTGCCAAGCCCAGGCCCACCGCGCATCACATCCACCAGCACCACCGGCAGCTCGGTGCCGGCGATGTAAGAAACTCCCTCCATCATCAGGCTCACGCCGGGGCTGGATGAAGAACTCATCACGCGCCGCCCTGTGCAGGCCGCGCCATAGACCATGTTAATGGCGGCAAGCTCACTTTCCGCCTGCACAAATACCCGCCCCAGTTCCGGCATGCGCCTTGACATATACTCCAGTAATTCGGTCTGCGGCGTAATCGGGTAGCCAAAATACGCGGTCACCCCGGCGCGGATCGCAGCCTCGGCGACAGCTTCATTGCCTTTCATTAACTCTTTTGCCATCGCCCGCCTCCTAATCCAGTTCCCGGGTTGCACCGGTACGAATTCGATAGACTGTTATGGCTGCATCAGGGCACACCACCGCGCAAATGCCGCAGCCGGTGCAGCCCTCTGCGATCAACACAGCGGGGTGGTACCCTTTGGCAGTGAGATGTTCGTGGTCCAACCCAAGTACGCTTTGCGGACAGGCATTCACACAAAGTTCACAGCCTTTGCAATATATTTCGCTGACGACAACCCGACCCTTTGGGGGCATTTAAACCTCCTTTAATTCCCCAGCTTGGGGATAGGTCACCGGTATTCTCACCGGTGGATTAATATTATCCACAAAACCACGGTTTTTGAACAGTGTCTCTCCTCCTGTCCATTTCAGTTAAAAAAGCAGGAGTAGGCCTCCTGCCTGCCTTCCGGATTCTTTCTCTCTTGCACAAAGACCTGGTATATATGTTGCTCATGCCGCCCACTCCACAATGGTGGCTTCACCCTGTCCCACTCCGACACATAGCATGGCCATCCCGTAATACGGCCTGGGCACAGACGGAGCGCGCCGTTTCATTTCATGCAGCAGCGTGGTGAGGATGCGCGCGCCGGAGCAGCCAAGCGGGTGACCCAGGGCAATCGCCCCGCCATTCACATTCGTGATGGTTTCAGAGATCCCTAGGTCATGCAATACCGCCAGCGCCTGCACGGCAAAGGCTTCATTCAACTCAACAAGACCCAGGTCGGATGGCTTTAATCCCGCGCGCTGCAGCGCTTTGTGCGCCGCGCCCACTGGCCCCAACCCCATCACTCTTGGCGCCACTCCTGCCGCGGCTGAAGCCTTGATTTTCACCATCGGCTTGAGCCCCAATTCCGCAGCCTTTTCAGCGCTCATCAACAACAGCGCCGCGGCGCCATCGTTCATGCCAGATGAATTCCCCGCTGTCACCGACCCTCCCTGTCGAAACGCCGGCTTCAGTTTGGCCAGGCTCTCAACAGTGGTATCCCGTCTGGGGCGTTCATCCCGGTCGCATAGAATGGGTTCACCTTTTTTGGGGGTCACCGTCACCGGCAGTATCTCCTCCGCCATTCTGCCGTCTTCCATCGCGGCGACTGCGCGCGCGTGGCTTTGCGCCGCAAACCTGTCTTGCTCTTCACGGCTGATATGATACTGATCGGCGATATTTTCTGCGGTTTCCCCCATGGGTTCCGTTCCATAAAGTTCCGCCATTCGCGGATTGGGGAATCGCCAACCCAGCGCAGTATCGTAGGCGGTGAGATTGCCGAAGGGGTAGCCTGATTCGGCCTTGGCCAGCACATAGGGCGCGCGTGACATATTCTCAACCCCGCCGGCGATGAAAATTTCGCCTTCTCCCGCCCGGATAGCACGGAAAGCAGCGTTCACCGCGGTCAAACCCGAAGCACACAAGCGATTGAAAGTCACCGCTGGGACAGTGACAGGCAGCCCGGCCAGCAAGGCGGCCATACGCGCCACGTTGCGGTTATCTTCTCCGGCCTGATTGGCGCAGCCCAGGTAAACCTCATCGATCAAGGAAGCGTCCAGCCTGTTACGCGCCACGATCGCTTTCACTACCAGCGCGGCCAGGTCATCTGCGCGCACCCGTGCGAGGGCCCCTCCCAGGGCGCCAATTGGCGTGCGAAGCGCATCAACGATCACCACTTCCACCATTCGAACCTCCTGCGTTTCCCTTAATTACCATTCTACCATCACTGGAAAATCCGATTGACCCTGATGAGAACAATACCGTCGTGGAAACCCTGAGACTGGATAAAGATCGCCTTGATTTATAATTACCTCAGAGGATCACATGACGCTGCGGCTAATCGCCCCACCCTCCACGCCCCAGGCAGACAGGCGCGTGCCTTTCAATACCACGCTGCTGTTCCTCTGCTGCCTGCTGGCAGGTTGCTTTTTGAGCGCCTGCTCCGGCGGTCAGGGCAAGGCCTCAACCAGCCAGACTTACAAGGTCGCGCCGGCGTTCAGGGAGTTCTATCATTCCCTGGGCGGGAACGAAGTGCTCGGCGCGGCAATCTCCCAACCCTTTGATTTCGACCAGTATGAGTGCCAGTACACGGTCAACGTTCTCATGTGCCAGAACCCGCTGCTCAGTGCTGAAGAGCGTTTTTTCCTTTTTCCCCTGGGCGCGGTGATTAAGTTGCCGGGTGCCAGTGAAACTCAGCCCGATCAAAATGCTGGAGAAGCACAGGGGGAGTTAAGCGTCTACGAGGAATTCATCCCGTTCCTCCAACAATTTTCAGCCGCACATTTCGCTGGTGACCCTATCAGCCCGCCCAGCATCAACTACGCTCAACAGCGCATTGAACAATACTTTGAAAACGTCGGTTTGTACCGTAGTTTCAGCGATACCCCAGGAACGATCAAGCTGCTGGCTTACGGCGCGTATGCCTGCAGCCAGGTTTGTAACTATCTGCCCTCGGTGGACGCCGCGCTTCTGGATCCATCCCTGGCTGCCGTAGACCAACCCTTTCTGCCAGCCCTGGGAGCAGTGGACGGCAGCGCGGTGTTGGGCACTCCGCTCACCCAACCTTATATCGCCAAAGACGGTTCAATGGAACAGGTGTACACCAATACCGTTCTCTACAGCCCTGCAGATGACCCTAAAAAGGTCGCACTGCGCCCACTACCGGAGATACTGGGTGTTCCGCGCCAGGAACCAGCCGCCCAGGCGCATGGCAGTGATGAAAATATGGTCTTTTACCCGGTCAAGAACGGTTTGGGATATCATGTGCCATCCGTGTTTGACACGTTCATTGTCAATCATGGCGGTCGTCGTTTCTCCGGTGACCCGTTATCCGAGACCGTTGAGATAAGCCCCGGGGTATACCGCCAGTGTTTTACCTACTATTGCCTGCTGTACAACCCTTCGCTGTCTGAACAAGAACAGGTAAACCTCGCACCGCTTGGTCAGCAATATTATGAATTGATGAAAAGCAGTGAAAGCGGGTTGAGCCCGACGGTCATCTCAAATGATACTGTGACCTTGGTGGTGAATGAGCAATATCCCATGCTCACAGGTGAAGAACCCCAACGTATTGAAATCCGGGTCACAAAAACTGAAGATCAGTCAGCAATGGCCGGCATTGAGGCCTCGTTGGAGCTGCTCTTGCCGGATGGAGAACATTACAGCAGCGATTTTCCGCCTACCGCGGTTGACGGTAAAGCAGTTCTCGAAATCGTTACGCCAAAAAAAGCGCTTAATGGCTCGATCCTCACCTATCAAGTGTGCCTTAAGAACCCCGCATTAGAACCGGTATGCGCGCAGGGCAGCTACCTGCTCTGGAAGACCCCCTGAGCCCTATTGGGCTTCGCCGAAAACCTCAACCCGGTCAATTTTTCCCCCGGTGCTGTAAACAGACAGTGAAAAATCGATGGTCGCGTTCGCGCTCCACTCGTTTTCTGCGCTTATCCTGCGCAGGCCAACCACCTGCCCATTAACATCATACGCCACGCCGACCAGCGTGTAGCTGCCAGCAGTAGCAGCGGTTTCTTCAGCAAAGTGAGCCTTGCCGCTGACCGTTGCAGCAACCCCGTCTGCTGAAATGGTTGTATTTGCCTCTTCAATCACCAGAGGGATTGTTGTTTCTTTTTCGTCGCGGGCGTCTGTCATGGTGAGAAGCCGCGCCGTCGCCTGCGCATCGGTAAAGACCGGAGGGCTGAAATAGGTGTAAAAAGGCAGGCGCGCGCCGGCTGGCAACCGTTTCAATGGCAGCTCAAGCGTTCGCGAAAGCGTTTCTGCTCCCGCTGAGTGGCTGAGGGTAAACTCCGCGGTCAGGTTTGCCAGTGGGAAATCTTCTGCGTTTTTCACCAGCGCAAAACAATGATACCCGCCTGTCAGAGACTTCACGCATTTTGTTTCCAGCAGGTTAACCGTGTAAGCGGCGGGAGCGGGCGCAACCACTGTCGCGACCGCCGCGGACGCAGGAATGATCAATTCCGTTCCAATGGGAAGCAGCGCCGGCTGCACACCAGGGTTAGCGGCCTTTAACTCTTCGAGCGATATCTTAAAGTAGTTGGCAATGCCAAGCAGCGTATCGTTAGGCTGAACTTTATAGACCCTTGGTGTGGGGGTGGCGGTTGGTGCTGGGGTGCTGGTGGGCAATCCTTGAGGGGTTGGCGTGACCGTTGCAGTGAAGGTCGCGGTGTAATAAGGCGTCAGTTTTGATATCTCTCCCGGTTGGGCAGTTCCCGCCTGTTTTCCAGCCCCGCAGGCTGAAAGCGTGAAGAGAAGCAGCCACACCAGCAATCCTTTAATCACTTTCATATTGCGCATTATAACGCAGTTGTACG
This sequence comes from Chloroflexota bacterium, assembly GCA_012798065.1. Lineage (GTDB taxonomy): Bacteria > Chloroflexota > Anaerolineae > Anaerolineales > Anaerolineaceae > UBA6107. The sequence goes on from JAAZNW010000061.1 coordinate 16,087, forward strand.
CTTGCTCTGCAATTAGCCATATGCTACACTCATGCCATGAAATCAGAAGAGCAGTTGTTCAAAATGGCGAAGGATGCCATTGAACAGGGGGAGAACGCTGCCGCGCGCGAACAACTGGTGCGGTTGCTGCAATTCGACCGCTCCAACCCCCAATACTGGCTGTGGATGAGCGCCGTGGTAGAAACCCTCAAAGAGCGGGAGTTTTGCCTGCGAGAGGTGCTCAAGCTCGACCGCAAAAATCCCACCGCCATTCACGGGCTGCGTATACTGGGATACCCCATTGAGCCCCCCGAGATGCCCCCTGGGTTTGATCCGCTGAAGCGCGATTGGAAAACCAGTCTGGAAATTGAAAAAGAGGTCGAGCAAAAAACGTTAAAACGCAAACCGCGAACCTCCTCCTGGGTGATGCTGGGCGCGCTGGTTTTCAGCATCTCCGCTTTGGTCTTCTTCCTGGTAGAATCCAACCGTTACCGGCCCGATACCTCGCCCATTCTGAAGTTTTCCTTAACGCCGCCTTATTCTGCCACGCTAACGAGCACGCCAACCCCGTTTACAACCGGCGCTCCCCCTTTATGGACGCTGTTGGAGGCCACCTACACGCCCACGCCTATCTACGCGGCCACTCCGCACAAACTCTCTGAAGCGTATATGGCAGCCATGCGCGCCTACACAAAAGGAGATTGGGTCAACGCCCTGGTGTTTTTCCAGCAGGTGGTGGACGCTGAACCCGATTCAGCAGATATCTGGTATCACATCGGCGAGGTTTACCGCTTTCAAGGGATGTTAAAAGCGGCGGACACCGCGTATGGCA
>JAAZNW010000062.1 GCA_012798065.1 Chloroflexota bacterium
ATCCCCTGGGTTTTGGCAGGGATGGGTATCGCAATCCTATCCACCCCAAAGGGTGTAATGACCGGACAAAGAGCTCGCCAGCTCGGAATTGGTGGCGAAGTTCTTTGCAAGGTTTGGTAGCCCCTGGGATGAAGGAGGATAGATATCGTGTCTCGTATAGGTAAATTACCCATCAGAATACCTGATTCAGTCCAGGTTGAAATTAACGGTTCTGAGGTAACAGTAAAAGGACCGAAGGGTGAAATGAAGCGCCAGTTTTCTCCTGATATCATCATCACCCAGGAGGATGGGATGCTGTTGGTCAAACGCAATTCTGACCTCGCGCCAGTGAGGGCATTGCACGGTACCACGCGCGCCCTTCTCTTTAACATGGTCACCGGTGTGTCTACCGGTTTCACCACTGAATTGGAAGTGGATGGAGTGGGATATCGCGTGGAAATGGAAGGCGAAAAACTGGTATTGTTTGTTGGTTATTCGCATCCCTTCAAAATTGACCCGCCAAAAGGCGTGCACTTTGAGATCGACAGCAAGACCCACCTGGTGAAGATCAATGGGTCAGATAAAGAGGTCATCGGCCAACTGGCGAATGACATTATCAAGATCAGACCACCCGAACCCTATCTGGGCAAGGGTATACGTTACAAAGGTCAAAAGATACGCCGCAAAGCCGGTAAAGCCGGCAAGGCGAAGGCATAAAGCAGGTGAGGGAATATGGCAAAAAATAATCGTACAGAAGCAAGAATTCACAGACACCGCCGCGTGCGCAAGTACATCAGCGGTACTGAATCCCGACCTCGCCTCAGCGTATTTCGCAGCCTGGCTGAAATTTACGCCCAGGTAATCGATGATCAGGCCGGCGTCACACTTGCCGCCGCCTCAAGCATCGACCATGAATTGCGCGGCAAAACGGACGGAAAGAAAAAGCTGGACCAGGCGAAACTGGTAGGCGAGCTGCTCGCCCGGCGCGCAAAAGACAAAGGCATTACCCGGGTTGTGTTTGACCGCGGCGGTTTTCGATTCAGCGGCCGTGTGAAAGCGCTGGCAGACGCGGCTCGTGAAGCCGGTCTTGAGTTTTAGGGTAGAAGGAAGAGATAGAGGGCTCATTTTATGGATATGATGGATTATCAACCCCAGGAAACGCAGTTTGACGAACGGGTAATCGAGATTGCCAGAGTCGCAAAAGTGGTTAAAGGCGGCCGGCGCTTCCAGTTCAGGGTCACTGTTGTTGTCGGAGATAATAACGGCAAAATTGGTATCGGTATTGGCAAGGCGAACGCCGTGCCAGACGCGATGCGCAAAGCCACCGAACGCGCCCACAAGAACATCCGCAAGGTCACGCTCACCGGCACGACCATCCCGCATGAAGTTACGGGCCGCACAGCCGGGGCGGTTGTACTGCTCAAACCTGCCTCAGCTGGTACTGGTGTGATCGCTGCTGGCGGCGTGCGCGCGGTACTTGAAGCAGTTGGCGTGCACGATATTCTGACCAAGTCATTAGGCAGCGCAAACGTATTGAACGTGGTGAAAGCCACTTTCGACGCGCTCGCGCAATTGAAATCCCCCGAAACCGAGGCAGCCCGCCGCGGAAAACCCGTGAAAGAACTGATGCCTTACTGGGAACGGAGGAAGAATGCCTAAGAAAAAAGAAGCGTTGAAAAAGGTGCGCATCACGTTGGTGAAAAGCGCCATCGGTTATTCCGAAACGCATAAAGCCACCATCCGCGCGCTGGGTCTGCGCCGCATGAATCAAACTGTCGAACAGGTTGATTCACCGGTGATTCGCGGCATGCTGATGAAAGTCAATCATCTTGTAAAAATCGAAGAGCAGGAAGTCAAATGAAATTACACGATCTAATGCCAAACGAAGGGGCGAAAAAAGCCCCGAAACGAAAAGGTCACGGTATCTCTGCGGGGCAGGGAAAGACCGCCGGACGCGGCACCAAGGGTCTTGGCGCTCGTGCAGGATCTGGGGGGCACCTTTTCGTTTCGGGGCTTTTTTCGCCCCTTCGTTTGGCATTAGATCG
>JAAZNW010000063.1 GCA_012798065.1 Chloroflexota bacterium
ATCACGCGCTTGAAATTGAAACACAGATTGTGGGCCTGTTTTCTGAAGGAGAAGTATTATCTGAAGCACCCCGCGGTAGTGAAGTAGAAGTCATCTTGCCCAAGACAGGGTTTTATATTGAAGCCGGCGGGCAAGTGGGCGATACAGGCACCCTTACGGCACTGGATGGCAGTTGGGAAATCAAGGTGGAGGCAGTACGCAGACCAGCTGCGGGCATCATCATCCATATCGGTGAAGTGGTTCACGGAACTGTCAGAAACGGTGACAAGGTTCTCATGAAAGTCGACCGACAACGGCGAATGGATATTATGCGCAACCATACCGCCACTCACTTACTGCATGTGCAATTGCACAAGGTGTTAGGCAACCACGCTCGGCAGGCGGGCTCATTGGTCGCTCCAGATCGCCTGCGGTTTGATTTTACTCACCCTGAAGCCTTAACCCAGGAGCAGTTGGATGAAATTGAAAGCGGAGTTAACCGTGAAATACTCGCTTCACATGCATTAGTGATCAAAGAGAAAACATTACAGGACGCGATGGCTGAAGGAGCGATGGCCTTATTTGGCGAGAAGTATGGCGAAAAAGTCCGCACTGTAACCATCGATGAAGAAAACCCCATTTCATACGAGTTGTGCGGCGGTACGCACGTTGAAAATACTGGAGATATAGGTACCTTCTTGATTCTCAGTGAGGGCAGCGCGGCAGCCGGGATTCGACGCATTGAAGGAGTAACCGGGCGGGGCGCATATGAGATGATACAGGCGCGCAATAAGATACTGCGCCGGGCGGCGCGTTTGACCAATTCGTCTATGGAAGAAGTGGTTGCGAAAATCAATTCTCTACAGGATGAAATCGAGTCTTTACAGGTTGAGTTGGGGCGCGTACGCCAAGAATGGGTCAAAGCGGATTTTGAAGGCAAACTGGACAACATTCTCTACATTGCTGGCATACCAGTGCTCTCTGTATTGTTGAAGGGAGCGGACATTGAGACGATGCGGCAAATGGCTGACATCTTTCGTCATAAGCACCCTTCTGGAATCGTGGCCATCGGGTCGATCATTAACGAAAAACCAATGATCATATGCTCGGTCACTGAAGACCTGGTAAAGCGCGGGCTCAATGCTGGCGAACTCGCCAGGCAGGCAGCGGCTATTGTGGGCGGCAGTGGCGGAGGGCGTCCGGTAATGGCGCAGGCAGGCGGAAAAGATCCCGCCAGGCTGCCGGAAGCGCTTTCCAGTGTGATTGAAACGCTCAAACGAAAACTGACTTAAACCAAAAGAACTCCCTGTAAGGGAGTTCTTTTTTTGGCTTATTCTCACTTATTCTTGTTCTGGTAACCAGCAGCATAGAACGAGTTCTTTGGCGGCTTTTACCTCGTCAAGGCGGCCAATTGGTGTATTGTGCGGAGCCTCCTTCAGGAGAGCCGGTGTTGAATGGGCCTCATCCGCGATTTTTAGCATGGCAGTGGCGAAGGCATCCAGTTCTTGTTTGCTTTCAGTTTCGGTTGGTTCGATCATCAAGGCTTCACGGACGATGAGAGGGAAATAATTTGTGGGAGGGTGGAAGTTATAGTCCATCAGACGCTTGGCGATATCCAACGCTTGAACGTCAGGAGCGTCTGCCCAAACACCTTCGAGCACAAATTCATGCATATATGTCCGGTCATAGGGCAGTGTGTACCTGTGGCGCAGGAGTGAAAGCAGGTAGTTTGAGTTTAAAACCGCGTGTTCAGCGATCTTCCGCAACCCATCTGGTCCGTGCATGCGTATATAGGTGTACGCCCGTACCAGCACACCAAACTGACCATGAAAGGCTTTTACACGCCCGATTGTTTTGGGGGGAGTGATGAAGCCGTATAGAGGAGGGACATCTTCCGTGGCTTCTTCGACAATACCGATGATAGGCGCGGGGAGAAAATCAGCCAGTTTTTGCGTAACGGCCACCGGGCCAGAGCCCGGACCGCCGCCCCCATGCGGAGTGGAAAAGGTTTTATGCAGGTTGAAATGCATCACGTCAAAGCCCAGGTCTCCCGGGCGGGCAATCCCTAAAAGAGCGTTCAGGTTAGCGCCGTCTCCATAAACCAGGCCGCCCACCTGGTGCACGATCTCGATCACCTCAAGCACATTTTCGTCAAATAACCCCAATGTGTTTGGGTTGGTCAACATCAGCCCCGCGATGGTTTCATCACAGATGTCTCTCAGGCTGGCGAGATCGACATTGCCGCGAGCGTCGGAGGGCACACCGACCACTTCGTAACCCGTCATCGAGGAGGTGGCTGGGTTTGTGCCGTGGGCGGAATCAGGAACAAGGATGCGGGTGCGTTTTTCATCAGCCCGGGATTGGTGATAGGCTTTGATAATCTTAACCCCCACAAATTCGCCTTGCGCACCAGCTGATGGCTGCAGAGTGACGGCAGCGAAACCGCTAATTTCTTTTAAGAATTCCTGCAGGCCGTACATCAACGCCAGGTTGCCTTGAACTGTCTCGATCGGTTGCAACGGGTGCGTCGCGCTAAAACCAGGGATGCGTGCCGCGGCCTCATTCACCTTTGGGTTGTATTTCATGGTGCAAGACCCGAGAGGATAGAACCCTTTATCAATACTGTAATTCAAGGTCGAGAGGTGAGTGAAATGACGCACCACATCCACTTCGGATACTTCAGGAAAGGGCAGGTCAGACCGTTTCAGCCTGTCAGGCAGGTCAACACGAGGTACGTCCGATTCTGGAAAGCGAAAACCCACCCTGCCGTTGGAAGAAATTTCGTAGATCGTGGGCTCAACCATGGGTGACCTCCTGTAATGCGGCTGCAAAGGCATCGATATCCTCTTTTGAGTTCATTTCGGTTACCGCCACAAGCATTTGGTTGGTCAATTCAGGATGCGTTTGGCCGAGGTCATAGCCACCGATAAAACCCATGTCCAATAAATCACGGTTGATCTCATCGATGCCAGACGGGCATTTAACCACAAACTCATGGAAAAATGGTTCCTTTGACACAAGTTGAAACCCGGGGATTTTTGCGATTTCAGACGCGGCGTAGTGGGCTTTTTGGTAGCACAGGTCGGCTACCTGTCGCATTCCATGTTTACCGACCAGGCTCATGTAAATAGTTGCCGCGAGGGCCATTAAGCCCTGGTTGGAACAAATATTAGAGGTTGCTTTCTCTCGCCTGATATGCTGCTCTCTTGCAGTTAAGGTGAGAACATAACCACGCCTTCCCTGGGCATCAGTCGTCTCACCGACCAGGCGACCTGAAAGTTTTCGAACATACTCTTTGCGCGTGGCGAAGAAACCCAGGTATGGACCGCCAAAAGATAGAGGTATGCCTAAAGGTTGACCTTCTCCGACGACAATATCAGCTCCCAGCTCGCCGGGTGTTTTGAGCAAACCCAGCGCAATTGGGTTGACCACAAATGCCACCAGCGCGCCAGATTGGTGAGCGGCATACACCAAGGAGGAAAAGTCCTGAATCCGCCCTAAAAAGTCGGGGTATTGAACGACCACTAAAGCTGTTTGGTCATCGATGAGCGCACCCAGATCGGAAGGTTGGTCGGAAAGGCCACCATGCAGTTTGCCAGAATGGATATCGACGTCTTCGAATCCGCAAAGATACGAACAGAGTACTTCCTGATATTGCGGGTTGACCGCTGGTGACAGGATGATTTTTTTGCGCTTACCTCGAAAATGGTGATAAGCCATCACTCCAGCTTCGGCGGTAGCGGTTGCGCCATCATAATGCGAGGCATTACACACATCCATACCCGTGAGGTTGGCGATAAGCGTTTGAAACTCGAAGATCGCCTGCAAGGTTCCCTGTGAGATCTCAGGCTGGTAGGGTGTATACGCAGTATAAAACTCGCCGCGTCGGAGTAACGCATCAACCGCCGCTGGTACATAGTGGTGATATGCGCCTGCTCCGAGAAAACACACCATCTCACCTACTGGTTCATTGGCTGCGGCGTAGTCATTTAATTCCGCAAAGACCTCCATTTCGGTTACACCAGGAGGAAGGTTGATTTTTGGGTAACGGAATTTTTCTGGGACATCAGTGAACAGGTCTTTGACGTCCTTCACACCGATGCCTTTAAGCATCTCTTTCTTTTCAACCTCGGTATGAGGGATGAACATTAATGACCTCTTGTCTCGCAGAAAGCCGCATAGGCTTCTGCGTCCATAAGAACCTCAGCCTCCTGTGGATTTGCAAGTTCCACTTTGATCATCCAGGCGGCGCCATAAGGATCTGAATTGATCAGTTCGGGTGTATCAGCCAGGGCTTCATTGATTTCGATAACTTTTCCGCTTACGGATGATTTGACATCCGCAGCTGCTTTCACAGATTCAATGGTTGCGATGATGGCATTTTTCTCCAGGGTATCACCCACCGCAACTGTGGTTTCAAAAAACACCACGTCTGAGAGCTGGTCCTGAGCGTAATCAGAAACTCCCAGAGTAGCAACATCCCCTTCGATGAGTACCCATTCATCTGAACTCGCGTACTTAAGGTTTTTCGGTGTGTTCATCTTACCTCCTGATATGAAAGTAGTTGGTATTACGCAGGTCGATTGATGAGGAAATAACCCCATTTCACTGCGAATTTTAGGCCGCAGTCAATCTCATTCTATAAAGCAGTTGGAAAAAAGTCAAGAATCTGTACTCGTTCAATACATATGAGATTTTTCCGAGGTTACCTCTGGGTGATATTTATTAATATACTCGGCTGGGGTGAGATAGTCCAGTGCCTGATGAGGTCGGATCTGGTTATAGACCCGTTCCCACTTGTATAACTC
>JAAZNW010000064.1 GCA_012798065.1 Chloroflexota bacterium
CCATGAACACCCCAAGCATTCCCGTTTCGAGGACCAGGAATAAAATCATAAACGCCTTGACGCGTTCCTTGATATTAAAGGATGTCATGATGGCCAGCGGGGTCAATAAAGTGGTAAGCAGCAGCATCACCAATGAAACGCCATCAATCCCCAGATGGTAGCTTGAGCCAATGGAGGTGAACCAGGGATAGTTTTCAACGAATTTGAACTCACCAACCGTGAGAGCTGCGCGGTACGATCCCCAGAGGACGAGCGTCAGGGCGAGGGGTATGAGACTAGCCACCAGCGCAACACCTCTGATGGCTTTAACTTTGGCGGCCGGGAACGCCAGCAGAACCACCGCCCCCACCAGGGGTAGGAAAAGGATGAGTGAAAGGGGATGCGCTGAGAGGATGTTCATCCAGACCCTGCTTGCGCCTTTGCCAGGTAAGATAATATGATCAGCGCCGCTACCGCCGTGCAGGCAACAGCAATCGCCAGGTATTGCTGCACACGCCCGGTTTGCAGCCTGCGTAAGAAGGCACCCAGCCCGCGGGTTCCGCCTGCCAGGTTGTCGCCCGCGCCATTGACCACAGGCAGGTCAAACTTTGAGCGCAGCAAGTTCCCCAGCCAAACGCCGGCTGCTGCTAAACCGTGCAGGAAACCATCAATGAGACGAAGATCAATGAACTGGTAAATCACTCTATCCGCCAGCCACAACACCGGGTTGATCACCACCTTCTGGTAAAGCTCGTCTATCCAGTATTTGTGCTCCAGCAGCCTAAAGACACCTCCAAACCGCTTTTGCAGCGGGTCTGGTTCCAGCGCAGATTCATATCCGCGATACACCAGCCAACCCAGCAGTAACCCGCCCAACGAAACCAGGATCGAGACGACCAGGGGAATATTGCTGTGGACTTCGCTAACGCTACCTGGGCTTAACATCGAACCCACAAAAGATTGGAACCAGGCCGGCGAGATTGCCCCCAATCCTGGGAAAGCGTGCGGGATGCCAACCCAACCGAAGGTCACGGCGAACAGCGCCAATACCACCAATGGGACTGTCATCACCGGTTTTGTCTCGTGCGCATAAGCGGCGGCATCAGATCTTGGTTTGCTGAGGAACACCAGTGTGATCTGCCGGGCGGTGTAGAAAGCCGTCAACAGCGCGGTGACAGCCAAGACGATGAACAAAGCGAGATGTCCACCGCCAAATGCGCCGCTGAGAATTTCATCTTTCGACCAGAACCCGGCGGTGATGAGCGGGAAACCCGAGAGCGCCAGCCCGCCCGCTAAGAATGTCCAAAAGGTTACTGGCATCTTTTTACGCAAACCACCCATGTGGCGCATATCCTGCGCGTCAATGTGCCTACCCGTGTGCAGCGCGCCATGTTCCATTCCGTGAATAACAGAACCAGACCCCAGGAAAAGCAGCGCCTTGAAGAATGCGTGTGTCACCAGGTGAAATACGGCTGCGGTGAAAGCGCCGATACCCAGCGCGGCAATCATATAACCCAGTTGAGAAATGGTGGAATACGCCAGTACGCGCTTGATATCATTTTGCGCCAGCGCGATGGTGGAGGTGAACAGCGCGGTAAATCCGCCGATCAACGCCATCGCCATCATGGGCACGGTCAATGGAGCGCCATGGTGCCATCCTGCCGACATCAACGGGAACATACGCGCGCTCAGATAAACTCCGGCTGAAACCATCGTCGCGGCATGAATCATAGCTGAGACCGGCGTTGGCCCTTCCATCGCGTCAGGTAACCACACATGCAGCGGAAACTGAGCGGATTTGCCGATCGTGCCACAGAAAAGCAGCAAGCCGATCAATCCCGCCCAGTTGAGCCCCAGCACCGGTGAGAGCGTGCTTGTGAGCAGGGTCATCGTCTCGGGGTTAGAGAATATTTCATGAAAGTTCAATGTCCCGGTCACTGAGTACAGCGCCACCATCCCCAGCAACATAAACACATCACCTATGCGTGTGGTGATGAAAGCTTTAATGCCAGCTTTGCGCGCCGACTCCTTGCCGTACCAGAAACCAATAAGGAAGTAGGAACAAAAGCCCATGATTTCCCAGCCGATGTACAGCGTCAGCAGGTTATCGCTCACCACCAGCAGGTACATGGCAAAAGCAAACAGGCTTAATAGCGCGAAAAACCGCGCGTACATCGGCTCAACGGAGGGCACCCGGTGGATTTTGCCCGCTTCCGTTATCTCAGCCCCCTGCGGCGGGAGACCTGGACGGTCCTGTTTTCCGATAGGCTGGCCAAAGTTATGGTAACCGATGCTGTAGATGAAAATCATCAGCACAGTCCAGGCAACAAAAAAGAGCATAACTGCGGTTAAAGGATCTACGAGCACCCCAATCCTCAGCCAGCTCGCACCCGTCGGCAGCCAGTTGATAGATGCCGCAAAGGAAGAATCCGCCACACCTCCAGCCGTGACCGCTTTAATGAAAACCACCATGCTCCCAACAAATGAAAGGCCTGCCCCAGCCAACGCCACGCTGTGACTGGCTCGATGAGACCGCCTGGTAAAAAGCACGATCAATAAAAACCCAAGCAAGGGCGGCAGCGGGATCAGCCAGATGAGCGGGTGAATATTGAACATGCGAAAAATTGTTTAACCTTTCAATAGGTCAAGTTCGTTGGCAACGACTGTGCGTCGTCTCCTGTAGGCAGAAACGATAAGCCCTAAACCCACAGCCACCTCAGCCGCTGCAACCACAAAGACAATCAGCGCGAAGATCAAGCCATCCATGTCTCCACGCGGTGCGTGCAGGTAGCGCCAAAAAGACAAAAGATTGATGTTCGCCGCGTTCAGCATCAATTCAATACCCATTAAAATGGCGATGGTATTACGGCGGGTGATGACAGCAAAAAGCCCTAAAGAGAAAAGAAACGCCGATAGCACGAGGAACCAGTAAAGCGGGATCACCTCTCCTCCTCTCTACGGCTAATGCCCACATGCACGGCGCCGATCAAAGCCGCCAGCAGCAGAATAGAAGAAACCTCGAAGGGAATAAGGTAACCTTGCGGGTCAAGCAGCGACAACCCCATTTCTCCAACATCCCGTTGCGCATCTGCCAGCGGAGCGGTGAAAAGAGCGGATTGCGGCCAGGTGAAAATAGCCAGCAGCAAGCCAGAAAGCGCGACTGCACCAATAAGGGCTGTCAAAACCCAGCGATGATTTTGAAGAAAAGAGTCATCCACAGCATCACGTGTGAGCATGATGGCAAAAACCAGTAAAATGGCGATGGCGCCAATATACACCACCACCTGAACAATGGCGAAAAAGCTGGCTTCCAGAAGACCGAAGACCACCGCCACGCCAAACAAAGTGAGAATCAACCACATCGCTGCGTGCATCAAGCGCTTCACAGTAACCATCATGACGCCTGCAATGACGGTGACGGCGGCATTGATGAGAAAGACAATCTGCATCCCCGTCATGATTCTACCTCTACAGGCTCTGCGGGTTTTTCGCGAAGGGTAACAGCTATAGGTCGCGGCCCAGATACCACCCGCCGTTCCTGGTTTTTTCGCCTGTGGTAAATCGAAACGAGTCTGTCCGCCACCACGAAGATTACCAGGTTCGCCAATAGCAGACCTCCCAGGCGCAACCAACCCTGCCCGGCAGGTAGGGATTTATCCACCAGTGCTGTCACCAGCAATGAGACCAGCGCCAGCGGGGTCAGGTACTTCCAGTTAAACGCCATCACCTGGTCAACTCGCAAACGCGGCAGCGAAAAGCGGATGGAGATGGTGATGAAATACACGATGGCCGTTTTAATGAGCAGGTAAAGGAATCCGAGTGCCGGGTACAATTCAGCGCCAGGTCCGCGCCAGCCACCCAGGAAGACGCTGGCAAAAATCAACGCCGCGGTGAAGGCGTGCAGAAAATCCGCCACGTAAAACATGCCGAACTTCAAGCCTGAGTATTCGATATTAAAGCCTGCCACGATCTCTGAATCTGCTTCGATCAGGTCAAAAGGTGCGCGGCTGTTTTCGGCAATGGATGCGATGAAG
>JAAZNW010000065.1 GCA_012798065.1 Chloroflexota bacterium
CCGTTGGGCCGGCCATTTGTTCCAGGAGAGCTCTTTCCGGTCCATCTCCCACCACCAGCAGTTGTCTCCCTAAACGGGTACAGGCTTTTACCGCCAGATCCACCCGCTTGTGCGAGATCAGGCGTGAAACCGAAAGATAATACTCCCCTTCATTTTCAATGGCCATTTGCGGGGGAATTTCCACAGGCGGGTAGATAACCTGCGCCTGTATATTGTAAACCTTGTGAATCTCATTCGCCATGTTGCGGCAGGTGGTGGCAAGCTTGGGGATTTCGCGCGTCCGCTTCAAATCCCATCGACGTAAAAGGGGAGTAACCCATTTCACCAAAGAGGTGGCTGGGCCGCGTATGGGCAGGCTTTCGGGGGTGTAAGATTCAGGCTTCCACAACAGCCGGAAAGGAGCGTAAAGGTAACATGCGTGTCTTACGGTGGAAGTCGGACGAATGAATTTCGCCAGGTAAGTAGAAGATGACAGCACAGCATCGAAGTTGCTGAAATCCTCGCGCTGGATCAAGGCGTACCACAGCGGGTACAGCAGCTTGAACTGGCGCTCTGATTTAACCAGGCGGGAGAACGGCAGCGTATTGACCTGCAGCGCTTTAAAACCTTCAAACGTATTCGCTTGCAGGTACACAGAAGTGTAAACCGGCGCCTGAGGAAAAGCCTTTGCCAGCCATAACACCATCCGCTCGGCGCCGCCTGAAACGCATAATGCATCATGTACAATCGCGATACGCATCAAGCTCTCCTGCCCGCATAAAATGGGTTAAGCAAGTATAACGTAAACCAGTCAACGATACAGCTGTGGAAATTCTCACCCACCGCGTTGGCTTTGAATTTTTCAATAGTTTGTAGTATTCTAAAAACTGTGCAAGGCGGCTCACATTGAACCAGCAAAAAAACTTGACCCCAAACGTACCGCTGCCCATGCCTTCCGCCCCGCTCTTTCAGGTGTTGCGGCGGGCATACGGCTACCTGCGCCCTTACTGGAAAAAAACCGCGGGGGCATACATCGCCCTTTTCGCGGTGTTGGGGTTCAATACACTTATTCCGCAGTTCATCCGCTGGATCATCGATAATGGTATCGCTGGCAAACAAATGAGCGTTTTAACCTGGTCTGTGCTGGCGTTACTGGCAATGACCATCATCAAAGGGGCGCTTAATTATTTTGTAGGGCTTCTATCCGAAACTGCTTCTCAAAACGTGGCGTTTGACCTGCGGAATGACATCCAGCGGAAACTGACCCAGTTGTCTTTCTCCTTCCACGACCAGTCTGAGACCGGCGAGCTGCTCTCACGCGCGGTTCAAGATGTAGAAAGGGTGCGCTTTCTCACCGGCCGGGCAACGCTGAGAATTGCCGAGGGTGTACTGCTGCTGCTCATTACCAGCATTGTGCTGCTGGTAATGGATTTTAAACTCGGGTTGCTGACCTTGCTCACCATGCCGGCGCTGGTCTATCAGGCTATGCGTTTTGGGTCCAGGTTCCGACCGCTCTCACTGCAGGTGCAAAAGCAGCTGGCAGCCCTGACCACCGCGGTAGAGCAGAACTTGCGCGGCAGCCGGGTGGTCAAAGCGTTCGCGCAAGAAAAAGCCGAAATTGAACGATTCGGCATTACCAATAACATCTGGCTTCAGTTATCCAATCAGGCAGCGCGCATGCAGGCTTTTAACGTCCCAATGCTTTTCTTGATTGCCAACCTGGGAATGGCCATCATCATTTTCTACGGCGGCAGCCAATACATGGAAGGTATTATCAGCATGGGAACCATCGTGGCGTTTGTCAGTTACGTTGGCAACCTGATAGAACCGGTGCGAAGGCTGGGCATGATCATTCCTGCCATCGCGATCGCCGGCGCAGCTTCTGAACGTATTTTTGATGTGCTCGATTTCAGCTCTCAGGTGCGCGATGAACCTGGCGCCAAAGCGATAAAAAAAGTCAACGTGAGAGTCCGTTTTGAGCATGTTTCTTTTCATTACGGGCGCAATCAAATCTTAAAAGATGTCTCTTTCGATGTTCAACCTGGTCAGGTGGTGGCTTTATTGGGGCTCACCGGTTCGGGAAAATCTTCCATCGTCAATCTAATCCCGCGGTTTTATGACCCAAGTGCAGGGCGCATCCTGGTTGACGAGATGGACATCCGCGCCATGACCCTCAAGTCATTACGCCGCCAAATTGGCATCGTGCTGCAGGAAACCACATTATTCGCCGCCACAATTCGAGAGAACATCGCCTTTGGCAATGAGAAAGCCACAGATGAAGAGGTCATCGCCGCCGCCAGCGCGGCGCAGGCGCATGAGTTCATCATGCAAACCCCTCAGGGTTATCAAACACGGATTGGCGAAAGGGGTGTCACCCTTTCTGGCGGGCAGAAACAGCGCATCGCCATCGCGCGGGCGATCTTGATGAACCCGCGCATCCTCATTTTAGATGACGCCACGGCTTCAGTAGACACCGCGACCGAGCAGCTTATCCATCAGGCGCTCACCAGGCTGATCCAGGGGCGCACCACCTTTGTGATCGCTCACCGCCTTTCTACCGTGCGCCACGCTGACCTCATCCTGGTGCTCGAAGGCGGAACCATCGCAGCGCGCGGAACGCACGAGGAACTGCTGCGCAGCTCAAGCACTTACCGCGCCATTTACAACCAGCAGCTGAAAAAACAGGAGGAAACCGGGTGAGTTTTTCCATCGGACCCACCAGTTCTGGTTCAGGACCCCGCACCCTGCTGGAAGATTTCGGCAGTGTTGGTGAGCAGAACGGCGAGGTTTACAACCCGCGCGTGGTACGGCGCATGCTCGCTTACCTCGCGCCCTACCGCTGGCGTATGGTCGCTGCCCTTCTCTTAACACTGGTGGAAGCTGGTCTGACCTTGCTCACACCGTACCTCATCAAGGTGGCCATAGACCAGTACATTATTCCCGCAAACCGCCAGGGGTTAGCGCGCATTGCACTCACCCTCACCATTTCGTTTATCCTTTTATTCGCTGCCAGCTCGTTTCAACGTTATATCGTTTCATGGGTTGGACAAAATGTGCTCACCACGCTACGCGCTGACCTCTTTACAAAACTTCAATATCTGCAACAGGCATATCACGACCGCCATATCGTAGGCGTGACCGTGTCTCGCGTGATCAACGATGTGGCGGAGATCAATGAACTGCTTTCTCAAGGGATCATCACCCTGCTGGGTGATCTGGTTGTGCTCATTGGCATCATTATTGTCATGCTGAGCATGAGCCCCCGGTTGGCGCTGCTTACATTTACCGTGCTACCCATCATGCTCGCTGCCACGTGGTTGTTTTCTCGCCAGGCGCGTAAAGCCTTCCGCAAGACCCGTTCAAGTGTCGCTGCGGTTGTTGGTGATCTGGCCATGGACATCAATGGCATTCGCGCCATCCAGGCTTTCACCCGGGAGAAAGCCTCTCAGGAACGGTTCGAGCAAGTTAACCTGAAAAATCGCGACGCTTACATCAACGCTATGAACCTATCGTTTATTTTCCTGCCGGGAATTGAGTTCCTCGGAATGCTGGCAACAGTGATTGTGCTATGGTTTGGCGGGCATTATGTAATGGGCAGCGCGGTCACTTTGGGGGTGATGGTAGCGTTTTTAAGTTACGTCAACCGGTTCTTCCAACCCATTCAGGAGCTCAGCCGTATTTACACCACCTTTCAGTCGGCGATGGCTGGCGGCGAACAGGTAGTTGAGCTGCTGGATACCCCTCTTGAAATCATCGAAAAGCCGGGTGCGCCCGAACTGCTCCCGCAAAATGGAGAAATTCGGGTGACCGGTGTTTCATTCAGGTACAATCCCGATTCAGCGGAAGTGCTTCACGATATCCATATGGTAATCCCTGCCGGTAAAACCGCTGCGCTGGTTGGTCCAACCGGCGCCGGTAAAACCACCATCGCCAACCTCATAGCCAGGTTTTATGACACCACGGCGGGTTCTATAACCATTGACGGCGTGGATATCCGTGATGTCACCATCCACTCCCTGCGCAGGCAAGTGTGTGTGATCTCGCAGGACCCTTTTCTCTTCTCCCGTTCCATCGCGGAGAACATCAGGTTTGGCAACCCAGCCGCCACGGATGAAGCAGTGATGCAGGCGGCCAGGCAGGCCAATGCGCATGACTTTATCGACCGCCTGCCGGATGGCTACAACACCCGCGTACTGGAAGGCGGCGTGAACCTCTCACAGGGTCAACGCCAGTTGCTCAGCATCGCACGCGCGCTGCTGACCAATCCCGCGGTGCTCATCCTGGATGAGGCCACGGCTAATATCGATTCGGTGACAGAAGCACTGTTGCAAGACGCCATCGCGCGCATGCTCAAAGGTCGCACAGCCATGGTCATTGCGCACCGGCTCTCAACCGTTCGTAACGCGGACCTGGTTTTTGTAATCGCTGAAGGCAAAATCGTTGAACAGGGCACTCACAACAGCCTGCTGAAAATGAATGGCTTATATCGCCAATTGTACGAACGTCAGTTCATGGATGAACCTGGAACCTGAAATTCGCTTATCCGGATAAATCTCACCAACTCTCAATCTGGCTGCGCATCTGGTTGATGGCTAATTGGGAGTATTTCAACTCATCCAGGATCTTCTCATTGTGCGCGCTCTCCGAACGCACAAAACGGGTGTAAGGAGAAATCGCTTCTTCGATGCGCTTGAGGCTGAGGTCAATCTCTTTTGTGAACTCCTGCCTTAAAGAATCTACCAGTTCAGCGCGCAGGTTCGATATTTTTTGATGCAACTCGCTTTTGGCTTTTCGGCGTTTGGCGGGGATGATGAACAAACCCAGCGCCGCCACTGCTCCAGCCGCCAGTATGCCGGTTACATCTGCGGACATGGTGGTAGCCAGAACAGTTACCAGCGTTCCCAAACCGATTGCCCCCACCTCAACTGCCGCAGAAGCCGCCACCGCGTTTTTGGCGTTTTCCGCGATGGCCGCCGCTTCGGCGTGTTTGTCAAAACCAGCCACCACCTGCTCTGCTTCTCTGCCGATGGCGTCTAACAGCCGCTCCCGGTCATACGTGAAATGGCTGTTGATGCCTTCACCGATTAACTTCTCCTTGTGCTCGCGCTGCCGATCCGCCAGGTAAGAAGTAACCGCTTTCCATTGCTGCAAATCACATCCCACCAGCCAATCGATCAGCGCGTTCACCCTGGTTTCTACCTGTTCTGGCAGGTCAGACACCACCTCGCGGGTAAAGTCTGACCGCATGCGTTCTTTCTTAAGCAGGTCCATCACCTTTACCAGCCTGAAACGGTCTTCAAAGAAAGCGTCACCGCGCTGTTCCATCTCGTAAAAGATGTTTTCCACATCCGCCATGCGGAAATCAAAATCTTTGCGCATATCATTGCGGTAAACTTCTTGCTGCCTTTCCACGTTTTGCAGCATGCTGATATCTTCCTGGAGGATTTGCCGTTGAGCCTCTGCCTTCGCGTAATATTTACCTGTCAGGTGCGCCCCCACCCCAAGCGGGTTAAGGAACTTGAGCCGCACCTGTTCAGCCTGATCCAAACTGTTGTGAATGTAGGTTTCCAACGCTTCAAAACCACTGTCCTGCCAGAGCTGGGGTTCTCCCATCTTTGCGCGCAGCGCCAGCCTGGAACTTACCGGAAAGATTTGCGGCGTGCTGTTCAGTAGAACCTGGGCGTTTTGTTGAACAAATTCAACCACCTGTTCAAGTTCGCTTTTCTCCTGGAACAGGTCGGTCTTATTAAGGATAATGACCACCTTCTTCCCCCAGGCGCGGATTTGCTCCATAAAAACCCGTTCGCTTTCTGTAAAGGGGCGGTCAGCGGAGGTGACGAACAGCACCAGGTCAGCGCGGGGGATGAAATGCGTGGTCAGTTCCTCATGCTGCCGGATGACGGCGTTGGTTCCAGGCGTATCCACAATGCTCAGCTCCGACAACAGCTCAACCGGATACAGCAGCAGGGTGTGCCCTTCTTCCACCAGGCTGGGCGCGCCTTTCTCTCCGTAGCGTAGAATGTTGATCTGAGACGTTGTTGGCGTCACTCCTTCCCTGAGGAGCTTTTGACCTAACAGCGCGTTAATGAACGCGCTCTTGCCAGCGTTGAATTCGCCCACAATCACCAGCAGAAAAAGATCATCGAGTTGAGAGATGGAATGCCCGAGAGAGGTCACATCTTCTTGAGAGGCGTCATAACCCAATAACTTTAAACGCAGGTCATTGAGCAGGCTTCTCTCACGAGACAGTAGATCTTCCTGCAATGGTGTCAAGATTCTCATAGCGCTCCTTCCTTCTCTTTACCAGCTTTCATGTTGCTGCCCGCTCTGGAATACATATCCATTCCAGCCTTTGTGTGCAGGCAAGGTTATTATAGCCTTATTGCCAACGCCTTTAACAGGGTGGAAATGAGCAACCCTGAACCAAACCGCCGCAGATTGGAACAGAGTCGCGAAGGTGGTTTCTCATTGAGTTACCCCATACGCCTGAACACAGGGAGGTTGTTAATCCTTCTGCTGTCCTTCCATCACCCGGGGCTTACCACGGCGGGTGCCCCCGAAGCTGGTAGCGAAATTGTCATTCGAAAACAAACAAAATAATGCCCCGCGCGTGACCGGTAAAAAGAACACTCTGGTCCTTCAGGCAATTCCTTACGCGAAGTTATTATCGGTTCGCCTGATTATTACTGTTTCATGCCAGCCCAGATCGGCTTGAGCGCAAAATAAAGCAGAACCAAAGGGAAAAGGTGGATGAGCGCGCTGATCTTGAAGGGAGTGCCCTTGATCGACATAAACAGGAAGATGGGGACAAGCAGCAAAATAAAATAAATAAATACCCAAAGCTTTTCTTTCTTGCGCCACATCATCCATGCGGCTGCGGCAGCCAGGGTGCTGAAAACCGCGTCAATCCACCACACCCATAATCCAGTTGTTTGAGTGGCGCTCCTGACCGCTGTGTAAGCCATATAGAGGTTCCCCAGGCCAGCCATCAAAATCAGGTAAGAGAGATTTTTCCAGATTCGAGCGAACTGCTCTTCGGTCAGGGCTGGTTTTTCCAGCGGCGCCCTGGCCGCAGCCCCTTTGTAACCGGGTTGAGCCTTCAGTTTGCCTTCTTGCCTTGTATTGACCTTTTTGATCGCTTTTCGATAAAGCACAATCACCAACAGGATGACTACAAAAATAAGCGCGTAATATTTGAGCTCTTCAGGATTAAACGTGGTCATGGTTGCCTACTGACCCTCCGATTACAGGAAGTATCCACACAGGGATTTGGCGGCGCCCAAAGCCAGTGACCTTGAGCGCCTTTCATTATACACACCCAAATTCAGTTGAGCAGCCTGCTGATGATCTCGTTCCGCTTGTAACGCATTGGAAAATCAGGTATTTTCCTTTTCCTCCTCGGTAATCTTGCGGAAGGCATTCCTGATGGGCAAAATACCCAAATGCAGTTTTGGGCTCATATTGATCGGTTCACCGTAGTAGTCTACCAGTTGCTTGGCGGGATCCTTCTTTTGCGTTGCGAGAGAAACCACAACCATCAGGATGATCGCGGATATGAATGCCACGAAAGACGCCACATACACCGCGTCCCAGAAGGCGCACCACCAGGGTTCAGAAAACGCACCTTCACCGGCGTATCCGCAGACGAGCGCAGTGGATTGCCCTCCTAAACCAGTTTTAAAGAAGAAGATAGCCGCTGTAATCCAGACCGCGAAACCTCCAATAAAAGCCGCGTTCGCCCCCGATGAATTGGCTTTCTTCCAGTACATACCAAAGGAAAAAGGAGTGAAAAGACCCACCAACAGCAGCGTCCAGGCCACAACGGAGAGCTCATAGATCGTATGCGCCCACAAAGCAATTGAAAGCCCGAGTGCAGCATTGACGAGCACCATGATCCTGGTTGCCCACAGCGCCTTCTTCCCCTCCAGCTTCTTACCGGTGAGCAATGGAATCAGGTTTTCCGTCACAGCTGAAGCCCCCGCCAGCAGCGAGCTATCAGAAGTGCTCATCAACGCCGAAACCAGAGCAGCAATAAAAATAGCAGTCAGGATTGCTGGCATATGCCCCATGGCTGCATGCACCAGCAGGTAGCTGGTGTCTTCCATGCCTGGATTCAGTTGATAGGCCATAATACCGACCAGAGGGCTCATGATGCCAAAGAACAGATAGAGCACCCCAGCGAAATACGAACCGTAAACCGAAGTCGCCTGGTTGCGGGCGGCCATCGAACGCTGCATGAGATCTTGTGTGGCCACGGAGCCAAGTCCTATAGACATCCAGGCGGCTATCCAATACATCCATCCGGTGGGGCCGGTATAACCCAGGTAACCTTCACCCTTGGTCGGCAGCAGTTTAAAGGGTTGAGACACATACGTCGACCCCGCTCCTTCGATCAATCCGGGGAAGCCGCCGACCGCTTTAAGCATAAAAATGAACACCAGCGAGATGCCAATAGCCGTTAAGAACATCTGGAAGAAATCCAGCAGCGTATCCGCCATCATGCCGCCCATCATGGTATAGCCGGCCACAATCGTGATAACGATTACGCACCCCCATACCGGGTCAAGCCCAAAAATACCTTGGGCGATGGCGCCACCCGCCACAATTTGCGCGGCAGTCCAGGAGAAGTAGGTCAACATTTCCGCAATGACCGAGAGAACAACCGTCAGCTTGTTGTAGCGTCTTTCAAAGAAGTCCACCACGGTCAGGTACTTCGCGCGCCGCATCAGGCGGACAAAAAGGAAACCTGAAAGGAAAAGACAGGCTGAAGCGCCAAAGGGGTCAAAAACCACCCCCTGGAAGCCGTAATC
>JAAZNW010000066.1 GCA_012798065.1 Chloroflexota bacterium
GACCAGCCGCTATTTTGCTCTCTATTGCACTAACAGGGTTATTCGTAGACTGTCACGGTGAAGAAGCCATCCATCTCCGCATTTTTCAATACATAAGTGGCTCTGTCGTTCCAGTATTGGTAGTAATCAGCCGCCTGTTCCGGGGTGGCTTCACCAAGCGCCAGCTTCTTACCCATGGCGATGCGATTGGGCGTTGGCAGTGGGGTGATCACCACCAGATTGAACCTCACACCCACCTTTGCGCCGGTATCCAGCCTGGTAAAGATCCATTCCATTTTTGGCGGAAGCGTGCCAGAGGGTTTATCCATATACACCATTTTGTTCTGGCGAACAAAGAGGTCGTTGGCTTTACCGAATTCCTGGCCGATAAATCCTGTTTTGCCGGCAGCCCCGGTGACGTAGGTGATTATGTCACCGAAAACCCCAACGGGGAATTCATCTTCAGCTCCAGGAGCCTGTACGGCAATCTGCCCGCGCACCGGGATCTGGCCATCTGGATAAAGCGCTTCAAGGGCTTTACGTGTAATCGTCCACGCGCCTGTGGTCGCTCCGCAGGAATGCCCGGCCAATTTTACTGCTTCTTCGTAATAATAAGGCACAGGTTCCTGGGTTTGACCGAATATCTGGAAATAGGGCTCCATCATCATAATGGGAGGAACCTCGGTGATGTATGCCTGGTCCCAGGAGAAATCTTCAGCAGCGACTGTTTTTACATCTGAGACAATTGAAGGCGGGGTTTCAGTGGCCCCTTCTTCATACACAGTCACATTGAAGAAACCATCCATATCCGCATTTTCGAAAACGAATTTGGCTCGGTCATTCCAGTACACAGCATAATCCGCAGCTTCTTCTGCAGTAGCGCCACCTTTGGCCAGCTTCGCGCCCATTGCCTGGCGCTCTTCTGTGGCGATAGGGGTGATGATCGCCAGGTTAAAATTCACGCCTACTTTTTTGCCGGTGTCCAGCCTGGTGAAGATCCATTCCATTTTTGGCGGAGGGGTTCCCGAAGGCTCATCCGTGTAAACCATCTTATTCTGCCGTTTGAAGAGGTTGTTGGCCTCACCAAATTCCTGGCCGATAAACCCTGTTTTGGGCGCGGCTCCAGTGATAAAGGTGATAATCTCTCCAAGCACGCCAACCGGGAATTCATTTTCAGCGCCTGGGGCCTCCACGGCAATCTGTCCACGTACAGGAGTCTCTCCTTCTGGATAGAGTGCTTCAAGCGCTTTCTTCGTAATGATCCACGCGCCAGCCGTGGCTCCGCAAGAATGGCCAGCCAGCTTGACCGCTTCTTCGTAGTAGTAAGGAACCGCCACCTGCGATTGCCCAAAAATGGTGTAATACGGTTCAATCATCAAGATAGGCGGAACCTGTGAAATGTATGGCTGGTCCCAAAGGCTGACCTCTTCTTGCTCAGGCGTAACCGCTTCGGTTGCAACAACTGCTTCTGTAGCAGCCGCTGCTTCAGGCGCCTGAGTTTCGACCGGCACCACCGGAGCCGCGGTTGGGGCAGCAGGGGCACAAGCCGAAAGGACAAAAACAGCAACGATCAGTAATGCCAATGTGGTGTACAACGTCTTCATTTCTCTTCTCCTTGTGTGTGAGTTGAACGAACAAAAAGTTATTTGTGTGCATCATTCTCTTTCCGCACAAATGGTGAAGGATCACGCGGACCCTTCACCATAGATAGGACTTCAATGCGCTTTTAGTCGTTTTGAGGATGAAAATGGGGTGGTAGATGTACTCCATGTTTTGGACAGGGTCGGCTACTCCGCTTTTTCTTCTCCTCCGGTCCATTTTTTCCAAACGCCTGGCCAAACAAAAATGATCACCAATACCAGTGAAAGGATGGGGGCGAGCGAGAATAACGAGAAACGACCTAATTCCTGGGTGGTGACGATACCCAACGGGATTCCCACGATCAATTCTGTTACCCCGGCGCTTAACCCGAGAACTCTCTGCCACTCACGCGGTTTTAGTAAAATTCCTGCTGTGACCACAGCCATGCCAACCATCGCGACAAAGTGAAGCTTTTGAACCAGTGTAAACAGGTCAGCACCAATTGTGATGATGCGGCTTGTGCTGGCAATCCCGTTCATCCAACACAAGATGTAGCAAATGCCGGTCAGCAGAGCCAGCAAAGTGCGGCTCCACGATAAACGCTGCACCAGTACCATCATCAGAAAGTAGATGATCGTATATGGGAAAAAGAGGGCAAAATAGACTGGCGGAAGTCCTGCAGCCATGAATGGGATATTGACGAAAAAGCTGCCAAGCAGCGTTAGGATGAGCCCGAACACTGATAGCGAAAAAGCCCATCGGCGCTGTGTAAAGAAGCCGTAAGCGCTGACGATGAACAACGCTGCCGCTAACAATCCCATATTCGCCAGTAATGGGTGAACCCACTCCAGGAGGATCTCGCAGCCCGGTTCAGCGGCTTCTGCGTGCATGCCTGCCTGGTAGAATTGGAAAAAGAGTGCATAGTGGCCGATGATGCCAATGATGGCAGCAATGATGGCCAGGATTCCCCCGAGTTTGAATTTTGTTTTCATGTTTTCTCCTTAAAAATTATGATGAACAGCCTGGTGTTCTGAGTTGTTAACCTCTATGAAAAAAATCAATGGCAGGTCGTACAACCTTTGTAGTAAGCAACGTTGTTGTGCGCGGCTACGTAGACAACGGTGCCTGGTTTTATCTCTAGGTTACAGCCATTAGAGAGAAAGAAAGGTTTAATATCCCATTTTTGAACTGTCAGGTCGCAGGCAACATAAACGGTTCCTTCCCAGGTATCGTTGCACAAAGGACCCTCAATAACGCGATCAACGGTGATGGTTTTCCCTCGGATTTCAATATCTGTTTTGGTAGGGGGTAAGGAAGATGAAGTGTCCGGGGGGAATTCGTCCGCGCTTTCCAGGTAGGTCACGCTACCTTCAGGGCACGGGTTTTTTGATGCACAACCGGATAAAAGTAAAACCAATAGGATGAGCAGCCAAAGGTTCTTTAATTTCATATTTTTCTCCAGTCAGGTTTCTTCAATTATGACAAAAACAGCGTTGCATGACTTTGCTTTTAGTTAAATTGCGGGCATTTCTGTTGTGACTGGTATAGAATTAGTTGGGATATGAAAACCGGGGAGGTTGCTTATGAAAAACTTGACAGGTTATTTGAATGATCCAATCTTCCGCGTGTTGACCGAAAAAGAACGCGAGCAGGTTGTCGCTTCAGCGGTTAGAAGACCGGTGAAAAAAGGCGAGTACCTGGTGTTGCAGGGAGATATTTGGGAATATTTGTTTTTCATTGAGCAGGGTTCCGTGGTTGCTGAAAAAGGCTCATTTGATGGACGCACATTTGTCGCGGCTACCTTTAAATCTGGCGACCTTTTTTGGGGGTTAGGCTTCTTCCTGGATAACGCGGTTATGCCGGCGAACCTGCGTGTTTTCGAAGATGGGGTCATTATTCAGTGGGCGAAGCGAGACTTAAAACCTCTGCTTGAAAGTAACGGGCGTTTTTCTTGGGAATTATGCAAACTGGTGATGAGCAAGATCCAGTATGTGAGCGAGGTATTGGAAACGATGACCTTTCAACCTATTGCCGTCAGGCTGGCGCGGCTGTTGATGAGCTTCTCAGACAAAGAAGAGCGGGTGCCAATCGAGCGCAGCCTGACCCTGGATGATATGGCTGCGCGCATTGGCAGCACCCGAGAAATGGTCTGCCGCCTGTTATACAAATTTTCTGATGAAGGGTTAATTCGCATCACCCGGACAGAATTTACCATCACTGACCCCGAGAACCTGGAAAAACGCGCCCAAAAGTAACTTCAACTATGCCGGTCGATGGATGAGGTCAGGTGGGCGCAGAACAGGATGATCCAACTGCTAAAATAGATCCATGCCAGCAGGGCGATCATTTTCCCCAGTGACCCATATACAATCTCATATCTTGCCAATCCACTGGCGAGATACGCGCTGAATATGGCAGTGATGAGCTGCCATGAAAAAGTGGCTACCACCGCTCCGGTCAGCGCGCCCATTTTCTTAACTTTAATCTGTGGCACCCAGTAATACAGGCTGAAAAACACCAGTACCTCTACCAGCACGGGCAAGACCTTCTTGTAAAAGAAAGAGGAAAGGAATTCACTCAATAGCGAATAGTTGATAGGGATTCCCAGGTTATTGAGCAAATGACGCAGGGTCAGCGAGAAAGAAGACAAAATCAGCAGTAAAACCATCGCAGCGATGATAGCCAGGGACCACAGGCGCATACGGATAAAACTGTGCGGCGCAGCTGCCGGCCAGGCGGCGTTGATATTACGGATGAGGGTCGTGAACACAGCTGTGGCGGACCAGATCAGCCCAACCACAGCGACGGATGAGATCGCTCCACGCAATTTGAATACTTGCTGCACGTTGGTCATAATGAAGTCTTGTGATACAGGCAGCAGGTTGGGCAAAAAGTTCAGCAGTTCACGTTCCACTGTTGCCTGGTCAATTATAAAGGAGCCTATCGCGAGGATGCTCAATAGCAAAGGAAAGATGGAAAACAAAGTGTAATAAGAGATGCTGGCGGCGGCTTCCGCTCCTTTAGCCAGGATAAACGTGGTAAATGCCCCTTTTAAGGTTCTAAATACCAGGGTTAACACGCCTTTCAACGCTTTTACGCTTGTTCTTGTTTTCGTTTTCCTCTTTGGCATAAGTATTCATCCCTTAAATCATGCTAGTCTGACGCTGTCGCGGCTTGCTGGAAGGGATTGTATGCCGTTTCGAGCTGCGAGCGGAACTGCTGAGTATAAAGTTGATGATATTTTCCATGAATCCTGAGAAGTTCCGTGTGGGTTCCCATTTCCGCGATGCGCCCATCTTCGATCACCAGGATCCTGTCTGCTTTCTTAATGGTAGATAGACGGTGAGCGATGATAAAGCTGGTCGTGGTATCCAGCAGGGCTTGCATCCCTTTCTGTATCAGCGCTTCAGTAAGCGTGTCGACCGAGCTGGTCGCTTCATCCATTACGAAAACCTCAGGGTTGGCCAATACAGCCCTGGCCAGGCTTAACAATTGTTTCTGCCCCACTGAGAGCAGACCGCCACCCTCGCCAACTTCAGTGTCAAACCCTTTTTCAAAGTGCATGATGAAATCATAAGCGCCGATCACTTTTGTGGCGGAGATAATCTCCTCCATGCTGGCATCCAGGCGACCGTAACGCAGGTTTTCAGTGATACTGCCTGAAAAAAGATGCGGAGTTTGCAGCACCACGCCGATGCGGGATTGAATTGACTGAAGCGAAAGGGTAGTGTAATCACGGCCTCCAATGTAGATGCGCCCGGATTCGGGCTCATAGAAACGGCAAAGAAGGTTGATGATGGTCGATTTTCCACCGCCTGTAGGACCCACCAGGGCTATCGTCTCTCCCCGCCGTACGTGCAGGCTGAAATCGTTCAATACCGGTTTTTCGTCTTTCTCATAACGGAAGGTCACATGGTCGAAGATGATATCGCCTTTGATGGTGCCTGGGTCGATGGCCTTAGGCCGGTCTTGAATTTGCGGTTCTGAATCGATCAATGAAAACATCCGCTCTGCCGAAGCGATAGCCTGCTGCATTTCAGCAAACACACGCGCCAGGTCCTGGATTGGCCACATCATAAACGTGATGTATGAAACGAAAGCCTGGATTCCGCCAACCGTCAGCGCGCCAATCTTCGCCTGTCCGCCGCCATACCAAACTACGGCTGCCACCGCCAGCGCGGAAATAATTTGAACAGTGGGCAAGAAAAGCGCGCTGAGCCACGCTGCCCGGAATGAAGAATGGTACATTTTTTCTGTGATTGCTTTAAATTCATCGAGATTTTCTGGTTCGCGCCCCAGGGCTTTGATAACCTTGACGCCGGTGATATTTTCATTGAAGGCGCCTACGATCTTGGAGTTGGTTTTTCTCACCGCGCGGTATGAAGCGAGGATCCAGCGTTGGAAATAGGTGGCGATGATAAAAAGCACTGGTAACAGCGCCAATACGATCAGAGCCAGCTTCCAGTTGATAGCAACCATGAAGACCATCGATGTGACGATGCTCATCAGCCCCCAGGTAGAATCGACCAGTCCCCAGGTGACCAGGTCCGCCACGCGCTCAGAATCTGACGTCACACGAGCCATTATCCAGCCCACCGGTGTTTTACTGTAGTAATTCAGCGACAGAGCCTGCAGGTGATTGAACATCTTCTTGCGCAGGTCATAACGGATGCGTTCGCCGAGGATCCCTGCCAGGTAAATGAAAAGGAACGTGCTGCCAGATTGAACGAAAATTAATACCCCGTACATGATAAGCACTTTTATCACAGCTGTACGGTCGCCTGCCAGAATGCCATTATCGATCACCATTTTGACCAGGTAGGTCCCGATAGAATCCAGACCGGCCACGATGGCGATGGTCAGTAAAAAGCCAATCACCCACTTGATATGGGGAACAGTGAGTTTGAGGATACGGCTTAACGTTTTGCCGTTGAACCTGGTCTCGAACTCCTCTTCGTCGAAATAATTATCCGGCACTGGCCAGCTCCTTCTCCAGTTCATCCTCAATGCGGGCCTGAATGTTGAATATTTCGCGGTACACCCCTGTTTGATTGATCAGGTCAGCGTGCCTGCCGTGTTGAATGATCCGCCCTTTGTCCATCACCAGAATGAGGTCAGCGTCGGCTACGCTTTGAATGCGATGGGCGATGATGAAAGTGGTTCGGTTTCGCATCAGGTTCCACAGGGCTTCTCGTATCTCCGCTTCGGTTTCAGTGTCTACCGAAGAGGTGGAATCATCAAGAATTAAAATACGCGGGTTTTTAAGCAGCGTGCGCGCAATGGTAACACGCTGTTTCTGCCCCCCTGAAAGAGTCACGCCGCGCTCCCCGACAATGGTCTGGTAACCTTCCTGGAAAGATAGAATAACATCATGGATTGCGGCTGCGCGCGCCGCCTGTTCAACTTCTTCGTCGCTGACTTCACGCCCTACACCATAGG
Organism: Chloroflexota bacterium; assembly: GCA_012798065.1. Classification (GTDB taxonomy): domain Bacteria; phylum Chloroflexota; class Anaerolineae; order Anaerolineales; family Anaerolineaceae; genus UBA6107. The sequence goes on from JAAZNW010000066.1 coordinate 7,000, forward strand.
TGATATTCTCACGGATGGTGCGAGAAAACAGGAACGGTTCCTGCTCCACAATGCCAATCTGTTGGCGTAAGAATTTACGTGGATAGCGGTTCAATTCGACGCCATCCAGCAAGATTTTCCCTGAGGTGTATTCATAGAACCTGGGCAGCAAATGTACCAGCGTGGATTTACCTGAGCCAGTTGAACCAAGCAACGCGATCACCTGCCCGGGTTTAACACTGAAATTGATATCTGCGAGCGTCTGGTCTCCAGGTTCGTACTCAAACCCAACATTGAGAAACGCAAAATCTCCCCGCAGGTTGGATTGTGGGGTGTAATCTCCCTGGTCGAGAGGCTCTCTCTTTTCCTTGATAATGTCCATGACCCGGCTATAAGACACCAACCCCGTGGAGGTTTGCACAATAATCCTGCCAAGATTGCGCAGCGGGTAGATAATGTAGATAACCAGACCGCTGTAGGCCAGATAGGTTCCCACAGAGATCTCACCGTTGATGGCCATCATCGCGCCGATGAGATAGCCCGCGATCAGCTGCGCGCCGCACAGAATGTCAGATACCGGCCAGAAGAGCGAATGCATGATCAGTAATTTTTTCCCGCGGGTGTATTTCTCCCAATTGTCTTTTTCAAACTTCTCCATTTCATAACGCTGGCGCGAAAAGGCTTTCACCACCCGAACACCTGAGAGATTCTCCTGGAGTGTGGTGGAAAGGATGGCTTCCTGCTGTTGGTAAGATTCATAAGCGCTGGACACCTTTTTGAAAAGAAAGATGGACACCGCCAGAATAAATGGAATGACAATGATCGAGACCCAGGCGAGTTTCACATTGAGATTCAACAGGGTGACAAAGTTGATGATGAAGAGCATCAAAATACGACCAATATTAGTTGCCTGGTCCGAAAAGAAACGGCGTAAGGCGTCTACATCTGAAGTGGAGCGCTCAATCAATTCACCGGTTTTGGTTTTGGAATGATAGGTAAAAGAGAGGTGCTGGATGTGATCATAGAGGTAGTTTCTAAGGCGCCGGGTAATACCTTCCGCGGTCTGAGAAGACAGGACCCCGCTGAGAAACGTAAATCCGCCTTCGAGTATCGCCAGCCCAACAAACCCCAGGGCGATATACGGCAAGCCAATGCGGTTGTCTTGCTGGATCAAATAGGTATCAACGAAATAGCGCAGCAGCAGGAATGTAAAGGTCTTCGCCAGGGCGGATAGCCCCAGGCTGGTAACTGCGCCAATATAACGCAGTCGGAACCCTTTCATCATTTTCCAGATACCCGCCAGGCGATGATGAGAAATGGTGGATTTTAAGTCCAGGTCAAGCATGTGCGAAGATGGTGGCAAGATGTCCCTCAGAGCGATGGTGAACTTGAATTATAAAGCACATTCAACTGACCTAATCAATAAGGATATATGAAAGCGAGAATAAGAAAAGAGTCAGCTTTCATTTTGTTATATAATACAGTCACTATACTCGTTCAAGAAGGAGGAAAGCATGGCAAGCGTTACGTATGAAAATGTTGTGAAAAAGTTCGGCGATTTTACCGCCATCGAAAACATGAACCTGGAAATTCATGATGAAGAGTTTCTGGTTCTGGTCGGTCCTTCCGGCTGTGGAAAAACCACCGCGCTGCGTTGCCTGGCTGGGCTGGAAGAGGTGACTTCTGGGAAGATCTATATCGGTGACCGGCTGGTTAATGATGTGCCGCCAAAAGACCGAGACATCGCCATGGTATTTCAGTCCTACGCGCTTTACCCTCACATGTCTGTGTTCGACAATATGGCGTTTGGGCTTAAATTACGCAAACTGCCCAAACAGGAAATCAAGCAACGCGTGGACCGCGTGACGCAGAAACGACGCGCACTC
>JAAZNW010000067.1 GCA_012798065.1 Chloroflexota bacterium
GCGCCAAACAATGGAAGTTAGCTTGTCTTCAGTGCATTCTTGTGTATCATCTTGTCTTTTTCTTTTGCTCAATTAGCCCAATCTAACACTTTTCTCATAAATATCCGTATAATATATGGTATATCTACCTGCGATATGGTTATTTACCAATCATCAGAACACGGAGGAATATGATGGGTGATTTATTGGAAAGAGTGATGGCGCAACGGGACGCGTTAAAAAAGTTGATCGCCAAGCTGCCGGGCTTTAAGGGCTACTATGAAAGAGCGGACCGACGCTCTGCAGATAAGTTGTTGCGGGAGACCATTTCAGACAAGTTTCAGGCGCAGTGGGCGCGGCTTTCAAGCATTCAAAGGGAACTCATCGCTGGTGGGCACATTGAGGTGATGGATGAAATCGAAACTGGCGCCATCCGCTTACGCCAGTTCATCGACCGGGTCAAGACAGCGGCCTACGGGTATTCAGGCTTGTTTGACGCGACGAAAATTAACGAAGCAGAGCTGGATAAGGTCTATCAATATGACCTGACGCTTTTGGAGCTGGCAGATGAGATTGCCAGCGCTATTGATAATCTTGAAGCATCGATTGGCAGTGATGGGTTACCAGCCGCGATCCGCAATGTCAATCAAAAGGCTCAGGACTGCCTGGACGCGTTCAATCAGCGCTCGGAGCTGTTCAAATTTGGCGGGTAAAAAACACCCGGTTGTATCCAATTATTTTGATAAGGGAGTAATCACATGGCAAGGATTTTTGATGTAGTTGAATACCCAAGCGAGATGACCGATGAACTGGTGCACCGCTTCCCTGAAACCGGCGTGGCTGACCTGCGCATAGGTTCTCAGATCATCGTGCGCGAATCACAGCGCGTGGTCTTCATGCGCGATGGGCACGCGCTGGACGTTTTTGGTCCGGGGCGGCATACGATTGTCACCGCGAACATCCCGCTATTGATCAACCTGGTGGGCAAAGCATTCAATGACCGCACGCCTTTTACCGCTGAAGTCTACTTTGTTTCAATGCGCGAGTTTGTCGACCGCAAGTGGGGGACTCCGCAGCCTATCCTTGTGCGCAATGCAGGGGTGGGGCTGGGTATCGCTCTGCTGCAGGGCTTTGGCACTTACAGCTTCCAGGTGGCAGATGCGCAGCAGTTCGTCACCCAGGTGGTAGGCGCGCAGGGGTCTTATCGCATGACAGATATTGAAAACCGCTTACGCACCATGCTCCTTTCCAAGATCCAGGACCTGCTGGGAGAGACCGGCAGCAAGAAGAACGTGCTTGAGATGATCGGTCTGACCGAGGAGCTTGGCACAGGCGTACGGGTGAAGGCGCAGGATGACTTCGCGGCGCTGGGCTTAATGCTGAAGAGCTTTTATATTGGCAGCCTTAAACCGTCTGACAAGTCGGCGGAAGAGCTGCGCGCCATGGGTATGCTGGATATGGCCACCTACGCTCAGCTGCAGGCATCAGACGCCATGCGCGAAGCCGCGCGCAACGAGGGTGGCGGAGCTGGGCTGACCGCGGGTATTGGCGCGGGGCTGGGCATCGGCAACGTCCTATCACAGTCACTGCAGGGAATTGGCACCACCCAGGCGGCCGGAGCTGCTGGCGCAGCGCAAGGCGGAACCGCAGCGATCCCGTCGGTGATGACACCGGCAGAAGCAGCCAATGTTCTCAAAGTGGCAGAGGCTGACGTGGTGGCAGCCATCACTGCCGGCGACCTAAAAGCCAAGAAAATTGGTGAATCATACCGCATCAGCAAAGAAGCGCTGGAAGAATTCCTTAAGGGGTAAAACCAGACGAAGGAAAGACAGGCCCGGGATCAACTCTCGGGCTTTTTTATTCCGTGTATAATTCTATGGGTTAAATCACGAATGATGCAGGTGGTGAGATGAAACTTCACGAATACCAGGCGAAAAACCTGTACGCCAAATACAACATCCCCATACCGAAAGGCAGGATCGCGACCTCCGCCAGCGAAGCCAGGCGTTTGTGCGAAGAACTGGGCGGAAAGGTGGTCGTGAAAGCGCAGGTGCTGGTGAGTGGGCGTGGAAAAGCGGGGGGAGTGCGGCTGGTTAAAACCCCTGAAGAAGCAGAAGAAGTGACGACCAGTATCCTATCCATGAAAATTAAGGACTTGCCGGTACGGAAGGTCCTGGTAGATGAAGCCATATCCATCAGCAAGGAGATTTATCTGGGCATTACCAATGATCGCGCAGCCCAGAAACCGGTGCTCATTGCCTGCGGCGCAGGTGGAGTGGATATTGAGGAAGTTGCTCAAAAAACACCAGGCAAAATCGCCAAAATGGAAGTTGACTCTTTACTGGGGCTGAGAGATTACCAGATACGAGATATCGAGTTGAGTATCGACCTGCCGCGCCAGTTTTGGCGTCCTTTCGGTGAAATTATCTACGCCTTATGGAAGGTTTACACAGATTGTGATGCGACGATGGCTGAGATCAATCCGCTGGTGATTACAGCGGATAATCACCTGGTAGCGCTGGATGCCAAGATCGTGCTGGATGAAAATGCCCTATTCCGCCATCCTGATCTGGCAGACCTGAGGGACATTGACGGTGAAGATTGGGCTGAAACACAGGGGAGAAAGTTCGGTGTTTCTTTCGTCAAAATGGAAGGCGACATCGGCTGCATGGTGAATGGCGCGGGGTTGGCAATGGCCACGATGGACATTATCTCCCATTTTGGAGGAAAACCCGCCAACTTCCTGGATATTGGCGGAGGCGCATCTTCGGAAAAAGTAGCCTCGGCTATCCGCTTAATATTGGCAGACAGGAACGTTAAAGCCATTTTAATTAATGTCTTTGGCGGCATCACTCGCTGCGACGAGGTCGCGGAGGGGATTGTAAGAGCCTGCAGAGACGTCGCTTCTGATGTGCCCATGGTGGTTCGGCTGGTTGGCACGAATGAAGACAAAGCCCGCCAAATCCTTTCTGGTGCTTCTCTGGTCTATGCCGATTCGCTTGTAGAGGGCGCGAAAAAAGCGATCGACATGGTACGCAAGGAGGACAAATGAGCATACTTGCCACGAACAAGGTACGCCTGCTGGTGCAGGGGATAACTGGCAATGAGGGCCTCTTTCACACTCAACAGATGATGGCTTACAACACAAATGTGGTTGCCGGAGTCAGCCCGGGAAAAGGCGGAGACTGGGTGCTGGATGGGAAAGTACCAGTTTTTGACACCGTGAAGAACGCAGTTGAAGTTACCGGCGCGAATGCTTCAGTGATATTTGTGCCCGCGCGATATACAGCGGACGCCATTTTCGAGGCGGTTGATGGCGGGATGGAACTGGTGGTGTGCATCACTGAGGGCGTGCCAGTGCTGGACATGATGCGCGTCAAAGAATATCTCAAAGGAAAGACAACCCGGTTGATTGGTCCGAACTGCCCGGGAATCCTAACGCCGGGCGAAGTGAAGATAGGTATCATCCCTGGAAATATCTCGCTGCCTGGCAACATCGGAGTGATCTCCCGCTCTGGCACCCTGACTTATGAAGTGCTCTATTCCCTCTACAAAGAAAAAAGAGGGGTTTCAACCTGTGTGGGCATCGGTGGCGACCCGGTTAAAGGAATGAATTTTGTAGACGTCCTGGAATTGTTCGAAGCGGACGCGAAAACCGATGCGGTGGTGATGATTGGTGAGATTGGCGGGAATGATGAAGAAATGGCAGCGGAGTTCATCAGCAGGCAGATGACAAAACCTGTCGCGGCTTTTATCGCTGGTATTTCAGCCCCGCCTGGAAAACGCATGGGGCATGCGGGCGCTATTGTTGAAGGGAGGAGTGGCAGCGCTGAATCAAAAATTGAAAAACTGAAGTCAAATGGCGTGAAACTGGCAGATTATCCTGAACAAATTGCGACTTTAATATAAAAAACAGGAAGAGTTGTGGTTAACTCTTCCTGTTTGTTGACGAAGACTATTTCTTATGGGTGTCAATATACTTCACAGCATCAGCCACGGTCTTTATGGACCTGGCGTCTTCATCATTAATGTTGAGATCAAATTTTTCACAGAATCCGTCAATCAAAAAGAACTGATCCATTGAATCCGCTTTCAGGTCTTCCACAAAGCGGGAGTCTTCTTTTACCTCTGATGCGTCCACCTTTAAGACTTCAACAATTACTTCACTTACTTTTTCAAACGTGTCACTCATCTCCTAGACCTCCTGGATGGATTATTGCCATTTTTACTAAATTGTAACTGACCTCAACTTTCTGTCAAGTACGCAAATCAGCACTTTTTAAAGGGCTTTGGTATACTCAAGAAGATGAATAAGACCGAAGTTCGCAAAGATCAACATATTACCATCAATTTGGAACAGAACGTCAACTCCGCGCTGACAACCGGACTGGAAGATTACGTGTTCAATCATCAGGCGCTGCCAGAAATAGATTTGCAGCAGGTCAACACAGAGACCACTTTTCTTGGAAAAAACCTTAAGATTCCATTATTGATCTCTTCTATGACTGGCGGCACAGATAGGGGGGACCGTATCAATTGCGCGCTTGCTGAGGCAGCGCAAGTATCAGGTATTGCGATGGGAGTTGGGTCGCAACGGTTGCAACTGGAAAAAGGCGAAAAAAAACCAAAAGGCTTGTTGAGAAAAATTGCACCAGGCATTCCACTTTACGCCAATATCGGGGCCATTCAATTAAAAAATGGCTATGGCGTTGATGAATGCCAGCGCGCGGTGGATATGATTGAGGCGGATGGTCTGATATTGCATTTAAATCCGTTGCAAGAAGCGCTGCAACCAGAAGGGCAAACCAACTTCTCAGGCTTGGTGCGTAAGATTGAAGAAGTTTGTCGGGTGATAGAAGTGCCGGTGATAGTCAAAGAAGTGGGGTGGGGAATCAACCTGGAAACGGCGAAAAAGCTTATTCAGTGCGGGGTGAGCGCCATCGATGTAGCGGGGGCGGGCGGCACCTCATGGTCTGAAGTGGAGAAGCACCGCAGCGTGGCAGATCAACATTACCGTATCGCTTCGAAATTTCGAGATTGGGGCATACCCACCGCGGAATGCATTAACGAGATTCGCCTGGGCCTGCCAAAATTTCCGTTGATCGCATCCGGGGGGTTACGCGGGGGATTGGAGCTAGCGAAAGCGATTGCCCTGGGGGCGAATATCGGTGGCATTGCCGGTCCATTCTTGTCCGCAGCCAATCGTTCGGTTGAGTCTGTTCTGACGCTTATTCAAGAGATTGAGCTGGAATTACGTATCACCATGTTTGCTGCTGGTGTAGTGGATATTCAATCACTGGCAAATACTCCTCTTGTTCGTAAATCAAAATAAATCATGGTCGAAACCCAATTGTTGAAAGACTGCTGGCGTGCTTTGGATGAAGAACTGGATTGCGGCATCGCCAGATTCACTGAGCGATGCGAGCCAGCGTTCGGAAAAATGATACGCTATCAGCTCGGGTGGAACGGTAATGGGTTTGATCCCGCGCGCACCGGCAAACGCATCAGACCTCTATTATTGCTGTTCGTAACGCACGCGTTGGAGGGTGAATGGCGGAAGGCTTTGCCCGCCGCCGCAGCGGTTGAGCTGGTGCACAATTTTTCACTTGTTCACGATGACATCCAGGATAAAAGCGAAACAAGACGGGGAAGCGACACGGTATGGGTCAAATGGGGAATCGCGCAAGCCATTAATACTGGGGATGCCATGCTTACGCTGGCAAACCTGGAAATGGCGCTCTTAGAGAATTCTCAAGAGCCGTCCATTGTAATGGCCGCTGTGCGCTCTTTGAATAAGGCGACATTCGACCTCACAGTGGGGCAGTATCTCGACCTGGCGCATGAAAAGGCCGAAGACGTCACCATGGCAGATTATTTTGAAATGGTAAAAGGCAAAACTGGTGCTTTGTTTGCAGTTTGTTTTAGACTGGGCGCGCTGATAGCGGGGAAAAAACCAACCGAACTGATTAAATATTCCGACTTGGGTGAGAAGTTTGGGCTGGCTTTTCAAATTCAGGACGATTACCTTGGAATTTGGGGTCAGCATGGGTTCACCGGGAAAACAGTGACAGGCGACTTGTTAAACAGGAAAAAGACCTTTCCTGTGCATTATGCGCTGGAGAACCTGCCTAAAGCCCGCGATTACTGGGTAAAACATGAAACATTTACAGTAAAAGACCTGGAATGGTTTAAAAATTGTCTTGAAAATGGCGCTGTGGATAAAATTACTTTGGCTGAGATTGGGCGGATTTACGCTGACAGCACTGCACAGCTGTCTTTCTTATTTCAGGGTTCAAAGAGCGCCAGTGAACTCTTTCAATTACTTAACAGCCTTTTTGAACGGAACAGGTAGCGCTTTAATCCACGCGAACAGCGGCAGTAAACTTTTTTCTTGCCGCCGATGCTTCTGCCAGATCGGTTAAAGAATCTGGCAACAGCATATTCGGCGCAATCTCTGAGAGGGGGAGTAAGATGTGGTCGAACACCGAAATTTCTTTGTCGATAACCCTGTCATCTTCTGCAACGATATCTAGATCGATCACCCGCGGAGCGTTTTTATCTTCTGTTCGCACCCGACCCATTGCAGATTCAATTGCGGCAAGCCGATTTTTTAATTCGTTGGGAGAAAGAGGTGTTTCGACGAGAACGGCAACATTTAGAAAGTCCGTGCAACAACTGCCTATCGGTTTTGTGCGCCATACACCGGACTTGCTTAGGAGAACCCATTCTGGAGAGGTTCCAAGGAAACCCAACGCGAGGGGGATATTTTTTTCGGGTTCAATATTTGACCCCAATAAGATGTAAAACTTGCTCATGGGGATTCACTCTTTTTTCCGTGTTATGGTCACTCCCACTGATTTTGCAAAGCGCACTGCACCGGGTTTTTCGACACGGACTTTCACGCTTTGCACACCTTTTTCAAGCAGGCAAAGCTGGGCGATATCCTCAGCCAGGGCTTCAACTGTGAAGCGTTTAATGGCTTCGGTATGTGCCAGCACTTTTTTGGTTACAGTGCGATAATTAACGCTGTCGTCCACGCTATCTGAAAGACCCGCTTGAGCCGTATTTGTGAAAAGGATGATATTCACCAGAATGTCTTGAGGTTGTTCGCGTTCCTTTTCGGTAACGCCGATGATACTGCGAATCAGCAGGTCTTGAATAAAAATTTCATCCATTCTGACTCCTTAAACAAGGTGACGTCCGCCATCCAGATGAATGACTTCGCCGGTGATGTAATCAGGTCCGTCGAGCAAGAACAGGGCGGTGCGGGTGAACTCGTCCAATTCAGCCCATCTTTTCTGAGGGACGTTCTTTATCAAGCGATCGTCTTCTGGCTGGCCAACTGGGGGCAGAATGGCGCCCAGAGCGATAGCGTTCACATTGATGCGTGGGGCCAACTGCAGCGCGGTGGATTTCGTCAGCGCGACCAACCCGGATTTGCTGATGGTATATGGAAAATGGTCACGACCTGGCCTTAATGCGCGCCAGTCAACCAGGTTTAAAACGCGGCCGGTTTCGGCGAGCGTGTAATGACGGGCGAAGTGTTGTGTCAGCAAGAATGGCGTAGTTAAATTCACAGCAATATGTTCATTCCAGTCGGGTAAAGTGGTGTCCATAAATCCCATGGATTTGAAAATCGAGGCATTATTCACCAACCCGTAAAGATTCGTCTTTGCAACGGCTGTCGACATCATCCTCTCAACCTGTTGTGGATCAGCTAGATCCGCCTTGAGAATGAGGCAGTCGCGCCCCAACAAATGGACCTGGTCGCGGACTTCTTCAGCCTCGGATTGGGAAGAGTTGTAATGCAGCACGATATCCGCGCCCTGTTTGGCGCAGGCAATGGCTAAGGCTTTACCCAGACGACGGGCAGCGCCAGTGATGAGAATAGTCTTATCCGTTAATGTCATCGTATGTATATCCTATGAGGAAAAAGAGCGATTGTCAAGTGAAAAAAACCGTGTTGTAAGTGGACAATAATAGTCCTAAATGGTAGAATTAATCAAAAGGAGAAAAATGGATACAATCTCATTAAAAATCCCCAATATTAGTTGTGGTCATTGTATTCATACCATCAAGATGGAATTGATGGAGATGGAAGGAGTGACCGAGGTCACGGCCGACCTGGCAGCGAAACAGGTGAATGTGGTTTACAGCCCTCCGGCGAACGAAGAGATGATTAAAAATCTCTTAAAAGAGATTAATTACCCAGCCGAATAAACGGAAAAGAAAAAGTCTGGCAATGGCAGGAAAGAAACAGATAATCTTACCTATTACTGGCATGACCTGTGCCAATTGCGTTGCGACCATTGAACGCAACGTAAAGAAACTGGATGGTGTTGAAGACACCATGGTCAACCTGGTCACTGAAAAAGCGACTGTGACTTATGATTCCGATAAGATTGACCTCAACCAAATTTCAGATCGGGTTATTAGAGCCGGATATGGGGTTGTAACGAGCGAAGTCGTATTGCTGGTACAGGGGGTCAACGATAGCGGAGCCGCGGCGTCTTTGGAAACACAGATTAAAAAGATCGAAGGGGTAAGGTCGGTTTCGGTTAATCTCTCTTCCTCCAGAGTGTTGATTTCGTTCATCTCAACCATTATTTCACGTGACGAGTTATTGAAAGGCATAAAAGGTTTAGGTATATCAGCCACAGTATTGAGTGACGAACAGGGAGAGGATGAAGTAACTGCCAGGCAACGCGACGCTGACCTTCAACGACGTTTGTTGATCATCGGGATTTTATTTACGCTGCCGGTTTTCATTCTTTCAATGGCAAGAGACTTCCACCTATTGCCAGCGATTATTGCAGATTCCCCATGGTTGAATTATCTGTTGCTACTCTTAGCCACTCCGGTGCAGTTCTATGTTGGCTGGCAATACTACCAGGGCGCTTACAGGGCGCTGCGTGGTGGTTCGGCTAATATGGACGTGCTGATCGCGCTGGGTTCCTCTGTAGCGTATTTTTATTCAATTCCAATTGTGTTTGGTCTTTTGCCCGGACATCCTTATTTGGAAACATCGGCGGTGATCATCACCTTGGTGAAATTAGGAAAGTACCTTGAATCGAAAGCCAAGGGGAATACCAGCGCAGCAATACAAAAACTTCAAGCGCTTCGAGTAAAAACCGCAAGGGTTATTAAGGACGGGATCGAAACGGAAATTCCATTGGAAAAAGTGCAGGTCAATGACACTCTTCTGGTGAAACCCGGAGAGCGTATTCCAGTGGACGGGTTGGTGTTGGAAGGGTCAAGCTCGGTGGATGAATCCATGTTAAGTGGCGAATCCATACCGGTAGAAAAAAGGCCTGGCGATGAAGTCAGCGGGTCTACGTTGAATAAATACGGGCTCCTCAGGATAAAAGCGCTTCGCGTGGGAAAAGATACGGTGCTCTCGCAAATTATCCGCCTGGTCGAGCACGCCCAAGAAACGAAAGCCCCTGTTCAAAAACTCGCAGATGAAATTTCAATGGTGTTTGTCCCGGTGGTGATTGGTTTGGCTGTGCTGACGTTTGGCATATGGCTGATTGTTAATCCGCCGGTAGACAACCCGCATGGGGTAACCGGCATCACCCGGGCGCTGATCAATATGGTCGCCGTGTTGGTAATTGCCTGTCCTTGCGCCATGGGGCTGGCAACTCCCACGGCTATTATGGTAGGAACCGGGCGTGGCGCAGAGATGGGGATCTTATTCAGGTCAGGTGAAGCGCTTGAAAGGGCTGGTAAAACAGAGGTGGTCGTTTTGGATAAGACTGGCACCATCACCAGGGGACAGCCACAAGTCACCGACATTGTTTCTGTGCATGAGGGAATCTCAAAAGAGCAACTGATGCAAACGGCTGCCAGCGTGGAAAAAGGCAGCGAACACCCATTAGGAGAAGCACTTATTGCTGCCGCAACAGAGATGGGATTGAATCTGACAGAACCTGCCAATTTTCTGGCTGTACCCGGGAAGGGTGTATCGGCTGAGATCAACGCTGAGAGGGTGCTTGTTGGAACGCTGGATTTTTTACAGGAAAATGGTTTTGATATCTCGCCGATCATGCCTGCTGCCGAAGAGTATCGGCGCCAAGGCAAAACCATTATGGCAGTGGCACAAAACACAGAAGTGATTGGGGTAGTCGCGGTAGCAGATACGCTGAGGACTGGCTCAAAGGAAGCTGTCAAAGAATTAAAAGAGATGGGCATGCAGGTAATCATGTTGACCGGGGACAACTTGGAAACGGCCAGAGAAATCGGTCAGCAGGCTGGAATTGACCAGGTGATTGCGGGCGTCCTGCCGGAAGGGAAGATCAACGAAATTCGCCGGCTGCAGGAAAGCGGAAAAGTGGTCGCCATGGTTGGCGACGGGATCAATGACGCGCCTTCACTCGCACAGGCAGACCTGGGTGTGGCCATTGGCAGCGGGACGGATGTCGCTGTTGCCGCTGCGCCTGTTACGTTAATCGGCAGCGATTTGCGAGGAGTGGTTAAAGCCATTGCGCTTTCGCGTAAGACCTTAAAGACCATCCGTCAAAACCTTTTTTGGGCTTTTTTCTATAATGCCATTCTCATTCCTGCAGCGGCTCTTGGGGTGCTCAACCCTATGCTGGCTGCAGGCGCTATGGCGTTCAGCAGCGTCTTTGTGGTAACCAACAGCCTCCGATTAAAAAAAGCCAGAATTTAAACAAACGGAACTGACCATCGCTTTTTAGCGGAGCACACGCATTCAGCCTATCTAATTCATGATGGTAAAATACAATGACGAGTCACGGAGGGATGATGACAACCATTGAGCAGAAAGCCATCAACACCATCAGGTTCTTATCAGCAGACGGCGTACAAAAAGCCAATTCAGGACACCCTGGTCTTCCTATGGGAACTGCGGCTATCGCGTATACGATCTGGGCAAAGCATCTTAAGTACGATACCAGCAACCCCCAATGGTGGGATCGCGATCGGTTTGTCCTGTCTGGCGGACACGGTTCCATGCTGCTTTATAGCCTGCTTCACCTGGCTGGATTTGATCTATCGCTGGATGATCTGAAAAATTTCAGGCAGTGGGGTTCTAAAACTCCCGGGCACCCTGAGTTTGGGCACACGATGGGCGTGGAAACCACCACGGGCCCATTGGGGCAGGGGTTTTCCAACGGAATAGGTATGGCGCTCGCAGAAGCCATGCTTGCGGCTACATATAACAAACCTGGGCAGAAGTTGTTCGACCATTATGTTTACGCCATTGTCACCGATGGCGACCTGATGGAAGGAATAAGCTCAGAAGCCGCTTCTTTAGCAGGTCACTGGCAGTTAGGAAAGCTCATCTATTGTTACGATGATAATCGTATCAGCATCGATGGATCTACGGATCTCACATTCACCGAAGATCGCGGTAAAAGATTCGAAGCATACGGCTGGCAGGTTTTACATGTCGATGACGGAAATGATGTTAAAAAGATAGACCAGGCGCTTAAAGAGGCGAAAAGCGATCCACGTCCTTCGTTAATCATCTGCAGAACGCACATCGGATTTGGTTTACCTTCAAAACAGGATACCGCGAAGGCGCATGGTGAACCGCCTGGGATCGATGAACTTCAAAACGCCAAAAGAAAACTTGGCTGGCCAATTGCGCCTGATTTTTACATACCCGAAGAAGTGCGCAGCCATTTCAATCAAGTCACTGCGCGGAAAAACGAACAGGCAATGAAATGGCGTGAGAAGGCGGCACAATACGCAGTCGCATACCCAAACGAGTGGCAGCAACTTCAAGAGCGGATGACTGGAGAAATACCCGATACAGAACATTTCGAACTGCCAGAATTCCCAACTGATCAAAAGGGGATGGCCACCAGGTCGGCTTCAGGACAGGTGTTGAACGCGCTTGCTGACATCCTTCCACAGCTTGTTGGCGGTTCCGCGGACCTGACCCCATCTAACAACACCTGGATCAAGAACAGCGCGGCCTTCCAAAAAGACAATCACGCAGGACGCTATTTGCATTTTGGTGTAAGGGAACATGGGATGGGAGGGATTGTAAACGGACTCGCCTATCATGGCGGTTTTATCCCTTTTGGGGCAACTTTCCTGGTTTTCTCAGACTACATGCGCGGTTCCATACGCCTTTCTGCGCTTTCCAAGCTGCAGACCATCTGGATTATGACCCATGATAGTATTGGTTTGGGTGAAGACGGACCCACCCATCAACCAGTGGAACACCTGGCCGCATTGCGCGCAATCCCCAACCTGTTTGTTATCCGCCCTGCTGATGCCAATGAAACAAGAGAAGCCTGGCGTGTAGCGGTTCAAAGGCAAGATGGCCCTACGCTATTGGCGTTGACCCGCCAGAATGTGCCTACAATTGATCGGAAGATATACGCAGGCGCTGAAGGATTACATAAAGGGGCCTACATCCTGGCTGACCTTGGCCAAGGCAAGGTGCCCGAGATCATCTTAATGGCTTCAGGCTCAGAAGTGAGCCTGATCATCGCCGCCGGTATTCACCTGGCCAATCAAAATCACCGCGTACGGTTGGTTTCTTTCCCCTGTTGGGAATTGTTCGAAAAAGCCAGCCAGCAGTATCAAAACGCTGTCTTACCAACTCAAGTCAAGACCCGACTGGCGGTTGAAATGGGTGTTGGGTTGGGATGGAAAAAATGGGTGGGAGATGAGGGCGAGGTAATCAGTATTGAGACTTTTGGCGCTTCTGCTCCTTACCAAAAGTTATTGGAAGAATACGGTTTTACTGTTGCCAATGTAATCGCGAAAGCTGAAAAATTACTTAAGAAAAAGAGGTAGAAATGCGCATCGCCATCGCCGCGGACCACGCGGGTTTTCCAATCAAAGACGAGGTGATCAATTATGTTCAGTCCGCCGGGCACGATGTAATTGACCTGGGAACTTACAACCAGGAACCTGTCGATTACCCCGATTACGCCTTGAAAGTTGGTAGAGCGATTCAGGACAATCAGTCTGACAGGGGGATAGTCATCTGCGGATCAGGAGTTGGCGCTACTATCGCCGCGAACAAAATCAAAGGCGTCTACGCCTGTGTATGTCACGACACGTATTCTGCGCACCAGGGGGTAGAACACGATAATATGAACGTGTTATGCCTGGGCAGCCGGATTTTGGGAATTGAACTAGTGAAAGAAATCGTGTCAGCCTTTTTAGCAGCAGAATTCATCCATGACGGCAGATTTCTGAGACGTTTCGAAAAAATATGCGCGCTTGAAAAGGCGCAGTGAGCGAGTGGATTGAGGTCCAACCGAATGAATATCATCAAAGAAATTCACAAAGCAGGGCAATCTTTTTGGTACGACAATATTGAAAGAGCAAAATTATTAGATGGAAGTCTGGCTGAACTGATCCGCAAAGGGGCTATAAGCGGCATCACTTCTAATCCAAGTATTTTTCAGAAAGCCATCTCAACCTCCTTTGATTACGATATAACACTCAAACCCATGGCCTGGTCGGGATTAGACAGTGAACAGATATTTTGGCAAATGGCCATTGAAGACATCCAAAAAGCGGCTCAACTTTTCCTGCCAGTGTATGAGAGTTCCCAAGGGATGGATGGGTATGTCAGTTTAGAGGTTAATCCACTCCTCGCGCATGACACAGAGGGCACAGTTAAAGAAGCCCGTGCATTATCGGAACGGGTAAAAACACCCAACTTGATGATCAAGATACCCGCCACGAAGGAGGGTATCCCAGCTATTCGACAATGCACCAGTGAAGGGCTTAATATCAATGTAACCCTGATTTTTTCAAATGACCGTTATAAGGAAGTAATGGATGCCTATCTTTCGGGCCTGGAAGATAGGATGCGAAGGGGAGAACCTATTGGGCGCGTCACTTCGGTTGCTTCCTTCTTCGTCTCTCGCATTGACACGCTTATTGATAAATTATTGAACGAAAAACTCCACAATGGAGAAATTAAAGCCCAATTATATGAATCGCTAGCGGGCAGGGCTGCCATTGCCAACGCGCGTTTGGCTTATAGGCTCTTCAACGAGGTTTTCAACTCGCAACGTTTCTTATCACTTAAAGCCAATGGTGCCAGGCTGCAAAGACCGTTATGGGCATCCACGAGCACCAAGAACCCTGCCTACAGAGACGTCTTGTATGTGGAGGAGTTGATCGCGCCGGATACGATAAACACTGTTCCTCCTGCCACGCTTGACGCCTTTCTGGAACATGGCTCAGTGGCCGTGAGAATATTTGACAGTGCCAATGAAACGGATTCATTATTCGAACGCCTGAACAAGTTGGGCATATCCATTGATCAAGTAACCGAACAACTCGAAATTGAGGGCGTAAAGGCTTTTACAGAAGCTTATTCTTCCTTACTTGATGCTGTTGACAAAAGAAGGCTTTCCGCGATCAAGGAAATATCTTCACTGGCATCACCGGTAAAAACAAGTGTTGGTGAACTCAAAAGAATCAATTTTGTGTCAAGGTTGTACCAGAAAGACCCTGCACTTTGGACGGCTGAACCTGAAGGCCAGGCTGAAGCCAGAAACCGCATGAATTGGCTTGAAACACCTTTTTCCAACCAGGAAAAAGAACCTGCCTACGCGGGCATTGGTGCGCTGCTTAGGGCTGAAGGTTTCACACATGCGGTCCTTCTGGGTATGGGCGGGTCATCCCTTGCGCCAGAAGTCCTGAGCCGAATTATCGCTGCTGAAGAGCAAGACCCGTTAAAGGGCTTAGCGCTGAGCATTCTGGACTCCACTGACCCCCATCAAGTAAAACTTATTCAAGAACAAAACCCAGCCTTAAATACGCTCTACATCGTTGCCAGCAAGTCTGGAACCACTGGTGAAATAAACGCATTATTCGATTATTTTTGGAACAGAACTGTCTTGGCGGGGTGCAAGAATCCCGGCGCGCATTTTTTGGCGATCACTGACCCTGATACAAAATTAGATCAATTAGCGAAAGAAAAAGGATTCCGTGCGGTATACCATGCTGACCCCCAGGTGGGCGGACGGTATTCAGCGCTTACGGCTTTTGGCTTGGTTCCTGCTGCCATCATGGGGCTTGATCTGAAAAGACTAAATAAAAGCGCGATGAATATCGCTCAGTTTTGCAGACCAGGGCAGCCAATAGAGGCAAATCCCGGCGTTGTTTTGGGTGCCATATTGGGAACCGCGGCGAAGCCCGGCAAAGACAAGGTGACCCTTATTACAGACAATAACTGGAACGCATTTGGCGATTGGCTGGAGCAGTTGATTGCGGAGAGTAGCGGCAAAGAAGGCAAAGGGATGGTGCCTGTTACCGCTGAACCTGTTATGAATGTGGAGGATTATTCGCCAGATAGGCTTTTCGTGTATCTTGAAAAGGACCACTCTCAGGCAGATTTCGCTGCATTATTAAAAAATGCCGGCCACCCAGTTGTTACATTGCAGATTGCAGAGAATGATGACCTGGGAGGCCAGTTCTACCTATGGGAGGTGGCTGTTGCGACTGCTTGCAGCATTATCGGCGTCAATGCATTTGACCAGCCAGATGTACAGGATGCAAAATTACGCACCCTGGCAGGTTTAGCAGCCTACCGTGAAACAGGTTCTTTACCCGAGATGAACCCAGCTGCGCGATTCGCTAGAGCCAGCTTCTTTGGATTAATCCAGGAGAAAGCGCGTGAAAATGAAAAGCTGATTGCCTACATCGAACGAATGGTCTCAACATGCGGAAAAACCATTGAATACTTCGCGATCAACGCGTTTCTACCAAAGAACAGGAAAAACGAGCAAATCTTACAAGAGTTACGAAAAAGAATCGGCCAGAGGTTTCAGATTGCCACCACGCTGGGTTTTGGCCCTCGCTATTTACATTCAACTGGGCAATTGCATAAAGGCGGAGCAAACAAAGGATTTTTCCTTGTAATTACCGCCGCGAGACAGGACGACCTTGAAATTCCGGGGCAGGGAGTGAAATTTGGCGTTTTCCAGCGCGCGCAGGCGATTGGTGACCTGTCGGCGCTGCAGGCGAAAGACCGGTGCGTATTATGGGTCGATCTAGATGAACCTGACCCAGAAATTCTCTTAATAGACTAAAAACAGATACTTGTCTTGAGCGGGGTGAATTTTCACTCCGCTTTTTTTAATTCAAATTCCAATAAAGAGACTGAGCACGGTCGCAAAATGACTGAAAACCCGTCGCTTTCCTTTTTTATGGAAGTCAAATCGGATATGTGTACGCGATTGGGATGTGTTGAATCGTTGAAAGAGGAAGTAGACGCTGCAGTGATGCGAAGCGCATTTTTGACAACTCCAGTAGCCTTTTCCAGGCGTATATGGACTTTCATTTGATTAATGGGAAACCGATTGACAAGGACGACTGAAAGGCAGCGACCATCTTCGCTAATGGTCGCCAATTCATCCAAATAAGGTACTTTTTCGTGCGCGTTCATATTAATAGAGATACGGTTAGTGTTGAAAGTTTCACAAGAACATTGTGTGTGAAGCAGATAGGGTTGCATCTGGCGGAAAAGGACGAAGGGGAAAAAAATGGCAGTGGCGAAAGCGTTGTTTTCGCTGGTTTTGATTAATGGAAGCACATTCACCAGCTGCGCCAGGTTCGCCATGCCCACTGTGCGGGAGTGCTTAAAGAAGGTAATCAGCGTTGAGGTAGTGTACAACGCATCCCGAAGCGTGTAGGTAACATTATGCATACTGGTTTTTTTATCCAGCGGAAGAAGCCAAAGGTTCCATTCGTCTACCGCTTGAAGAATCTTACGAGGAGCAACAATTCCTTCGATCTGCTTTTCGATTCGGGTAAGTATTTGCGCAATATCCAATGGAGCAGCGCAGACAGCGAAATACAGTTCGTGCGGGTCGTAGGTTTCGCGCCAGTCTGCTTTATCCGGCTGATAAATATGCCAGGAGAGGTAATCAATGTCTTTGCCAAGTTTTCCGAGAACCGTCCTGTTCCAAACGGCTGCTGCGTCCTCCGGGTCATCTGTTAGAGGGCTGTTACCGACAACCACAATGTTGATGGACGGATCGACCGCTTTCATCGCAGAGATGAAATGCTTCACGCGCTGTGAATAGTCCTTCGCGGTGGTGGTCCCGATTTGCCAGGCCCCCCAAACCTCGTTGCCAATTCCCCAGTATTTGACATGATATGGCTCGGGGTGCCCGTTGGCTGCGCGCCTATTGCCCTGTTCAGAGC
>JAAZNW010000113.1 GCA_012798065.1 Chloroflexota bacterium
AAAAAGGCGAAAGAACTATTGCATGATTGAAGCATTGGCGGTGTTTTACTGGCTGGTGGGAAAAATCTGACGATTAAAATCCTTGACATCGCTAATTTATCATGATAAATTAATTATGAAGGATGCAAAGTAGTTCTTGCTGGATGTAATAAACGACAGCCTGAAGCGAACACTCCAGGGCTGTTTTTATTTGACTGCTCCGAAAGAACGAAAAAATAATCCGAATTTTTTGTAAGTTTGCTATAGGAGGCAAAGAAATGTCAGAACGTATCGTCGGTACAGTCAAATGGTTCAACGGGACCAAAGGTTATGGCTTCATTTCTCGTGAAGGCGGAGAAGATGTATTTGTGCACTTTTCTGCTATTCAGGGTGAAGGCTACCGCAATCTCGAGGAAGGGCAGCAGGTAGAATTCGCAATTGAAAAGGGACCGAAAGGCCTTCAGGCCAGCAACGTTGTCGTAGTCAGCTAATTTTAAGGCTATTGTAAACAAAGATCCCGCCAAAAAGCGGGATTTTTTTAATCCTCTTCGATTGCTGACCAATAGCCTTTATCTAATTCATCATCTGACAAATGCGCGTATCTTTGTGTCACAGCGATGTTTTTGTGCCTGGCTAATTCCTGGGCTAATTTTAGATTTCCCGAAGCCCGTAAAACCCTGGTAACGAAATAGTGCCTAAACGAGTGGGGCGTGATCGTGCCCACAGCATCGGGTCCGATGAATTCCAGCACTCTCGACGCAATGATGTTCCGGCCAGTCGTTGTGGTCATCGGTTTGGTTTTTTTGCCGCTACCGCGATCGTGGCGGGCAAAAAGGGGTAAAGACCCCAGCGGTTTTCCGGTGTTCCCATCGATAACAGCCCGTTCTTTAAGGTAATCCATCAATGCGGAGGTCGAGCGAGTTGAGAAGCGCACAATATCCTCCCGGTTTCCTTTTCCAATAATCATGGCTTTACCTTCATTCCAATCAAGGTCACCGCGACGTAAATTACAAGCTTCGTGCACACGAAGCCCGGTATCAGCAAGAGTGTACAAAAAAGCTCTGTCGCGTAGATTAACCAGGCGGTCGGCCAAATTGTCAGTGTTTTGGCTTTGCAAACGTTCAGCTTTTTCAAGGATCTGGTCAATTAGTGATGCCGGGAACTGAGGTAAGCGTTGCCCGGGCTTTCGGGCGCGTTGTTGGATCAGTAATCGCACGCGCGGCAAGTTAATTTCCACAAGTCTTTCCGAAACCAGATATTCAAAAAAACCTGTGAGCGCAGTCAGATAAAGGCGTTCGCTTGTGGCAGCATGGTTTTTCAATGCGTTAGTCATCCATAAAATAGAGTCTTCGGAAAGGTTGCGGATGGAGGTTTGCTCAGGTTCGATATTTTTCTGCCGTAAAGTGTTCTGATAGAAAACCAATGCATTTCTGTAGGTAGCTGCTGTCCTAGGGCTGCGTGCGAGCTGAACAGAGCGAATAAAATCGTTTATGGCTTCAGAAATTGATTTCTCCAAAATTGCCCTCTTTTTCAATACGAATATTGTTTATGATAATAGTACTTATCGAAACCATTAAGATTATACCACTTCCCTTGTTTATTGCCTGACAATATAGGGTGTCTTTTATCTGCAATTCGAGTGTAAAGCACAAATATTTTGAAAAGACCTTTGAAAAATACCTTACCTCGCGTCTCTAGCGCCTGGAAATTGTTTTCAAGGGACACACCTCTTCCCACTATTCTCCGTAAACAGAATGGTAGAAAAGGCAAGTTGCTATAAAATTAAGCTAATTGGGAGTCCAAAATGAAAAAAAATCTTGTTTACCTGCCTTATGGACGAGGAACCCTTACTTATGAAATTAGCGAAAATCCCTCTCGGTATCAATTGATCCAACCAAATTGTGAGCTTCCCCGAGTAAGAAATTCGAGAGAAGCCGTACAAAAAGCCCTGGCCTCCCCCATTGGAGTGGAAAATCCATGGGCAGGTGTCGGTGAAAACACCACGGTTGCCATTACAGTCAATGACAAAACACGCCCGGTGCCGAACAAAGCTCTCTTACCTCCCCTGCTGGAGGTGCTGCAAACAAAAGGGGTAAAAAAAGAAAACATCACCATATACATCGCCTCGGGCACACACATTCCAATGGAAAAAGACGAGTTCCATCTAATATTAGGAGATGAAATTCCTCAACAACTCAGCGTAATACCTCATAATTGTGATGACGAAAATAATCTATGCGTAATAGGCACAACTTTTCGAAATACCCCGGTACTTGTTAATCGTGGTTTTTATGAATGTGACTTAAAAATCGTAGTTGGAGATATTGAACCGCATCATTTTGCTGGTTATTCTGGCGGTGTTAAGTCGGCGGCGATTGGTTTATCCGGCAGGAAGACGATTAATACCAATCACAAACTCCTTTTAGATGAGAACTCAGTTATCGGGTGTTTTCAGCAAAACCCCTTACGCCAAGACATAGAAGATATTGGCTCATTAATGAAAATTGATCTTGCGTTGAACGCTGTTTTAAACCAGCAAAAAGAAATCCTTGCGGTTTTCTTCGGCAAACCAGATGCGGTGATGAAAGCAGGCATCCAGGTTGTTGACCAGATCAGCCGGATACCTATCAGCCATGCATATGATATCGTAATTGCCTCTGCTGGCGGGTACCCTAAGGATATCAACCTTTATCAGGCGCAAAAAGCAATGACGCATGCGTCTTTGTTCTGCAAACCTGGCGGCGTAATCGTGCTAATTGCAGAATGCGAGGAAGGTGTCGGCTCAAACGGTTACCTGGAGTTTATGCGAGGGGTTCGAAATATCCGTGAGGTGATTGAAAAATTTACCCGGTCTGAATTTATGGTGGGCCCTCACAAGGCGTTTCAGATTGCGAAAATTTTGCAAAAGCACCAGGTTTTTCTTTTCTCTTCAATTCCAGCTCGCCAGGTAGAATCTTTGCTGTTGAAACCACTCACTTCACTACAAGAAGTGCAGAACTTGGTCAATCAGCATCCTGGGGCTGAAATTGCCCTGATCCCCTACGCGACCGCCTGTATTGCGGCATATAAAAAGGAGTGAAATGGCTGACCTTCATCATAAACTGAGGAACCCTCAACTGGATGGCTCTGCCTTTTTTTGGCCCAAAGGCGATGTGGCGGTTCTGTGCCTGCATGGCTTTACCGCCACCACAGTTGAAGTGAGGAAGATGGCTGGTTTTTTATCAGAGCAGGGTTACAGTGTGAAAGCCCCTCTCCTTCCAGGTCATGGAAGCTCCGCAGAAGAGATGAATAAAACCCAATGGCAAGATTGGTACTGCGAAGCTGAGAAAAGTTATCTTGAGCTTGCTGAAAGGTACCAGGATGTTTTTGTGCTGGGTGAATCAATGGGTGGGTTGCTAACGCTGCATCTCGCCCGGCAGCATCCCCGGATTTCTGGCATTTTATTATTCGCGCCTGCGATTCAGGTCAAGAATCTTTGGTTGTCCAAGATACTGTGGCCATTTGTTCCAGCCATTAAAAAGAAACCACCTGATAATGACCTTCCACAACAGAGTTACACCGAGTTCCCATTGCGAGCGGCTGCCAGTTTATTTGAATTGCAAAAAATTGTGCGAAAGGAATTAACTCAAATTCGTACCCCTGTTCGTATCTTTCAGGGTAAGCACGATGATACGATTGACCCGTTAGGGGCTTTACTCGTTTATGAGAAGATCGCTTCTTTGGATAAAGAATTGGTCATTCTAACTGAATCCTGCCACCTGATTTTACTGGATAAGCAGATGCCACAGGTTCAACTTATGACACTCGAATTTATCCAAGACGTACGGAAAAGGAATCCATAAGGGATTAAGGTTATAATACCTTTTACCTTTATTTATGTTAGGGATGAAAGCGGAGAAAAAATGGAAAAGAAAAATACCTTTGGTAGAACCACCATTGCCCCCGAAGTATTAGTATCTATTGCTCAATTAGCTACCCTGGGAGTTGAGGGTGTCAGTCACCTTACTGCTGGCTCACGAGATATGAACACCCTGTTTAAAAAAGGAATTAATGAAGGCGTGAATATCTCTGTTGAGGACAACCTCGTTTATATTGACCTGTACGTTGTTTTAAAAAGGAACTATAACGTCCGAGATGTCAGCCATAATATCCAATACCAGGTTGCCAGGTCAATCTCTGAGATGGTTGGCATGGAAATTGGTCAAATCAACATTCATGTGGAAGATATCGATTTTGGAGAAGCGTAATACCACATGAAATCACGAACGAGAGCGCGTGGAATCGCTCTTCAGGTTTTGTATGAATTGGATATTGCCGGTCACCCCCTCGAGGCGATTATTTCTGCCCGCCTTGAGGAAGAGAAACTGGACAAGAATCTTGAAGATTTTGTTCGTGAAATCGCTTATGGCGTAACACCTATTGTAGAGAAGTTAGACGAAATTATCACCGAACATGCCCCAGAATGGCCGCTTGACCAGGTAGCCATCATCGACCGGAATATTCTACGCGTCGCTTTATGGGAATTTGCCGTAGCGAAATGCACACCCATCAAGGTGGCTATCAACGAAGCCATTGAGTTAGCAAAAATTTATGGATCTGACAGTTCTTCCCGTTTTATCAATGGCGTTCTTGGCAGCCTGGTCAATCACTCGGGAGAAATACGAAATATCCTGAACAGGTAGCAAAGGCCCCATACCTCACCGTTACTGAAACTGGCTGGCACAAACACCATATGAATTTTTCCTCCCTTCGGATCAAACTTCTAATAATTGCCTGTTCTTTCCTTTTCATGGTTTCCTGCGCCCCAGCCACAGGGGGGCTTATTCAAAATAACGCCCGCGCACGAATTCCCATGGCGGAAGTCCTTTTCCGGGTAAAAATACCTGCCCCAATACCGGAGGGATCAAAGTTGATGATAGAGATCCTGGACGATGTGAGCGGGATCTATTTTAACTCTTCACGCTTCGACCTTTCCCTCGAAAGTGGGTTGGATTATTCTATCCGAATTCCCCTGCCCGTTTCGACAGAAATCAAATACCGTTATGTTCTTGTTGGAAATGGAACCACTTATGAATTCAATTCACAAGGCCAACAGGTTCGTTTTAGAATTGCACGAATAAACGGCCCAGAAATTATCGAAGATCAAGTTTCCGGTTGGGCAAGCGGGCAATATTCTGGTCCTGTTGGAAGCATTACCGGTCAAATCATTGATAGCGCAACAAATGCTCCCATTCCAAATTTACTGATTTCAGCAGGCGGTGTACAGGTACTCACCACCTCTGATGGTACGTTTGAGATGATAGGTCTTGCAGCCGGCAAACACAACCTGGTGGTATACAGTATGGATGGGGCTTACGAGACCTTTCAGCAAGGGGCAGTCGTTGCGGAAAACGCGCTTACTCCGGTTCAACTCGCGCTGCGTGCAAGAACCAAAACCAAAGTCACTTTTGAGGTTGTGCTTCCCTTTGGCATGGATAAATCCTTACCACTGAGGTTAGTGAGTAATCTGCAACCGTTGGGCAACGCTTATGCAGAACTGGCAGCAGGTTCTGCCGGCAGCGCGGTGAATTATCCGCAAATGAAGAGGGTTGGTATAAACCGCTACTCAATGACGCTTGACCTGCCTGTAGGGTTTTACCTTCGTTATAAATACTCATTTGGAGATGGCTTCTGGAATGCCGAACTGGACAAGGAATCCAAATTCAGGGTGCGGGACCTGCTGGTGACTGAAAATTTGACCACCAAAGACCGGGTTTTCTCTTTTTCAGCAAAAGGCACCCAACCGGTACACTTACTTGTACAAGCACCAGTGGATACACCCGCACAAGAAACGGTTTTTGTCCAACTCAATACTTTTGGCTGGATGGAGCCATTGCCAATGGTTCCCGCAGGGAACCATTTATGGAAATTCACCATCTTTTCTCCACTTCAATACTTTTCCAGCGTGGAATATCGCTACTGTCGAAATGGTTTATGTGAACTTGCGGCCGAACGAAATGACTTGAAACGCGTTATATCACCGGGCAATAATGAACAGACTTTAAATGATGTCATTTTTGCCTGGCAAAATGTTGATAATTTCACTATTGACACAACGCAGTACCTTACACTGGAGGCGATCCAACCGAAACCCGGCTTCATCGCAGGCGTAGAAATAGCCAGCGAGAAACCACCCGCCTGGCGCAATTCAATTGATGAGGGACTCCAGTTTGCAGCCAAGATAGGCGGAGATTGGGTGGTATTGACGCCCTCATGGACATACGCAGAGAGAGGTAACCTGCCTGAATTATTCCCCTCGTCCGACCATGACCTGCTTTGGACGGAACTGATGAATCTGAACAGCCATGTGGTGATGAACGGGCAGAAAACAATTCTTTTCCCAGTATTAAACTACGCGCAAACAGGCGAATTTAAAGACGCACCATCGAATAGCGCTGATTGGGGCGTGAATTTCAGCAAACAATACCTAAAATTCATCAATCATCACGCCGATCTGGCTCAAATGCTGTCAATTGAGGGATTAATCATTGGAGGCATGCCTTTGGCAGGCAATGAGGGCTCTCATTTAGCGAGACAGCAATTTGAAGAAGTCGAATGGGATGAATTAATTGCCGGTGTTCGGCAAAGGTATTCTGGTAGGTTGATTGCGGCGGTTTATTTGGATGCTAAAACACAGGACTTCCCTGCCTGGTTAAGCCAGGTCGATATTCTTTACGTGGTTTACTCTCCTGAGCTGTTTCAAGATAATCCTACCATTGAAGAAATGAGACATCAATTTGACGCATTTCTCACCAACCAGGTGCAGCCACTCCAGGCGCAATTTGGCAAGCCAATATTGATCGGCTTTGAGTATCCTTCAATGAGCCCAGATCTTTCAATTAACCTCGCTGGACAGGCGAAAGCGTACAGCGCAGCTATTATGAGTGTTGCCACCCAGAGCTGGATTAGCGGTTTTATCTCGAGAGGGTTCAATCCATACGTTGAATTGCAAGACAATTCGGCGACCATTTATCGTAAGCCTGCTTCTGAAATACTTTGGTTCTGGTTCCATTATCTGCTCAATAAACCACCTGAATGAATATATTATTTGGAGGAATGAATTGACAGCTGAACTGCCCCTGCATGCGCTAACTGCGCACATCGGATTACGCCCGGAAAAAGAGGTGAACGTCAATTTAAGCAGCGCTCGGCTTGTTGAGCACGCTGTTATCCATCGTGAATGTTGCCTATCCAATAGCGGCGCGGTGATCGTTGAAACGGGTGAACATACTGGTCGTTCTCCCAACGACAAATTTATTGTGGACAATGGCACTGAAAGCGACCGGCAAATTGCCTGGGGAAAAACCAATAAATCCATCTCCGTGCAGCAACATGAACAGATATTCGTTAAAGTAAAACGCTACCTGGAGACCAAGGAGCTTTTTATTCAGGATGCGATTGCCGGGCGGGATAGGCAATACGCGCAGCATTTTCGGATCATTTCAGAAAAAGCCTGGGCAGCGCTCTTTACCCGTGACTTGCTTTTTCCTTCGGATAATGAAAACCCGGTAAAACCGGATTTCACCCTTCTACACGCGCCCGATTTCTACGCAGACCCTGGCGTGGATGGAACGCGTACCGGAACCTTCATCATCCTCAATTTCGCTGAAAAAATCATCCTCATTGGCGGCACATCTTACGCTGGTGAGATAAAAAAATCGGTATTCACTGCCATGAACCGAGTTCTCCCTGAGGTAGGCGTTTTTCCAATGCACTGTTCAGCCAATATTGGCGAAAATGGTGAAACCGCTCTTTTCTTTGGGTTATCAGGCACTGGTAAAACCACATTATCGTCCACTTCTGACCGTTTTCTGATAGGGGATGATGAACATGGGTGGAGCCCGAAAGGTATTTTTAATTTTGAGAACGGATGTTATGCGAAAACGATTAACCTGAGCCAAGAACTTGAGCCGCAGATCTGGGAAGCTTCGCAAAGGTTTGGCGCAGTTTTAGAGAATGTTGGGTTCGATGAGAATACCCGCGCTATTGACTTCATGGATGGCAGCAAAACGGAAAATACCAGAGCCGCATATCCCATTTCGTACATTGAGGGTCACGTCAAATCCGGTACTGGACAGCACCCTTCGCATATCTTTTTCTTAAGCGCTGATGCTTTTGGCGTGCTTCCGCCAATTTCAAGGCTTAACCGAGAACAGGCTGTGTTTTACTTTTTACTGGGTTATACAGCAAAACTGGCAGGTACAGAGAAAGGATTGGGCGCAGAGCCCGAAGCTACCTTTTCCACTTGTTTTGGAGAACCTTTTTTACCGCTGGCACCCACGGTGTATGCGGACCTCTTGCTCAAGAGAATTGATGAGCATCACCCGAAAATCTGGCTGGTAAACACCGGCTGGAGTGGAGGGGCTTTCGGCACAGGCAGCCGGATTAAACTCCCCTACTCCAGGGCGATGATCAAGGCGGCTCTTGATAATGAACTGGCAGAAGGGAGCTTCTACGCTGATTCAACCTTCGGCTTAAATATTCCGACGCATATTGAGGGTGTGCCTGATTCAATTCTTGACCCGATAAACCTTTGGCGCGACAAAGCCCGATTCCACCAAACAGCAAGTGAATTGATTTTCAAAATTCGCGAACGAATGAAGTTTTTTTCGGGAAGCCTGGATGAAGCAATTCTCGCTTGCGGCCCGGTATTACCGGAGTAGTCAACCGTGTTGATGCGTTACGAGTGAAATAGATAAGACGCGGCCACTCCTGCGAGCACTAAAAAAGGAGCGTACGGTATGGCTGAAAAGGATTGATAGCGCCTGGTGATTACCTTAACGAGGATATAAACCAACGAAAATGCCCCGCTGGCGAAAATCGCGATCAACAGCGTTGCTAAAATTGTTGGCCAGCCGTTAAAAAAGCCAATAAACGCGCAGACGTAAACATCGCCAAAACCAAGTGCGACTTCTTCAATCGCGTACCCGCGAATCCGCCCCATAATTATATTAAATAAGACGCCTAAATAATATAGCCCCAGCATGATTAAAAAGCCAGCAAGGCCCCCTACAAGGGTACTCCACAGGTTGTGTAATAACACCCCATAAATTAAGAAAAAAACCAAACCAAATATACTGGTTTGGATTAAAACGACGCGGTATTCGATATCGATCACCAGAATTATTCCGAGGAATACAACGATCGGGATGGTTGCCCAGAACGATAAACCCTCAAGCGGGAAGTAATGAAGCAAAATACAGGACAGAATAGTTAAAATCGTTACCAGGATAACCCTTATAGAGGTTTTATTTCCGCACTTTGAACATTTGAAAGAAAATAAATATTCTTTAAAAGAATAGCGTTTTCCGCAATTCAGGCATATAGGACGAGACAACCTGCGCGTGATAGGCAGCACATCTGAGAGATAATTGATGATTACCGCTGCGACAGCCCCGACAATTGCGTTTATGGCTACCACCATGAAACCCTCACAAAGAAATTTGATTAATAAAAAAAGTGATTCACACGAGAATAGTATAATGCAAAGAAAGGGATCACTCTGGTGCTGAAAGGTCAGTCTTCAAACCTGTTAACTTACATTTCCAACCTTTTCAATTCATCTGATAGTAAAGGTTGCATACCCTTTCTGCAAGAACTTGCTCGTCGCGAGGCAATGCTTGCGTCCTTTCCCCAAGAAATACATCCTGCCCTGGTTGATACGCTGACCTCAAAGGGAATTTTGAACTTATATTTACACCAGGCTGAATCTTACACAGCCTGCGAGAAGGGAAAAAACCTGGTTATCTCTACCGGCACTTCCAGCGGTAAGAGTCTTTGCTACCAGCTGCCGATGCTGGACAGTATGCTGAAAGAACCTTGTAAAACGGCTTTGATGTTGTTCCCAACTAAGGCTCTGACCAATGATCAGTTGAATTCGCTCCAGGCTCTTATCCCAAAAAAGGGACCTTGTCAGCCAAAATGCGCTGTATATGATGGAGATACACCTCAACGAGAACGGGCTGCGATCCGAGACCAGGCTAATATACTTTTAACCAATCCAGATATGCTCAACATGGGCATTCTCCCCCATCACCCGTTATGGGCGAGATTCTTCGAAAACCTGGCTTACGTGATAATTGATGAAGCGCATATCTACCGGGGCGTCTTTGGCTCCCATATTGCCAATTTAATCCGGCGGTTAAAGCGCATCGTGGATTTTCACGGGTCAACGCCAAAATTCATTCTCACTTCAGCGACAATTAAGAACCCCAGGGCATTATCTGAGGTTTTAATAGAAGAGGAAGTTGAATTAATCGCACATGATGGGTCACCCCAGGGAATGAAGTATTTTATGGTGTATAACCCACCATTGGTAAACGAAGAATTGGGCGTACGCGAGGGATTGCTGCTCTCTGTGAGGAAATTTGTTTCCTCTCTTTACCGCTTTCAGGTTCAAACACTGGTTTTTTGCCGTACGCGCCGTTTGGTTGAATTGCTGCTGAGAGATGTGAAAAATGACCTGCAAATTTCCAATGGCAGCATTCGTGGGTACCGCAGCGGTTACTTGAAAACGGAAAGACGCGAAATCGAGTCTGGATTAAAGGCTGGTGAGGTGAAAATTGGGATCGCGACGAACGCCCTGGAGTTAGGCGTCGATATTGGGGGAGTTGATTGTGTGCTGTTAGCTGGCTACCCCGGTTCCATCGCGAGTTTACGGCAACGCATCGGTAGAGCGGGCAGGATGTTCAACCCATCACTGTCGATTTTCATCGCGTCGATGAACCCCTTGGACCAGTTCCTGGCACAAAATGCCGAGTATCTGCTTTCCAGGGATCTGGAAGAAGCTCTTCTCAACCCCAATAATCCCCTGATTTTATTGGAACATTTGCAATGCGCAGCGGCTGAACTGCCATTGGATAACACTGAATATTTTGGGAAGCTGAACCCGGAAGAACTGAAACCATATTTGGATTACCTGACTCAATTAGGCGTACTGCACCGAAAAGGAAAACGCTACTATTTTGTGTCTGATGATTACCCGGCCCAGCATGTCTCGCTGCGGAATACGCCCTCAAATGCCATTGCCCTACGCTGCATGAACAACGGAAAGGTTGAAGTCGTCGGCGAAGTCGATTACAACAGCGGGTTATGGATGGTGCACCCTGGCGCGATCTATATTCATGATGGAGAAACTTACCGCGTGGATGAACTCGACCTGACAAATTGCCTGGCTTTTCTTGTTCCATGTGATGAGGATTACGTCACCGAGCCAGTTATTTCAGCCGAAATCGATGTTCTCTCTGTTAAAAACACATCAGATCATCGGCTGTACCAGCTTAATTGTGGAGAAATAAAAGTACGTTCCCAGGTAAAAGGGTATAAGCGTATTAAATGGAGCACGAAAGAGGTATTAGATACAACAACCCTGGACATGCCTGAAACGACCTTGGAATCGATGGGCGTGTGGTTGGTGCTGAAAGATGAATGCGTGGAGTTATTGAGAAAAGAAGGTTTGTGGAATAGTGATCGAAACGATTATGGACCTCATTGGAAGAAAATTCGGAATGAGATCCGTGCTCGTGACCATTATCAATGCCAGGTATGTGGTCAGCCTGAATCGCAGGTTGAGCACCATGTTCATCACAAAGTCCCTTTTCGCTTATTTACTTCACTAGAACAGGCGAACAATCCTGAAAACCTGGTAACGTTATGCAAAAAGTGTCATTCGCTGGTGGAAAGCCAGATACGGGTGCGCAGTGCTTTATCAGGATTAAAATACCTGATGAGCGCCCTCTCACCTTTACTGGTAATGAGTGACGCTGGCGACCTGGCCAGCTACTTTGACTCTGTTGCGAAGTTCGCGGACTGTAAGCCGGCGATTATCATTTATGATAATATCCCGGCTGGCATAGGTCTTTCTGAAGGGATATTCCAGCGTTTTCAGGAATTGCTTGAGAAGGCACGGGAGGTGATTACGCGTTGTGACTGTTCGGATGGCTGCCCTTCCTGTGTGGGGCCTGCCCTCGAAGGGGCGTACGGGGGGAAATTTGAGACAATGGAACTGATAAAATATCTTCTGGAGACACCGGCGCATGGAATCAATGGCTGAACGGCTGAAATCATTAGGGTTTAAAAAAGCGGTATCCATTTCCCCCAGTACAGCCAAGAGCGATGTGAAGCTTGAAAGCGCCGTCGATGGGAAGATCATTCAGAATTCCCTGGGCGAATTCGTGCTTAAAGAAACACTTTACCCGATGAATCACCAACACGGCGTGGTCACTTTCCATTATGATTTCCACACAGAGACCATTAATCGGACAGCGAAAATTACCCCTGAGTCTCCTTCTCTTGAAAGACTCTTGTTTATTGATACAGAAACTTCAGGATTGTCTGGAGGAACAGGAACATTTGCTTTTTTAGTTGGTTATGGGCGATTTTCGAGTGAAGGATTTTTACTTACACAATTAATGATACGGGACCCAGGTGAAGAACCAGCCATGTTGCTCCACCTGATTAATCAAATCAATGACAAAGACATTTTTGTTTCGTTCAATGGAAAGTCTTTCGATATCCCCCTGTTACAAAACCGGTTGGTGTTGAATCGACTGCCGGTAAAATTGCGCGAATTTCAGCACATAGATATGCTGCATATTTCAAGGAAACTTTGGAAGTATAGCCTTGAATCTTGCTCCCTTAAAACCATTGAAAGTGCTATCCTGAAGTTTAATAGAAACAGTGAAGATGTTCCGGGGTGGATGATTCCTGACATTTACTTTGCCTTCTTACGTACGGGAGACCCCAGCGGATTGAAAGAAGTGGTTTATCATAATGCCCAAGACATCCTTTCCCTGGCGGCTCTGTTCATCCATGTTTCAAAATTGTTAGCAGGGACTCTTTCTCCAAGTTGTGTACCAGTGGATGACCTTATTGCGATCAGTCGTATCTATTGGGACCTGGGGTCTTACGAGGTCAGCCAGAAAATACTCAAATCCATTTTGCCGCGAACAAAGACTGCTGAACAGAGAGTCATGATTAATGCTTCTCTCGGGCGATTTTTCAAGAAAATGGGACATTCAAACGAAGCTATCCAGTACTGGCAAGAGGCAGCAGAAAACGGCGATGCCGCTGCTTGCATTGAACTGGCGATGTATTACGAGCATTCAATCAAAGATTACTCAACAGCCCTGCATTGGTGTGAGAAAGGCTTACAGGCATCAAAGAATGGAGATAAAAACCCGGCAAGTAGCCGTTTCTTAATAAGTACACAAAAAAGGATGACACGATTGCAGTTCAAGAGGAGTAACCATGTTTAAACGAACCCCGCGAAATGAAGTGGTCTTTGTCGCTAATGGAATGCTTGAAGCTGAATCTGTGAAAATATTGTTGGAATCTTTTGGTATCACCGCGTATACGAACCAGGAGTCCGCGGGGACGGTCTATGGGTTGACAGTGGGGCCATTAGGTGAGGTTGAAGTAATTGTACCGCCTGAGCAGGTCGACGACGCGAGAAAGATCATCGCCGAGATGAAAGCTGGCAATCTTGAGGTTAAAGACAACGAGTAAAGCCAGTAATCACGATTGGTTTTGGCTTTTCTTTAACCCAAAATATACCTTTTCAGGTGTCAAGGGAAATTCATCAAACCAGATTCCAGTTGCGTCGTGGACGGCATCAATCACCGCTGGTGCAAATGGCAGGTAAGGCATTTCGCCCATGCCCTTGGCGCCCCAGGGTCCAGACTGGTCGCCATATTCAAGGATGATCGAATCCACCTTGCGGGGAATATCCATTACGGTGGGAATCAAATAGGTGGATAATCTATCAGTAAGGACTTGCCCATTAACCTGAATGAAATTTTCCAACAAAGTATAACCTTGCGCCTGGACGACAGCGCCTTCAACCTGACCTTCGATTAGTTTGGGATTGATCGCCTTACCCACATCATCCGCGCAAAGTACCCTCAGAAGAGTGATCTGCCCGGTTTCAGTATCCACCTCGCATTCCACCGCTTCTGCTGTATAACCATAGCAAAAATTCGGCATACAACTGCCTGTTTCGGGATCAAAGGGAGTGGTGGGTGGGGCAAAATACTGGTAGCGGGCGATTGCAGGTCGTTCTTCGTTAGCCCATTTTTGTAAAGCCTGCTCGGCCGCGCCCTTAATCGCGTTGCCAGCCATAAAAGTCATTCTGGACGCGCTAACGCTCCCGGCATTCAAGCTTGTGGCGGTATCAGACGCGACCAATTCGATCAATTCGGGAGAGACACTAAGGGCGTGTGCAGCCATTTGTGTAAAAACCGTGTGCGAACCCTGACCCACTTCAGCGCCGGCGTGCCTGAGCACTACCTTTTCAATCTTCTCTCGTCCGTGGAGCTCGATAATTGCCCAGCAATTCTCATTTGCCCCAAATGAAAAGCCTACATTCTTGTAGCCGCAGGCGAAGCCCCAACCTCTTTTTACAACCGCTGAATCTTGTGCGACAGGGCGTTGATAACCCAGTTGCCCGGGTAAGGTCCAGCCCGCTTTTTGCGCGCAATCTTTTACCACCTGATCGATTGTGACGCCAGGCGGGAGCGGCGTTTCAACTGGAAGATTATCCCCTTCTTTCAGAAGGTTTTTTAACCGCAATTCAACAGGGTCAATCTTAAGCCTTTCAGCCAGTTTATTCATCTGGCATTCCGCAGCGAATGCCCCTTGGGGACCGCCAAATCCCCTGAAGGCGCCGCCTGGGATGTTATTGGTACAAACGGACTTGCTATCTATACGCACATTAGGGATTTTATAAGGGCCTGTGCACATTAAAGTGGCGTTGGCTAACACTTTGTTGGATGTGTACATATAGGCGCCGCCATCTGAAACGATATCGACCTCTGCTGCGAGTAACTCACCCTCTTTGGTTGCGCCCCAACGCGTTTTGATTTCGTAAAAATGTCGCTTGTGATGGCCGATGATGGACTCTTC
The DNA here is from genome assembly GCA_012798065.1 of Chloroflexota bacterium. Classification (GTDB taxonomy): domain Bacteria; phylum Chloroflexota; class Anaerolineae; order Anaerolineales; family Anaerolineaceae; genus UBA6107. The sequence continues at coordinate 14,920 of JAAZNW010000113.1, forward strand.
CCTTGTCCAGGCTATCCTTACCGGGCGCAGGATGCCATTTTCGCGCAATTTGAAAACCGCAAGCGCGAGAATGATCTGAACGGACATGTCTTCTCTGCCGCCAAATGCCCCTCCAATGGCGGGGTAAATGACCCGTACCTCGTCAGGATGGATATTTAAGGCGTGGGCAATTTGCTCTTGGTCTTCGTGAATCCATTGCCCGCCTACGACCACAGTAATACGGTCCTCGTCATCAATGTAAGCTACCCCCGATTCCGGTTGCAGGTACGCGTGTTCCTGCACTGGCGTCCGATAGACGCCTTCAACGATCACTTCGGCTTTGGCAAAGGCGTTCTTGACATCTCCTTTTCGGATTTTGTTATGTACGAAGATGTTTGAATCCTTATCTGGGTGAATAAGCACGCTGTCCGCTGAGATCGCCTGTTCGATGTTGGAGATGATCGGCAGGTCGTGATACTTGACTTTGATCAGGTCTCTGGCGGTTTCAGCCGCGCTGGGCGTTTCAGCGATGATAAGGGCAATTTGATCTCCGATGAATCTGACACGATCAGCGAAAGGTTTATTGGAGCCGGGGCCACAGAGCACGGGCTGATCAGGTTGGATTAATCCATATTCATTGACTGGTACGTCCCTGGCGGTCAAAATTAAGATAACACCTGGTACCTTTTCCGCTTCGCTGATGTCGATATCTTCGATTATTGCATGAACCTTTTTCGAAAAAAGGACCTTCATTGTCAGCATATCCGGCAGGTAAAAGTCGCCGGGATAACGGGCTTCGCCTTTTACTTTTTCAAGCGCGTCAATTCTAGTGATGTTTGACCCAATATTACCCATCATTATCTCCAGAAACATCCAGGTTTTATGGCTTATAGATTTTTTCAGGTGGAACATCCACCGGTTCGTATTTGGACGGTAAGAATAACCTCAACACAATTGAAACGAGCAAAGAAAGAAACGCAACCAAAGCGATTAAGAAAACCAAAGCGTAAACCAGTCTGACGATGATCAAGGGGTCTTTCATATATTGCTTGATGATCAGGTCTTCAGGAATCACCAACCAGGGGTATTTTTCCTTATTGTCAATGAGGAAAGACGTCAGGTAGTAGGAAATGAGTGGTAAAACGACGATTAAAATACAGCCAACACCTCGCCAAATTGGATGAGCGGGTAATTTCGTGGGCTTGGGCGGCATTTCGGAATGATACATATCGTGTTTAGGCATGATCACCTCCTGATGACGATGCCTTTTCAATCGCCTTGATGATTTTGTAATAACCGGTACAGCGGCACAGATTACCGGTCAATCCTTCTTTTATCTCTGATTCGCTTGGATGGGGACGCTCTTCCAGTAGTTTTACTGCAGACATAATGAATCCCGGAGTGCAATACCCACACTGAACCGCTCCTTCTTCAATAAACGCCTGTTGAACTGGATGCAGTTGATTTTCTTGGGCAATTCCCTCAATGGTCGTGATCTCCGCGAGATGCGCTCTGGGTGCCGGTACAAGGCAGGCCATCACTGCCTTTCCGTCCAGGTACACGGTACATGTCCCGCATTCACCCTCAGCGCAGCCCTCCTTGCTGCCGGTCAATCTGGCGTTTTCACGGATCAGATCTAACAAGGTCTTCTGATGAGCGTTCCGGAAGGTATACTCCTGGTTGTTTATGGTGGTGTGAATTGGAAATTCGTTATCAATCGCAATGCTGTATTTTAGTTCGCCCTTATGGGGATGTTTCTCAAAATCAGACAAAGTGATAGGATTTTCAGGGATTTTTTGACCTGCCTTTTCAGGATAAAGAAGCGTGTCGATGCATCGTTTGACGATGACTCTGATCATTTCACGCCTGAAAGTAGCAGAACCGCGGATATCTGAGATGGGGGAAATTTCGTGGATGGTTTCAGGTAATTGGAAGTTCTCCAATTGTTCCAGTGATAAACCCGAAACCTGACTTTCGATGCTCTGTAATCTGACTACTGTAGGCGCGACAGCACCAACGGCGATTCGCGCACCCACGACTTTTCCCTTATAAGTCTTCAGTGCCACCGCGGCGTTCGCAACCGAAATCGCCTGTGCATTGCGCAAGGCGAACTTATAGAAAGTTGAATGATATATACCGGCTTCTGGGTTTAAAACAATTTCCTTGAGGATTTCATTTTTTCTCAGGATGGTTTTTCTTACACCGAGGTAGAAATCTTCAAGCTTGACTCGCCTTTCGCCATTTGGTGACACTATTACCAACTCCGCCCCGAGAACAATCAAGGCGGGAATTGTGTCGTTCGCGGGTGATGCGGTGATAAGATTGCCAGCCACCGTCCCTCTATTGCGAATTTGCGGAGAGCCAACCTGGAAAGAAGCTTCCGCCAGGCAGCGCGCGTTTGAGCGAATCATCTCAGAGCTGGTAACCTGGTTATGTGTAACAAGCGCTCCGATGTGGAGGGCGCCTATATTATCAGTATAGATCTTATCCAGTCCACTTATCCGAGAGATGTCAACGATCCTGGTTCTGTCGTTGTGCTGCCCTCTTTTTAATTCAAGGACAAGGTCAGTTCCGCCAGAAATTACCATACTGTCATCAGGGTGCTGGTTCAAGTAACCCAGAGCGTCTGATAATGTAGCGGCCAGGTAGTAATGATTCCACATGGATGAACTTCTCCCAGCGCTGCGAAAACCTTGAATGCAGTCAAGCAGCACTTCTAAGTTAGTGTTGTTTCAAATCATTCTTCCAGCAACCCCAAGACTACAGGTAAAAGTTGCTTCTTACGCTAGACAACACCCTCTGCAAGCCGTGTACTGTCTGGCAGGGGGAGATAAGGCAGGTCGTCAAGCACTGCTGGAACATTAGCAAACAAAATTCGGCTTGATCCGCGAACCACATCGGTAACCATCAGCATAGCAAAATCCAAATTTTTCGTTTTCCGTAAATTGTCAAGCGCGTTGTTTAGAGGATCCAACTGCTTGGTCACCTCGTTCAGATCGCTTACTTCAACCTGAGCGATAGCAAAATCAAAGTTACCGGCGTTATAGATTTTTAGATCGCCCGAGACGATCTCTTCAGAGGATCGGTTTCCCAGCCCAGCGCTGGAGGACAGTATCTTCTCTCCATAAGAACGAATGCTTTCTTTTTCTAATGGGGAACCGGCGGTAAACGCCCAGCGGGCAAGGCGTTGTGCGGCTTCATGATCTCTTGTGGTCGTAGTAGGAGAAGTGAGAATCAATGTATCTGAAAGCAAACCCGCCAGCATGATGCCAGCAATGGCTGGAAGCTGACTCAACCCTGATTCTTCAATCCGTTCTGAAATAAGGGTGCTTGTACTGCCAACAATGTCAACCGTCATCTTAATCGGATAATGTGTTGAAGGATTGCCCAAACGGTGATGATCGAGAATTTCTAAAAGTTCAGCCTCTTCAAGCGAAGCGACACTCTGAGATGGCTCGTTGTGATCGACTAAAACGATTTTGAGCCTGGGAGGGTTTAATAGGTCTTTTTGACGGCAAATACCCACATAACGCCCGTTTTCATCCACAACCCATACTTCATCACCCTCTTCACGTAAAATCCGGTTGAGGACATCTCGAATCTTGGCGTTTACAGCATATTTGGATACATTTGTATCAGCAGCCTCACGGCATGGTAGCTCTAAAATTTTATTGATGGCAATATCCTGGTTCTTCAGGCTGCTTCCGACGAGCTTGCCAAGGTAATTAAAAAGGCTCCTGCCTGTGATCAATCCATAAGGCGTTCCGTCATCATTCAGTACCGGAGCTACACCGCCAGTGCGGTTTGCCAGCGCCCACGCAGTCCTCAGTGGTTCATCGGGGGTACTGGAGTCTAGTCTCCTTACCACTGAAGAAAAACGTGGTGAAGCATCATTGATTAAAACAGGTGTTTCAAGAGCCAGGTGTTTCAACACCCAGGCGGTCTGTGAATTAATGGCTCCAGCCCGGCCGGCAATCGCTTCAATTCCGTCCTTCTCTCGTATCAACCAGGCGTAGCCTACTGCTGCCGCGATCGAATCCGTATCTGGGTTGACATGACCAATTACGTAAACGGGAGAACTCGCCATTAATCGCTCCAAGTAAATCTCACCTTAATCATTCTGTTCATAGAAAGTCGCGCTTTTCATTGTGCGAAAGTGTTGATCAACAGGTGAACATTACCACCGACTGGGTAGAGGATCGGGCAGGTGCAACCATTGTGAACATATTCTGCCACCTTCGCCCGTGCTTCAGAGGGCGTACCAGAGGCGGTTATGCGAAGAATGAGTTCTTCCGGAACGAGATGCTTTGCCTTTTTAATCTGTTCGTGCGTGGCGGGCCAGCCAAGAATAGATTGGATTTCTGCGACAATCTCATTTGAAACGCCAGAAGCCTTGGCTATGTGGGGTTGCTGTGCGAGGTATTGGGTTAACAATTCTCTGGAGAAATCGATTGCCTGGTCGTGGTCATTATCCACTGAACAGACAATTAATTGCGGGCGGTCAATGTCGTCAATGGTTTTTCCTGCCTTTTTGGCGCCGGCCTGTAACAGGTCAAGCGCCTTCAGGTTATATTCAGGGGGGACACAATAGTTCAGCACGACTCCCTCAGCGATCTCTCCAGTCATTTCCATCATATTGTCACCGGTCGCTCCAATATATATTGGCACCTCGCGAGGTTCTTTTCGACCATGCACAACATCCAGCTCGATTCCATGAACCTGGATGAATTCTCCCTCAAAAGAGACCCTTTCCATATTGAGCAATTTCTTCAATACAGTTATTGTCTCGCGCATGGCAGTTAATGGTTTTTTCCTTGAAATCCCAACGTTTTGGGCGAGCGGATCCCACCACGCACCAATTCCGCAAATGATTCGCCCAGGAGCGAGGTCGTCTAAGGTTAAAAAGGTAGATGCCAATAAGCCGATATTTCTGGTCCAATTGTTGATCACTCCAGAACCGACCTTGAGTTTCTGTGTTACAGCCGCATATGCGGCCATCGGAACGATGGCGTCGCGAACCAATCTGCTTTCTGCCTGCCAGACAGCTTCAAAACCGCGCGACTCAGCGTATTGCACATATTCAAGCCCGTCCCTGAGGTCGTGGGCATCCTGCAAATATAAAGCCATCCGTTTTTTCATCGTAACCTCCATTAGTGATCGATTTGTTGCTTTTGTTGATCCTGAATACTTTTCATCAGTTCCAGGTCCTCAGGGGTGTCCAAATCCAACTCAAGTGAGTTTGAAGAGATGATATTTACCCGGGCGCCCGATTGCCTGGCCAATTCTAAATGTTTGTTAAACGACCCGCTTCCATAACTGAAACTGATCAGTCCTTCAGGGTTGATATACAGCAAATTCGTGCCATCTTTTCTTCTGTCCGGGCAGATGAGAATCTCGGGAGGATTCCCAGACAACCGAAGCACTCGTTCCAGTTCCTCGGTAGTAAGCAATGGCAAGTCAGCCGGAAGAATGAGTATTTCGTTAACGCGATAGGTTTTTGCAACAAGTGCGGCTCTGCTCAAGGCAGTATTCAGCTCAGGGCTACCATTTTCTAATACTGTTCTCGCATCGTATTCACGGGCCAGGGTCAAGGCGGCAGGGTCTCGACTTACCACCAGAATTTGATCGATTCGATTCACCGATGACAAAATTATTAAAGTACTCACAAGCAAGTTGTGATTAAGTAAGGTGCGTTCCGTTTCACTTAAAACAGTAGAAAGTCGGCTTTTTCCCCTGCGCAGAGGTTTTACTGGTACGATCGCCCATAAAGTCATGCCGCAGATTCCTTATGTAATTGAATACTGAAGTTGATTACTTCACCAGCCAGTCTTTCTTGCGCTTGGGTATCAGGCATTAAGATATCCGTTACATATGGAATTATACCGCAGTGAGAAATTTGCTCAGTTTCTTGCCGGTCTTGTGTATCAATGACAATCCCCTTGATCAGCGGTTGATAGTGCCTGGCGATACTTGTCACGCTGACATCGATCCCTAGTTCAGACATGATTTTTGCTGCTGGACCTTTGACCGTTTTCCCGCTAATCAAAGGACTCACCGCAACCACCGTTTTATTTTGAAGAATCTCTCGCACACCCGGCACAGACAGGATCGGGTCGATACTCACATAAGGGTTTGAAGGACAAATGATCACTAATTGAGATGATTCCATGAATTCATGTGCTTTTTTGGGCAGTTTGCTTTCTTCTGACCCTTTAAACAAGATTTGTTTCACCTCAGGTTGAAAATGGCGTTTAACAAAATACTCCTGAAAAGGGAGACTCTCACCTTCATTTGTTACCACCCAGGTTCGGACTGGTTCATTGCTCATGGGGAAAATCAGGTGTGTATTTCCAAGAGCTTTTGATGTTTCTTCGATGATGTCACTGAGCGGGATACCTGCATTGAGTTGCATTGTGCGTTTGATCTGGTTGGCGATGTCTGAATCCCCAATGTGGAACCAACTCTCTGTTCCTAATTTTTCGAGGTTCTTGATCACGTTAAAGGTGTCGTCTTTTATGCCATACCCAGTGTCAGGATTATTGATTCCCGCGAGGTTATACATCACAGTATCAATATCCGGGCAAATGTAGAAACCAAGAAATTCAAAATCATCACCAGTATTAACGATAACGGCCATGTCGTCAGGAGATAGCCACTTAGATAGCCCGTTGGCTAACTTGGCACCACCCACTCCACCAGCCAAAACAGAAAATTTCATATGTTATTTAACGGTTGAATCTTGCAGCTAATTAAAAAGATCTTCTTCATCAGGGCGTATCAATTCATTGAGATGAAATTCACGTAATGGATAGGGAAAACCCCGAGCGATTACGCACGGAATGGCTTCATCGGCCTGCCCCATCAGCAAAGAAGCGGCTGCAGCCAGCTCATCTGCAGCAGCCACCTGTGTGGCTTTTAATGTATAACCAAAAAGGTCTTGCTTCCCTCTCAGGTCAACCAGTCCAGGCAGACCGGCAGCGCCAATGGTGGTTCCCACGGTGCCGTTCCTCCAGGCTCGGCCGTGTGAATCGATAATGAGCACCCCTACCTGTTTGCCAGTTGCTTTTTCAATTTCGACTTGAATTTGGCGTGCTGATTTATCTGGGTCTTTTGGCAGGAGCAAAACATAATTACTATCAGGATCATGCTCGACCGTGTTTGAATGATCAATTCCGGCGTTGGCGCATACGAAACCCAATCGATGTTTAACGATGATCACGCCCTTGCGAACGCGTAGAACCTCTTTCGACTCATCCAGAATAAGCTGCACGAGTTGGGGGGTTTTCTCCACGAGTTGAGAGATTTTAATCGCTTCTGAGCTTGGATGAATACTACGAAGATCAACAAGTCTCCTCTCAGATTTTGATATTATTTTTTGAGTAATAACTACAATGTCATTATTTTTAATTGGAAATAATTGTCTACGCGCAGATTTTAAAATTAAAAGAGAAAGGTTTGATCCCTCTTTTATGCGCGGGATATGCCTAAGCCCAACGAGTTTAAGGGTCTTTGGTTTATCGGTTGACACCGGTTATTTTAATCCCCGCTTCCCTACTTCCATAATTTTTATTTATATAGATTAGTACGGAAGTCAATCCTTCAATTACAATAGAGTTAGCCAGCGGACCCGCATCCCAACAAGTCATGCCCCCTTCGCGTACCAGCTCAAGAACCGCTTCTCTGGCCTGCTTTGATGTTCCGCAAACCAGCACATCACAATCAATGTCGTTCTCTTTGAATAACCTCTCATACGAAATGTTTTGGAAAGCCATTACAACGGGTGTTTCATCTCCAAGAATGGCCTGCGCTTCCAAACCAGCACTTCCGCCCTTCGGAACATGCACCAGGTGAACCTTCGGCGGTACTAATGGCACAGTGACATCAATCAAAATCTTTCCTTTGATAATTTCCTTTAAATTGCATAACATGTCAGCATGCGCTTCGTAGGGCACAGTCATCACTACATAGTCACACCAATCAGCTGCTTGTGAGTTTTCAAGCCCCACAACCTTGTCTTTCCCATCTCCGGTCACCAGAGCGTTGATTTCATCTGCCGCTATTTGCGCTTTTTCTACTGAACGAGAGCCAATCACAACTGAATGCCCATGCTTGGCCCAGCGATATGCCAACCCTTTCCCTTCTTTTCCCGTGCCACCAATGATCGCGATTTTTTTCATATCCTTCTTCCTTGCTTAGAATTGCTTCTTATATCGCTCCCAAACCGCAGCGGATGACCTTTGAGCACCCTCACAAACTTCATGCTCATTTATCTCGGTCAATTTTCGATCTCTCATTAATACTTTTCCATTCACCATGGTCATCGTCACCATTGAATCGCGGAAGCCGAAAATGATATGCCAGGGTAAATTATCAGCATGTATAGAGGTAATGGGTATGTAGTCAACGAGAATCAAATCTGCCAGTGCGCCTTCTTGAATAACACCGATTTTTCCATTGAAAAATTTTGTTGCCATCCGCGCGTTGTTATAAGCAGCGATGTCAACCACCTGATCAGCGCCCATTCTCCGTGGGTCTTGGTTCCACATCTTGTGGGCCAGATAACAGGTTCTCCACTCATCCCACATCGAAAACGAGAAACCATCATTTCCCATGCAAATCGGGATTCCGCGCTGCACCATTTTTTCCACGTTGGCCATCCCTACCGCATTGTTCATGTTGGATCTGGGTTGATGTGTCAACCAGGTGCCTGTCTGGTGGATGGTGTCAATTTCATCGTCACTTAGGTGCACGCCATGGACAAAAATGGAATTATCGCCGGTAATTTTAAATTGATTCAATCTTGCAACGACGTTTACGTCATAGCGTTTTTCACTTTCTTTCTGATCGATCTTGTCTTCTGCAACATGGATATGAAAACCATGCCCTTCAGGAATCACTTCCGCGCATTTTTCCAAGGTCTTATCCGAAAGTGTCACTCCTGCGTGCAAGCCAAAAGAAGCAGTAACCATCCGGTCTTCATTTTTTCCGCCTAATTTTTGGATCATCCGAAGGTTTTCTCTGATGCCTGCGTCAGCTTTTTCAGTTCCGCCCCTATCCGTTACTTCGTAACACAGACTCGCTCTTAGCCCCGACTTTCTCACCGCGTTTTCAATTACATCTAACGATCCATCGATGAAATTCGGTGAAGCGTGATGATCAAAAACGGTGGTTGTCCCGTGTTTAATCGCGTCAATCAGGCAAACCATGGCGGAATAATATACGTCCTCTTCATGGAGCGATTGATCTAAAGGCCACCATAACTTTTTCAGAATTTCGAGAAAATTTGCGGGCGCTTCCCCATGAATGGCCATTCCTCTAGAAAAAACGCCGTAAAAATGTGTGTGAGCGCAAATCAAGCCTGGCATAAGGATCTGCCCATTTGCGTTAATTTTTTCATCAGATGGGTATTGCTCGAGTAGTCTTTCCTCTTTTTCAATTTTTTCAATAAAATTTTTATTAATGCGTACAGCATACCCATCCATTATTGAGTTAGGCCTCGTCCATGGGATTATGCGACAGTTATAAATGATCATTTTTCCTCTCTTTGGCAGATTTATTTTAGCATAAAGGGTTTTTTCAGGATTACCTCTCTTTAGGTGTTACAATTGATAAAAATTTATTGGAGGCGTTTAAGCAATGAGGATGAATTCGCTTCAATTTTTTGAATCACATTACGGTCAATTTTTAGATGAACTGATTAATTTTCTATCCATCCCCTCCATTTCTACTGACCCTGACCATGCCCACGATATTCAGACCGCGGTAGCATTCATCGCCAACAAACTCTCCAGCATTGGTATTGAGCATGTAAAGATTTTTCCCACAAAGCGTCATCCAATTGTATACGGTGAACACCTCAAAGCTGGCGCATCTCAGCCCACTTTGCTGATTTATGGTCATTATGATGTCCAACCAGATGATCCGGTTGAGTTGTGGGATACCCCGCCTTTTTCACCAACAGTACGAGATGATATGCTCTTTGCTCGGGGCGCGTCTGATATGAAGGGGCAAATTTACGCTTGTGTAGCTGCCATCGAATCCATCCTCCAATCAGATACCCTACCTGTGAACATTAAATTCATCCTCGAAGGAGAAGAGGAAATTGGTTCTCCTAACCTGGTCGATTTTCTTATTTCACACGCTGATTTACTTAAAGCAGATTGCGCCTTAAATACGGACGCAGGAATGCTCAATAAGAACATTCCTGCTATCAGCTATGGACTAAGAGGGTTGGCATATTTTGAACTGCGTATTTTTGGCCCGAATCGCGACCTACACTCTGGTAGCTATGGTGGTATCGTGCATAACCCCGCCCAGGTTCTCGCTGATTTAATCAGCAAAATGCATGACGCGCAAGGTCGCGTTACGCTTGATGGTTTTTATAATGACGTTTTACCTCTATCTTCGGATGAACGCGAAAAGTTGGCCCGTTACGGCTTGTCAGACGCTGAATACTGTGCAGATTTAGGTTTGCCTTCTCTATGGGGCGAAAAAGATTTTTCCCCGGTAGAACGCTTAGGAGCCCGCCCCACCCTTGAAATCAACGGTTTGCTTTCCGGATTTACCGGCCAGGGGTCAAAAACGATCATCCCCGCTCACGCAATGGCGAAGATTTCCACCAGGCTGGTTCCCAACCAAGATCCTGAAAAGATATACGGAATGCTTGTCGACTTTTTAAAGAAAAATGCTCCCTCCACGATTCGTTGGGAACTTGAACAAATGAGTGTAGGCTCGCCCAGTTTGTCTGATACCAACCTTCCGGCGACAAGAGCCTTAATGGACGCGTATAAAACCGTTTGGGGAGTGGAACCGGCTTTAAAACGTGAAGGCGGTAGTGTTCCAGTCGTTGCTGATATGCAGAAGCATCTTGGTATTGATTCTGTCCTTACGGGTTTTGGCCTGCCTGATGACCGTATTCATTCACCAAATGAAAAGCTTGATTTATCAACCTGGCGAAAAGGGATACAGTCGCTGATTCATTTCTTTTACAATGTAAAAAAGGATTAATTTGAACCACTTAACGGATAAAGAACTTAAGCTCCCTTCCTATGGAGGGCAGGCGCTTATTGAAGGTGTACTCATGCGCGGTTCTCGCTATCTGGCAGCCGCCTATCGTACGCCAGAGGGTGACATAGTTGTGGAAACGCAAAAACTTGCTGGGATTTATACATCCAAGCTGGTAAAAATTCCATTTTTACGGGGACTGGTAATTCTTTGGGATGCAATGGGCTTGGGTACTAAGTATTTAATGCGATCGGCGAATATTCAGACCGGAGATAATGAAAAAATCGAAGGTCCTGCTTTAACCCTCTCTCTTGTTTTCTCTTTATCTTTGGCCATAGCCATATTTTTTCTGGCACCTGCGGGTATTACCTCCTTGTTAGAAAAATGGTGGCCAATGACGCCGTTTGTGAGTAATCTCCTGGAGGGTTTGGTCAGACTTACTTTAATTATTGGCTATATTTGGGCTATTGGTCAGATGAAAGACATTCGGCGGGTTTTTTCCTATCATGGCGCGGAACACAAAACCATCAACGCGTTTGAGTCTTCCTCAGCACTTGAAGTACCGCTTATTCAAAAGTACTCTCTTTATCACCCACGCTGCGGTACTGGGTTTGTTCTAATTTTAGTTCTCTTTTCAATCCTGCTTTTTATTTTGCTTGGGCCAATTCACAGCCTTTTATTAAAGCTCCTTAGCCGCATCTTGCTTTTACCTGTTTTAGTGATGTTTGCCTATGAATACATGCGGTTTTCTGCCAATCATCAAAATCACCCTGTTTTTCGTTATCTTTCCGTGCTCAATATGTCTATGCAGCGATTAACCACGGTGGGACCTGACGATCGTGTTGTTGAAGTCGCTTTAAAAGCGTTTACAACGATGTACGCACTGGAAAATGAAAAAGATTGAGCATAAATGGTTGTACTTTGGCCTTGGTATTCTGCTAGGCATTTTCCTTTCAGGAATCCTTTTCTTGACCGTTTTTGATCATAATAGAGATGTGTTTTTTACACTCCCTCAGCCTTGGTTAATTGATCAATCCGAACCCCTAACCTCTGTAGCTCTCTTTGACAATGAGGGTAAAATAAACCCAAACACAGCGACAAAAGAGGAGTTAATGGATTTGCCGGGTATTGGTCCCGTAAAAGCAATGGCAATTATTGAATTTCGCGAAAAATATGGACCCTTTACAGAAGTTGCTGAAATGTTATATGTGCCTGGTATCGGCAAAAATCAATTAGATCAGATTGTTCCTTATATCGAAATCCAGTTGGAAGAGGGAATGCATGAACCTTAAAGAAACACTTGAAAATGATTTACATGAAGCCATGCGCCGTAAAGATGAACTAACGCGAGACACACTGAGAATTGCCCTCTCCTCCATTAAGCTCGCGGAAGTAGAATCTCGTAAAGCGCTGGATGACGCTGGCGTTCTCTCAATTCTTCAAAAAGAAGTCAAAATACGAAAAGAAACGGTTGGTGAGCTGCAAAATACCGGAAGGTCCGACCTTGTTGAAAAAGCAAAGCAAGAATACGAGATCCTTTCTAAATACCTCCCTGTCCAATTGTCAGATGAAGAAATAGAGCAGTTTGCCCATGAAGTAATTGCCCAACTCTCTGCCAGCAACCTATCTGACATGGGCAAGGTGATGGGCATCCTTGTGCCCAAACTAAGTGACAAGGCTGCACCTGAGCGTATCAGTAAAATCGTTAAGAATTTGCTTTTAAATCAGTGATGTCTAACGCTATTTCTCAAACAATTCGCAGTAGAAAAGGTCGCCTGTTTTTCCCGATTGTCTTATTTGTTATATGCATTTTCTTGACCTTCGCTGCTTTGCTGCTCCCAATCGCATCTCGCCCTAATTCGCTTCCTATGGAAATCGGCAGTGTCGCACCTGCTGATATTGTGGCTCCCCGTGATGTTTCTTATCAAAGCGCGTATCTAACCTCCAAAGCAATTGAAGATGCGGAAAACGCTGTTGCGCCCAGGTACCTCGCTTCTGACCCGGCAATTAACAGAGCCCAGCTCGATAAATTACATAATATCTTTCATTTTATTACTTCAGTCCGATCAGATGCATTTTCTTCCGACGCTCAGCGAATAAATGATTTGCTTTCCATTGCAATGTTAAAAATGGCAGAGGATCAAGCCGTAACTGTTTTAAATCTGACCGATGAACAATGGAAAATGGTGCAGGATGATTCGCGAAGTGTGCTTGAACAAATTATGCGTAAAAATATACGCGATTATCAACTGCAAGAAAACATAAATAATGTCCCTGGGTTAATCAATTATGCGTTGAATTCTGATGAAAATGAACTCGTTCGAATTTTTGTCTCATCGTTAATAGTGCCCAACTCTCTTTATTCAGAAGCAGAAACAGAAAATGCCAGGAAGCAGGCAGCTGACCAGGTTGAACCTGTCATTAAAAGCTATGCTGAGAATCAGGTGATCGTCCTTAGAGGACAAATCATAACTCCAGAGCAATGGGAGGCGTTGGAGTTTTTCAATTTAATTCGGGCGAAACGCTTGACTGAGGATATCATTTCCACTGTGTCTATTGTTTTAGCTCTTTCTGGTTTTCTACTCTTGTACTTTTCTCGTAGAAAGAATTCAGCCCTTTCAGATATCCGTTCTTTAACCGTAGTGGCTATTTGTTTTTTTGTTTTCCTTTTTGCTGCCAAAGTGATCATCCCCAATCGGGCTATCTTACCCTTTTTCTTTCCCCTCCCCGCCTTTGCGTTGATTTTGGTGACGCTGTTCAATTTAGAATTAAGCATTGTTTTACCTATCATCCTGAGCATCCTGGTCACTTTTAGCGTTTCTAACTCAATTGAGTTATCTCTCTTTTATATTATTACCAGTCTTACAGGCGCAGTTGTCCTTGGAAAAGGGAAAAAATTTGTCAATTTTTTGTACGCTGCAGTTGCAATCATTCTTTCGGGTATCCTGGTAATCACAGCCTACAGATTAACCCGCCCACAAACCGATCTTTTCGGCTTATTGACTCTCTATGGAGTTATATTCCTGAATGGGTTTGCTTCTGCAAGCCTGGCTTTATTACTGCAATTTTTTCTGGCTCAAATCCTTCAGCTTGCCACACCTCTTTATCTCATTGAGCTTTCCCGTTCAGACCACCCTTTACTCAGAAAAATTTTGCAATCAGCTCCTGGAACATATCAACATTCTTTACAGGTTTCAAATTTGGCGGAACAGGCAGCCAACGCCATCGGAGCTGACGCCCTTTTAACTAGAGTAGGCGCTTATTATCATGATGCTGGAAAATCAGCCAACCCTACCTTTTTTATTGAAAATCAAGTCCCGGGGAATTTAAACCCTCATGATGATATGGACCCAGTGATCGCTGCTCAGACAATAATCGCGCATGTTTCAGATGGAATCACTTTAGCCGAGAAGCACCATTTACCGCCCAGGCTGCAAGACTTTATTCGTGAACATCATGGCACATTGCTTACGCGTTATCAGTATAACCGCGCTGTTGAACAACAGGGCAATGACCCCAGCCAGGTTGATGCTGAATTGTTTCGTTATCCTGGACCCAAGCCGCAATCGAAAGAAACCGGTATATTAATGCTTGCAGATATCAGTGAAGCCCGCGCTCGTTCAAAACCCCCAAAAAATGAGAGTGAATTAACTGCCTTGCTGAATAGTGTCGTGGACAATTTATTGATCGACGGCAGCTTAGAAGATACTAATTTAACGCTGCATGACTTAAAAATGATCAAAGAATCTTTTCATACAACGCTTATGAATACATACCACCCGCGCATTCAATACCCGGAACTCAAACCAATGCACCCGCAAAATTGATGAAAGACATGGAAAAGAATAAAATTCACATCAATTGTCAAATAAAAAATTTTGATAAAACCCTGGTTGAGATGATGAAAATCGCGGTAAAAACTACCTTGGCGCGCTTCAATGAAAAAGAACATTATTCTTTATCCATATTGATCTGTGATGACGATAAGATAAAAACACTCAATGCAACTTATCGAGGTATCAGTAGCCCTACTGACGTCCTCTCTTTTCCAACTTACGAGCGTTTGCCCGGAACCGATGAATTGTATTTGGGCGATATTGCTATTTCATTCCCCACAACCATTAGACAAGCGCGCGAAAACCAACACCCTGTAAGCCAAGAGCTTTCTCTGTTGTGTATTCACGGTGTTTTACATCTCCTTGGCTATGATCATGAAACCCAAGAAGAAGAGTCCAAGATGTGGGCGCTGCAGAACGAAATCCTTACCGCCCTGGGGATGAGCACCCACGTTTCTGGGGGTTTGCGTGCATAAAAATAAGGCTTTCGTTCAATCAATTAGCAACGCCACTTCAGGTTTACGCACATTATTGAAAGAAGAGAGAAACGCCAGGTTCCACCTTCTGGCAACGGTTTGCGTGATTCTGGTTTCCATAGTGTTCCAAATTAACCGCCTGGAATGGCTATTCATCCTTTCGGCTATCTTCCTGGTCTGGATTGCTGAAGCCTTTAACACCTCATTAGAAAAGTTGTTTGACCTGGTAGAACCTTGTAAGAATAAATATGTAATGGCTGGGAAAGATCTCTCTGCTGGAGGGGTTTTACTATCAGCGCTGCTGAGCGTAATTATTGGCGCAATAATTCTCGGTCCCCCAATTGTAAAGACAATTGTTTCGTTACTTCAAAATCACAAATAATCTCTCAAACTATGTTCCACAGCGTAAGCAGCAGCTTCTGCTCGGTTGCTTACGCCTAATTTTGAAAGGATACTGCTGACGTAATTCCTGACGGTGCCTTCGCCGAGAAACAAAGACTTGGCAATTTCTCGGTTTGTCCGGCCTTCTGATACCAACAGTAACACGTGCTTTTCCTGCTGAGAAAGGTTCGCAAAAGCTGAGGCTTCTTCTTCTCGTACGGCTCGTTTCACTTCTTGAAAAACGCGTTGTGTCACAGCAGGGTCCAGAAGCCCTTCGCCACGCCCAACTGCCTCAATTGCTTTTATCAGGTCTTCCGCAGCAATTTGTTTTAAAACATAACCGGAGGCTCCCGAGCGAATAGCGGAAAAAAGCATTTCATCTTCAGCATAAGAAGTGAGCATGATGACTTTTGTATCAGGAAAATTCTCAGTAATTTCCTCGCAGGCTTCAATGCCTGATGCGCCAGGCAGCCGGATATCCATCAAGACGACATCTGGGCTGTATCTCTCCACTTTTTCAAGCGCTTCTTTTGCACTGGCGGCTTCTGCAATGACCTCAAAATGAGGATGTTGATCAAGTAATGCTTTAAGCCCCAACCGCACTACTTCATGATCATCAACAATTAAAATCCTTTGTTTTGTCATCAGAAACCTCACCTCTTCAAAAATATCCTTAAAAAGAATTTAACTCTAATGTGACTGGGCAATGATCCGATCCTTGAATTTCCTGGTGAATGATAACATCCTTAATCTTAGACATTAAGCTATCAGATACTAGGAAATAATCCAGACGCCAACCGATATTCCTCTCTCTCGCTTTAAATCGATACGTCCACCATGTGTATTCAATTTTATCTGGATAGAGTTCGCGATATGCATCTTTGAAACCGTTGTTCAGGTAATTTGTTATCCATATTCGCTCTTCTGGTAAAAAACCAGAAGTTTTACTGTTTTCTTTCGGGTTTGCCAGGTCGATTTCGTTGTGAGCAGTATTAAAATCACCGGTAATAATTATTTCTTTTCCCTTATTGTGGTAATCAGTGCATAGCTGTAAAAGCATTTCGTAGAATCTTAACTTGAAATCTACCCGCTCCGCACCTCTTTGCCCGTTGGGAAAATAGACATTAAAAAGCACCAGGTTTTCCATTTCAATTTTTATGGTGCGTCCTTCCACATCAAATTCCTCGTGGCCGAGGAGTTTTGATGCACCTTCATAGGAAATGCCTTCCTTTATGTAAGTTGCTACGCCACTATAGCCTGGTTTGTCGGCAGCATTCCATATGAAGACATAGCCGGGTAATTGGACATCCTCATCGGTAATTTGCTCGAGTTTTGCCTTTGTTTCTTGAATACAAAGGATATCTGGAGAGACCATCTGCACACTTCTTTTGAAATCTTTTTTTAGGACTGCTCTGAAACCATTGACATTCCAGGTTGTGATTCTCATTGTACTAATTCCTTATGGTAAACTTCACCAAGTATAATTTAAGTATGATACAACAGCCATTGAAATCCGTCAAAATTTATCTTGAATCGAATCCGGCTTTTCGGATAACCGCTGGTCTTTGTCAGACATTTAGTACCAGGCTGCTGGGTTTTGTGTTTAAAAACACTCTTGATGCGGACTATGGCCTTTTCTTTCCGGGGACAACTTCTTCAATAGTCAATTCTGCAATCCATATGTTTTTTGTGAATTTCAATCTTGCGGTTTTTTGGTTAGATGAAAACTACTCCGTAGTGGATAAAGTTTTAGCGCAGCGCTGGCATCCGTTTTATGCTCCCAGTAAACCCGCCCGCCATATACTCGAATTACATGAAAGTAGGCTCGCTGATATCTCAATTGGCGATCGGTTAATAATCTCCAATGAAAAATAGACTAATCCCTATTTTCCTTGTTATAACACTCCTCGTGAATTTTCACTCGGTCTTTGCCCAACACGAGACCGAATACCCTGTGTATATTATCCGCGAAGGGGATTCGCTAGGTTCCATTGCTACCCTCTTCGATACTACAATCACCGAAATATTGAAGATTAATAATATAAACAATCCTGATTTAATCAGCCCCGGACAAATTATCAACATCCCTGGTTATTCTGGTATTTCAGGGATCTTTGAAATCGTTACCCCCCAGCTCGGAGAAAGTCTTTTTTCGCTTTCAATTAAGTACGGCGTGAACGTTGACCAAATAATTCAATTGAATCATTTACTTTCACCAACAAGTGTTTATCCAGGTTCTACATTGATTGTTGCCGTACGTCCAAACAACTCCTTGTTGCTCCCTGTCTCCATTACCAGACAAAATGAGACCGGAATTGAAAGCGCTGCGCGTTCATTCAAGAACCTTTCTACGCTCAACCTGCTCAACCAAATACAAAATTTAAATCTCAGCTTTGTGGATAAAATCATTTTTTCTATCAGCTCAGAAAAATCTCGGGCGATCAACCTTTTTGCTCCTCTTCTTGAAGAGGTATCCCTTGATCCCCTACCCATGGTTCAAGGATCCACAGAAGTAGTGTCCGTATCTTCTCAATCGCCTTTGCTGTTACAAGGAAGTATCGGCGATCATGAGCTGATTTTTAATAGTGAGTCTCCGAATCATTATTACGCGCTCCAGGGAATTCATGCTTTGGCGGAACCCGGGTTGGTCGATTTTAATCTCAACGTGACGCTGGCTGATGGCACAGAACACTCATATCGTCAGATGGTATTGTTGCAACCCGGTTTTTTTGATCAAGACCCACCTTTATTGGTTGATCCAAAAACTTTAGATCCAACGATAACAGAACCTGAAAATGAATTGGTCTTTTCTTTGGTATCGCAAAAAACACCTTTCAAGTATTGGTCTGGCATTTTCAGTTCGCCTGCTGTTTATCAAGAATACAATTCCTTGTTCGGGACTCGCAGATGGTATAACGATGACCCAGAAGTGCGTTTTCACGGCGGTGTTGATTTCGCTGGCGGTATGACTTTACCGGTTTCTGCTCCAGCGCCAGGTCTCATTGTTTTTGCTGGGCCTTTAACTGTAAGAGGCAATGCTGTTTTTATCGACCACGGCTGGGGTGTTTTTAGCGGCTTTTTCCACCAAGACACTCTAAAGGTTAAGTTAGGTGATCGCGTGAACACCGGAGACGTGATTGGAACTGTTGGCAATACTGGCCGGGTAAATGGGGCCGGAGATTATCTCGGTGCAGGAGCGCATTTGCATTGGGAGCTCTGGGTGAATGAAGTTCAAGTAGACCCTCTTGAGTGGTTAAGTAGAGAGTATCCTTAATTCATTTCAACCTAAGGTATAATCATATGGTATTTTTATATTCAGGAATGGTATTTTTCGTATGACAATTAACGCTAATTTTTGGGAAGGTTACCAAATTTCAGTTAACGACCTGGAAGACATTTACAACTATTTACTAGAAACAGAATCTCCATTAGACAAGTTTGAAATCACCAAATTCCTCATTCGCCAAAAAATCGCTGAGAAAGAACGTGCTCTGTTAGTTGAAAATTCGAATAAAGGCGCTCATTACCTGCCGGAAAAAACTTATTCCATTGGTGATAAGCTCATTTTTCCAGCCAAGGGGCAAATAAGCGGAGAGGTTAAGTCAACACGTAGCGGGCTTAATCCTGCGTACCCTGATTTACAGGTGATTGAAGTAGAGATGTCAACAGGCGAGCATCTCTTTTTTGCGGCAAATTTACCGGACCATATTCTCAATAATCCAACACCAACTGAAAAGAATATTCTCCTTGATGCCGATTACGTTTTTAGCGAATATGGTCAAATTCTGGCTGAAAAATTATCAAAATCTCTTGAAAACAATCCGGATCTGATCTGTATTGCCCGCCAATACTTCCCGAGGGCACTCATATTCGACATTGGTATCGGCCCTTTGAATTTATGCGAAGCAGTGCTCGAAATGGCGGGCGGCGGACCCTTTACGACTGCCGAATTAATTTCCCAAATTGAATTACCTTTAAGCAATAACGCAAAACTTACCGAATTTTCAATGAATTTTGCCCTTGAACAAGATGGCAGGTTTGATGAAGTTGGCCCGGCAGGAGTAACGCTTTGGTTCTTAAAACGGCTTGAACCTCTTGAAGTTCAAAACCCACCTCTTACGCTTAATTTCGCGGGTTCTTTACCTGACAATCCTGATTTAATTCCCAATTTGACAGAATTAACTGCGCTTGTTGATGATGAAATGGAACAGTATCCATCAGACAGCCTGAAAACTGAAGTAACCATCAGTCTAACCTACCCGCATTGGCGAGCCGGTACGCTGCCATTAACGGAGCGTAACAAGAACATTTTTCCAACCGCTTACGAGACACCTCGAGTAAAATTTCAATTTTGTGATTTTCCTTCTCTTCAAAAATTCGACGGCTGGGTAGTCAGACCTAACCATTACATTTATGGCCTTAAGAACTGGTACGAGCAACAGGGCGTAATCCCCGGAAGTTTTATAACCCTATCTAAAAGTAGCACCCCGGGTGAAGTGAATATTCAGACTCACAAGAATAAGAACTCTCGTGATTGGATTCGCACAGTATTGGTTGGAACAGATGGAGGGATTGTTTTTGCTCTGCTCAAACAGGTCATCAGCTGTACGTATGACGAGCGTATGGCCATCATGGTACCGGACGTCAACGCACTGGATCATATATGGGCATCTAACAAATTTAAACAGCCAATTGAAAAAGTGATTTTGACCATAATGCGTGAAATTGGCAAACTGAACACACAAAACCAGATACACGCCCAGGAATTGTATTCAGCGGTAAATATCATCAGACGCACCCCTCCCAGCACAATTCTATCTGTACTTCACTCACAACCCTGGGCAACGCATCTCGGTGACCTCTACTTCAAATTGAACGAAAACATGGCCCTATGACAGACCAGAGGACTTTTAGTTTTGTAAAACCATCGATTAACACCACCTACCATATCGACTTTGATTGGTGGAAAACTCACGACGCTAATTGGCGTGTTTTCCTGTTTTCTTGCTTGTGCCCAGAACATCAAGGCTTGTTTGCAAATCAAAGTAATGAGTTCTTCATTGACTGGGTTGACCCTGTTACCGCCGAGATTATCCAAGTCGATGGATTGCAATCCACTTTAATGGACCATTGTGCTAAACAGGATAGCTTTTATTCTACCCAAACCGCCTTGGTCGATGCCATCTTTCGTGTATTTTTAGCCAATGGCAATACGCCATTAAGCCCCCTGGAATTGTCTGATAAAATAGGCAAGCCGGCAGAAACAATTCTGCGTACTTTATCCGGATCCCAGGTTTACAAGGGAATTCGCCCCTGTCGCTAAACACTGCCCTCGTAGCTCAATGGACAGAGCACCGGACTTCTAATCCGATGGTTGTGGGTTCGACTCCCACCGAGGGCGCCATTTAACTTAAAAAGAATGAAATCTCTCAATATAACTCCTAAAAAACAAAAACAATGGTATGTAATGGATGTTCACATCCATACACCGGCTTCTTTGGACTATCAACAACCGGAGGTAACGCTTTTAGATATATTACAAAGAGCCGAAAAACGCGATCTGAATATCATC
The DNA here is from genome assembly GCA_012798065.1 of Chloroflexota bacterium. Classification (GTDB taxonomy): domain Bacteria; phylum Chloroflexota; class Anaerolineae; order Anaerolineales; family Anaerolineaceae; genus UBA6107. The sequence goes on from JAAZNW010000113.1 coordinate 36,168, forward strand.
GCTTTCACTGACCACAACACTATTTCTGGGTACGCTCGCTTGCGAAACGAGATCGAACAACTCGAATTACTAGAAAAACTAGGTCGTCTTCTTCCAGAAGAAAGCAAAAACTTGCAAGAGTATCGACGGTTGAAAAAGAAAATGCTTCTGTTGCCTGGTTTTGAGTTTACCGCTACTTTCGGGTTTCACATCCTCGGTTTATTTTCTCCTCAAAAAACAGTGCGTGAAATTGAACATGTCCTTCTTGACCTGGGAATTTCTCCCGGAGGGCTGGATGACGGAAACCCCGCCATCGGGGCCTCAGTTGATGTTATCACCGCTTACCGTGTCATCAATGAAGCAGGGGGCATCGTTATTGCGGCTCACGCCAATTCAACCAATGGTGTCGCCATGCGAGGCTTAAGTTTCGGCGGTCAAACCCGAATTGCGTACACCCAGGATTCTCACCTGCACGCACTAGAAGTGACTGATCTCGATCAAAAAGGGACGCGAACAACAGCGGCGTTTTTCAATGGAACAAAACCAGAATATCCCCGGCGCATGCACTGCATCCAGGGGTCTGATGCTCACCGGCTCACAACCGATCCTGTAAGAAAAAAGAACCTGGGTATAGGCGATCGTTCCACTGAAGTATTCCTGCAGGATTTGTCCTTTGAGAGCCTGCATGAATTGTTTAATTCAAATGATTTTTCCCGCACACGCCCTCACAGACTTTCTTTGGAGCCCGTTTCAGATTTCATTCAGCTCGCCCGGGACGAAGGACCGAATATCATCCAGGATTTTCATGAAAACCTGAATGTTCGAGGAGGTAACCTTTACGCTGTTCTCGCCGACATATGCGCTTTTCTTAACACAAATGGAGGTACTTTATATCTGGGCGTTTCCAGCAATTCAGCGAAACCTGTCGTCGGCATTTCAAACCCAGATCAAGCGGTCAAACAACTTGAAAGAGAAATACAGAACAGAATAAGCCCGCCAACCCACCTCACAATTGATCTTCAAAAACACAAGAACCAAACCATCATTCGTATCTTGATCCCGCGTGGTGATGATGCGCCGTACGCGCTAGATGAAAACAAGATTTACATTCGTGACGAGGATGAGACCAATATCGCTGTTCGTGACGAAATCGTAACGCTTGTTTTAAGAGGAAAAGGACATGCGGTTGAATTTCAAATGGATACGCTTCCGCTCTCTTCCCCGAAGTTGCTGGCTCACCTTCCACCTACGGAAGAGATTTCTCACGAGCGAATCGAACCTCGCACGGGGGTCGAAGTCATTACGCCTGTAATTCGTGGCGGTAAAAGCTTCTTCACCATGCGCGACTTGCGTAACGGTAACATCGTAAAAAATGTCACAGTGGCTTCAGCACGAAGACTTTGGCACTACGCCATTACCAGGTACAACGAGCTTATTCCCCATATGGATACACTGCCAATAACCTGGCAGGGTAATTATGGATTAATACGGCAGTATTCTCAAGGAAAAAACACCCTTTTTGACCTGGTTTATCGGTCTGAAGATGGCTTCCGTTTGTTTTTTGGCGTAACCGCAGATGGAATTCACAGCCAATGGAGAACCTTTTTAAAAGAAGAGGACTGATCTATTGGTTTTTGTGCACAAAACAAAACTGGAAGATTGCTTTCATCTTCCAGTTTTGTTTGTATAATAAGCACAGATAATTCAAAGGGCTATTTATGAGTTCAATTTTTCATCTGTATCAACTGCAGAAAATCGATTCCAGTCTTATGGCGAACACGACCCGTCTTGAATCAATCGAAACTTCCTTATCCAATGACACAACGGTTAAATCGATAAAAAATGAAACAGATAAGTTATCGGAAGAACTCAGTGTGCTGAGGATTGAGATGAATCGTATCGAAGACAATTTGCTCAACCGGAGAAATAAGCTCGAACAATCCGAATCCTCTCTTTATTCCGGTACAATTAAAAATCCCAAAGAATTACAGGATCTGCAAAAAGAAATCGCATTTATTCAGTCAAATATCGCCGACCTTGAAGATGAACAACTTGAATTGATGGTGAAAATCGAATCACTGGAAGAAGCGCTGGCTCTTTCTTTGGATCGCTTAAAAACAGCCGAATTGGAACAATTGAATATAAACGCTCTCCTTGTTGAAGAAAAGCGAGAGCTCATAACTATCCATCAGCATCTTTTTAAAGAACGTGACCTGGTGGTCTCTCAGGTTGGCGATGATTTATTCAATCTTTATGATGCCTTAAGAAGTAAGAAAAAAGGTATCGCTGTCTCAAAAATCGAAGACCAAATGTGCTCAGTCTGCGGTTCAACTTTAACCCCTGCGGAATGCCAATCAGCCAAATCCAGAATTGATATTATCTCTTGCCCAACCTGCGGCAGGATTCTTTACGCAGATTAGGTTAGAGACCTGTATGTTTAAGCCTGATTTATTATCGCTCATCATAGGCATAACCGCAGGTATCTTATTAACTTTGTTTATTAAACGCCGCAATGTCCTATTGTTTTTCAAGAAACACAAGCATAAAGCAAAGAAAAAATCAGGAATAAACCGCAATGATGAGCAAGAGCTCAGAAAATTTCTCTTGCGCGAGGCTGAAAGCTCACACTTGCTCGCTTTCTTTTGCCGGTTGAGTGACCTTTTTATCTCTCGCAAATTGATCAGTAACCCACTCTACCTTGATCCATCAGTGGATATTGAAGAAATACATGGCTTGTTGCTTAAACCTCTCGCTATCGCCGAAATACCAGAATTGGCAATAGAGTACCCCTTCCCTTTGCTTTCGCTCGGTGAAGCTCTGTCAGGTGGATGTAATGTGGTGCTCAAAGGGCGTATCGGATCTGGAAAATCTTGTACCATTGCCAACCTGGTAATTGAGCTTTTGGAAGGAAGATGCCCTGTTGTTGAGCTAAATCAGTTTTTACCTATTTTCATTCATGCCAGAAATCTCACTTTTTCTGGAACTGAAAAAACGCTTGAAAATGCTATTCTTGACAGTATAGGGGCTCGCAGTGCCATTAATAAAAAAAACGGCCTTGAGCCCATCATTGAAAAATATCGTTCCCAAAAAAGATTGCTGCTCTGCTTAGATGGGCTTGATGAATTAGAACCTGAAGAATTTGATGAGTATGTTATTCGCATCCAAGAATTTCTAATACAAAACCCATCCGTCCAAATAATTACGGTTTCAGGCCCGTTTTATACAGGGAATTTAATTAAAGCCGGTTTCGTCTCTTTTTATCTCAAACCTCCTTCCCTGGAAGAAAACAAGAGATTAGCGTTAAAAATATGCGGCCTTTTCTTAGACAACTCCAGCCTACTGGAAAAAGAAGTTGTACAAGGTTGGGTGAAACAATTTAAACCCTCACTTGAATTATTCAGTACAACCATTCAGGTCTTTTCCTATCTATTTCCATCCAGTAAGTCAGAGAAATCCTTCGTGGAACCTTACATCCGCTACGTGACCGGGAATAAGCTATCGGCACATGAACTGGTCCTTCTGTTAAGAAGTTATGCCCATCCTTTAGAGAACGGTTCCAGCCTGTTTCAGTCGGAAGGATTGGTCCGCTTACCTCCAAGCAACGACGTACCCTCCTTAACGATTTCAGGTGAAAAGGCAATTGATGCTCTGATAAACAACCGAGTTCTTATCAGTAACCCAGATGGGCATCTTCGACTGTTAAACGCCGAGTTGAATTGCCATTTATTGGCTATGTCAGACAGCCATCCATTGGTTCTCGATCCCGCCAGGTTATTGTGTTCCCCGATTGAAGACAGGATCACGCAACTCTCTCACCAGACCCATTACCTGGGAGAATGGGTGCAAAGATCCGAGCAAATTAATGACATGAATTTGCTATTAACTTTAGAGCATATCCTGGTAAAAAAGAATAAAAAGGTACTCTGTGGCTCTGGCTTAGAAAAAATCGCGAAGGTTGTTACCTCGCTCAAATTGCCGCTTTCCACGCGTTATCTTGCCGCTAACCTCATTTTTTATTCACAGGAAAACATTCTCTTTTACCTCCTGAAGCATTTCTCATCATCTACTGATATAGACACTTCTCAACTGATCATTCTGCTCGTCGGTCTTAGCGGAGAAGCAAAATACGCCGATCTCCTCGCGCCATTCCTTTCCAGTGATCTACCTATGCTGAGAGAACTGGCTTTGCTCATGCTCATCAGGCATCCTGAACTTGATAGGGCTTCTCTGATCGATTTCGAAATGCACGGGTTAGGGGGGCAAAACATAGGCGTTTTAATGTCTCTTGAAGGGGATGAAGGGCTTGAACAATTACAGCGGTATGCAACCTTAGAGGACTCCAATTGTCGGCGTAACGCAATTGCTGGTCTACGAATGATCAATCAAGACTGGTCCGTAAAAGAACTTCACCATCTTAACAGCACTGATCACGCATGGATGGTAAGGGATGCTGCAGCCCAGGCCATCGAAAACCAATGGAGCCCAGCCCCTTTTATTCCTCGTCCCTTACCCCCATTGGGCAAAAACCCCACAATTCTCCATTTCCTCGAAACGATTAGTTCAGATTCCCCTTATAAAGGGAACTCAAGTGATTTATTGGGTACTCTCATTCATTCACAAGATTACCCTTTGCAATTATTAGGATTACGCTACCTTATAAAACAGGGCGGTTCTCAAATCCCGGCTGCCTTGGAGGCACTGGTTTGCCGCCCTGGGAACTTGCGTGAGGTTGCCTTGCTCTTGCAACGAGATTTGTTCTAT